>JAQGHQ010000468.1 GCA_028288765.1 Gemmataceae bacterium | reverse complement strand
GATCGCTCGGGCCTTCACGGCGGTCGAGGACGTCATCTACCTCGGCCTCGCCGTCCTCCTGGCCGGGACCGCCGGGGTCCTGCTGGTCGGGGCATTCAGGGAGGCGGTGGGGAGCCTGCGGGACGGCCCCCACGACGCCGACATCGTCGGCCGACTCGACCGCCTCCTCCTCATCCTGCTGGTGGTCGAACTGCTCTACACCGTCCAGGTCTCCTTCCGCGAGCGGGCCCTGGTGCCGGCGCCCTTCCTCCTGGTCGGGCTGATCGCCGTCATCCGCCGGGTCCTGGTGGTGACGGCCGCCCTCGGGAAATCGGGGACGACCGGGGGCACGGCGATCGAACCCCTGCTCTGGGAGCTCGGGGTCCTGTCGGCCCTGATCCTGGCCATCGCGGTCGCCCTCGCCCTCCTCCGCAAGCGAGGGGAGACCCCGGTGGGGGAGCGGGCGTAGGCCACCGGGCGATCGGGGGCGAATTCGGGCGTCTCCCTGCGGGCCGATCCCTCCGCGGCTCGCTCGACGTTCGGCCGCGTCGCGGCTGAACCGCTCCGGGCACCTGACGCGACCAACTCAAAATCGATCGGTTGTATCATCCCTTCCGCCGACAGCGGAAAATGGAGAGACGCCTCTGAACGCCCGGCGGTGAGGAGGAGCAGATGCAGAAATTCGACCAAGACAAGTCGTGGGTGATCTACCAGGCGGTGGCCCGGGGCGAGGTGGTCGGCCCGAACTCCGTGTGCGAGCAGGCCGAATGGAATCAGATGGAGCGGCTGCGGCCGGGGGCACAGCCGCTGGTCCAGGCGGGCATCGGCAGCGAGGGAGAGGCTGAGCGTCTGGCCCGCGGGACCTCGGGCGACCCGGTCCCAAACGTCTCGCGGAAGCGGGCGGACTGATCGAGGCGATGAAGACGTGCCAGCGGTACGGGGGAAACGTCCACTCGCCTACCGACTTGACGGCAGCCAGCTCCAGGACGCCTTCCCACCGGCCGAGACCGAGGAGGCCCGGGACTGACAGAATCGCCCATCCAGCAGGAGGTGCAGAATGCGGCGGAAATCGAGCGAGACGGGGGCGGACGCGGCCCAGATGGAGAAGGCCTACCAGCGGTGGGCTGACGATGGCGGCCTCATCCCCGACCTAAGTATGGCTGGACCAGAGAGGCCGATCACGGCCGTCCTTCGGACTCCGTGGGCGGCCATCGGGGTAGCCGTTGGGCTCGGGTTCGCCCTGGGCTGGATCACCGGCCGCCGACAGGCGTGAGGTACGAGGTTGCACACCGACCGGCGGTAAACCTTTCCGGGCGGGTAAGGGTTACAACCCCGTTCGGGAGAGAATCCCCTGGGATCAGGCGGATTTGGGAGTGGCGCAATTGGCACGCTTCGTGCATCTCACTCCGATCGCGAACAACAAGCGGGCCGACTTCCCCTGGCCCATCCCCACACCTGACCGCATGTCCCCAAACCTATCAACGAAAGCCGGTGGCTTCGGCCGCCGGCTTCTTCTTTTAACCGTACCCGTTTGAAGAAGACGCTGGACCGAATCCGGTCGCGCCGAGTGACACCCACCGAACTTCGCGAGATCGGTGAACGGCTCTATGGCCCCCGGTGGCAGTCGAAGATGGCGGAGGCCTTGCCCGTCTCGACTCGCGCCATCCGCCGCTGGCTCTCGGGCAAGCGGAAGATCCGCCGCTGGTGGCGGTACGGATCAGGTCGCTGGCCTGAGGGTTGCGGGGGCCGGGGGCGGCGGGTATCCTCGTGGGGAAAAAGCGGGATTTCGAGGAGCCCCGGCGATGCCGGACACTTCAAGCTTCCCCAGATTCCTTGTTGTCTGCGCGGATAACGCTGACGACGCCGGGCAAGTGCCCGATGTGCTGGAACAGGCTGAGTGCCAATCTGATATCGTCTGCCGTTGGGGCCAAGGTGGCACTGTCGCGTTTGATCCCGAGCGACACCGTGGACTCATCCTGATGGGTGACGGCCAAGATCGGGCAAGCGCGTCCTGTTACGCCCGCGAGCAGGAATGGGCCAGAATTGCCATCGAACGGGGGCTTCCCGTCCTTGGGGTGTGCCACGGAGCACAGCTTCTCGCCCACCTGTATGGAGGCCATCTGTCGGCCCCTAATCGATCGAGAAATATCGACGAGGGGCTGGGTGAGTTGTCGCTGACGGATGCCGGACGGCAGGACCCGCTGCTGCAGCAGGTCCCAGCAGGTGGGATGATCTACCAATACCACTGCGAGACGTTCACCGTTCCACCGGGGGCAGTCAATTTGGCCAATTCTTCCAGCCGCAGACACCCGCACTCGGATGCATTCCGGATCGGGGACCGGGTTTACGGGTTGCAGTTCCACCCGGAGCTGCGCGCGGAAACGCTAGCGAGTTGGCTCGGGCTGCCAGGGTCGGATGAATCCGGGGAGCGAGTCACGCTCACCGGCCGAAGCATGCTTGCCGCATGGGTTCGGCTGGCCTTGGCGGCACCGGACCCATCCCGCTGACGCGGTGCCGGGCGGTGGATGGAGTGTAGCAGGGGAGGGTTTGCGGATGGGCGGGGGTTGGCAGACCTACCGGTGCGATCGGTGTCCCCTCGTTGTGGAGCTCGGCGGGTCAACATTCTGGGACGCGGCCGGGGTGGTGTACGCGGAAACGACCCAAATTCTGCGCCGGATGCGGGACAATGCACCGCATCACGGAGGCGCGCGGCGGCAGTCGTGTGACTGCACTGCCCGGACCCGTCCGGACTGCTCGCCTGGTGAAGGTTCACGGGATCTCGGGTCAGGAGATCGAGATCGAGCAGTGGACCCCGGAGGACGACTGGCAGCCGGTCGGCCAGCCGGTCGGCGGCCTCAGTGCCGTGGGTCAGCTCCGTTGTAGTTATTGCGGTTGCGTAGGCCGGATGCAGTCGCTCGGGAGTTTTCTGTATCCGGACGGCTACCGGATCAGGGTACCCCGCCAGGAGGAGTGCCCGGTGTGTCTCGGGCCGATGGAGTGCATCGCGGTCACCGACGCGATCTGAGGGTGGGGAGACACGACCTAATCCGACCGCCTCACTGCTCCCTTTTCTTCTCCGCCTTCTCCAACGGCACCACCCGCACCCCGAGCCAGTTCATTGAGGGCGGCCGCGCGCTCCGTCCGGATCGCCCGGACGAGCGTTTCGTTGACCCACAGTCCGGACCCACCCCGGCTCGATCGCCCGCGGACCCTGGGCCAGAGTATCCGCCCGATAGGGATACCGGTCACCACACAGTCACAGTCCCGGTACAGGCAGGTGACGACGTCGCCCTTGCGTACCGCGGGCGGGGTGTAGTTGCTGATCAGGGGCGGGAGCATGGATAACAGTGTGCCCGGCGGGTCGCCCTGGGGCAAGGAAAAGGTGGTCGGTTGCTCCCCGGTCCCGGCGTGGCGATAATCACCCTCCCCGGCTTGAACGGGGGCGCCCCATCTCTCCACCAAAGTTCTTGGAGGAAATCCCATGTCGAAGATCGTGCGAGGTCTGGCTCTGTCGGGTGCGTTGGCCGGCCTGGTCGCCGCCTGCATCCCCACCGAGGCGCCGGCTCAACCGAAGGACAAGAAGGGCGACGTCGGGACGGTCGAGGTGTTCAAGGACAAGGCCGGGGACTACCGGTGGCGGGTGAAGGACGCGGACGGGAAGGTGATCGCCATGCCGCCCAAGGGGTACGACACCAAGGACGACTGCCTGAAGGCCCTGGCCCTGGTCAAGACCACTCTCGGCAAGGCGAGGGTGACCGAAGTAAAAGAGGACGCCGAGCCGAAGAAAGAGAAGTGACGGAGACCTTGTGACCGCAGATCGGCCGCGTGCTCCCCCTTCCCGGAAAGTGTGACCATGCTCCCGGGGCCGCGGCTCTGCCGGGCCTGGTGGCCCACCTGATCGATGCCGGACGCGAGCGGTCGGAAGCTTCCCGGGGCGGATCGGGCGTGGGAGTGGCAGTGGGTGTTCCCGTCGGCTATGCGGCCAGGGAAGCGAGGGAGGGAGGATGTGGTGAAATGAAGCCGTCCGCCCGGGCTACCGGCACATCCAGATCTGCTCCACTTCCCACCCGCCGGCCGACCGCACGAAGTCGATGTGGATGTGCCCCAACTCC
>JAQGHQ010000419.1 GCA_028288765.1 Gemmataceae bacterium | reverse complement strand
CTCTTCGTAGGGTGGGTCGAGTCCTCGAGGCCCACGCGGGACCCACAACACGTCCACCCGATTCGGTCTCACTCGATCTCCCGCGCCTGGAGTAAGGGCGTGGCCTTCTCGGGGTCCGGGAAGATCGCGATTCCGACCCGCTTTTGAAGCTCGGGCTTCTTTTTCGTCCCCTCATCCCCGTGCCAGCGTTTGAGGAACTCGGCCCGGGTCAGGTAGCCGTAGCGCGGGTTCGCCCGGGCGCCCTCGTTATTCGCCACCGGGTCCATGAAGTAAATGTGGCCCTCGTCGTACCCGATCGCCACGACGTAGTGGCCGTTGTCGTCCTTGGTGTAGTCCGCCCCGGTCTCGCCCCACGCCTGGATCGAACAGATCACCGGAATCCCCCTGTCGAGATACCCCCTCAGCGCGTCGGTCGACATTTCCGTCTTGATCTCCGCCTTGAGGCCCAGCTGCCGGGCGTACTTCTGGATGTCCAGGTAATACGTCCCCTCCTCCGGGTCCGTGTGGAGTTCCCGCTTGAAGTCCGCCAGGTCCTTCGGGCCGACGTTGTAGTAGGAACAGATCGACATGAGCGAGGCCGCGCCGCACGAGTAGTCGTCGTCCTGCTGCACGTCTCGAAGAGGGATCTTGATCGCCCCGAGAGGGACCGCCCTCAACTTCCCGGCTTCTTGCTCTTTCGGCGGCGTCTTCGGCCCGTCGAGCGCGACCAGAGAGGTGCCGACCAGCAGCGCCAAGAGCAGGCCCGCAACGAGCCTTCCGGAGATGCGGACCACGGATCACCTTCTGTTCTCGTAAAAGGCGGAACCTGTCGCGCGCGTGAGATGTCTTCGCGCGAGCGCCTGGTACGCGGTGCGTACCCGACGAGCTTACCAGATGGCGATCATCATGGGGAGTGCCCGGGTGTCGAACGGCGGTCATTTTTTGGTGGGGTACCGGGATCGTTACTTTCTTCCACAGCGGAGGCATTTCCTCGAACTGGAATAGCTTCGCATCCACTTCAGGGATGTTGAGACGAACCTTGTCGTACTTGCATAGTTCGGTATCCCCGTTCGACTTCTCCAACCAAAGCTACGCCGGTGTGTACGGGCTAAAATCGCCCTTGACGTTCGGGGCGTATAGCGCGACCCGGGCGCGTTTGATCTGCTGCTCCTCCTTTTGCGAGTCCAGGCTGTAGATCCCATCCGTGGGCTACCGGTGATATCCGGTCGCGGCCGACAAGCAAAACCACAAGCACAAACGCCGATAGCTGATTTCACACCGGGCGCCTCATGAGCCTCATTCCGTTAGTCGGGCAAGGATACAGTTTCCCTCCCGGCTCGGGTAGCCAGGGCGGGCATGACTGAGGCGGCCTCATACCGGATGAGTCGGGCAGACCCGTCCGCGAAGGCGAACGTGCCCCCGCCCGGGTGCATGGACCAAAAGTGGAACATGTCACACTGGTTGTCGACCCGCCCTGGCCCGAACTGATAGGGTCCCCGCGGACACGTGTACCATGCGGGTATCAGATCCTGCTCGCGGACGCCGAGCACCATGTCGGCCGAACCGTCCTCCTGCTGGCCTAGCCCGCGGTACCACCACCCGAACACGAAGTCAGTGGACGGCGGGCGCTCCCCAAGCAGGAGTGTTTGGCTCGTCCCGTCGGCAATATCCCCGATCCTGACCGCGGAATCGACGTAGAGCGTGCCGTTACATTGGCTCTGATCGGTCCCCACCACGCCGAGGTAAGAGGTCAAGGCAACAGGCTTGTGGGTGTAAGCCAACTGCCAAGTGCGGACGCGGGAATCTGCCGGGCATCCGAAGATCGGAAGTACGGTGGCAAGAACGGTGGAGTGCGGGGGGGAGAACATGTCGCCATTCGGGGCCAGGGCGAATGCCTTTTCAATCTGATCCCATAGTGGTTGCTGGTCCAGGTACGGCAGCACCCGGGCCTGCCAGCCGAGGTTGTGATACAGGTCGCGGGCCCCCGCAGGCGTGTAACCCGTCGGCAACCGCTGGTGCGAGATGGCATAGCTATGCACTGCCAGAGCAATCTGGCGGGTGTTGTTCAGGCACTGCGCCCGCGTCGCGGCCACGCGGACGCGCTGGACGCCTGAGAGGCTCAACCCGACGAGCAAAGAAAGGATCGCCATGACCACGAGTAATTCGATGATCGTCAGTCCGGGTTGGCCGCCAGCGAGATTCGAGTGCCTGGGTGTCATGACACGCCTCCGGTCTTCCTCCTACTGGGCACCACAATCGTACCGACTTGCGAGTTCTCCGATCGAATAATTCGGACTAGCGGAGTAGATGTATGCAATGTACCCGGACGTCGCTGCACCGGAACATTGAGCGGACCAGGATATATTATCGAATATCCACTGCCGGTGCTGATTGTTATCGGCCAGTGCATGAAGATCGTAGATTGCGCAGACACTTGCAGAAACGAGAGAGAGTGTATCCCACCTTGCATCCGTCTCGACCGTGCCGAATAGGTTGGGATTATTCTGGTCGTACGTGGTGAGTACGATGGTGCCGGTCGATGTTGTGGAACTAGGTTTTGTTAACCAGGCCGAGGCAGTCGCGCAGTGACACGAGCTACAGGTCGGGACCCCGTTAGCACCGCTGCTGGTCTGGTGCCAGCCAAGAGTCAAACCCGCGGCACAGGCGGCCGCGATCACCATCAGTCTGGTTCGTCCGGTCATCCATGCGCTCCTGTTACGAGGGATGATGGGCACGTGAACGCGAACGTCGTCGATACACGCCCCATCCGACCAGGACAATCAATACAGCTCCACCAGAGATCCACCACCAAAGGTAGGTGTGCTTGGGGTGAAACTCACCGTTCACGACATCGCCTTCGACAAGGCGCCCGGACTCGTCGGCCTGGTATATAGTCTTTTTTTCAGCAGCATTTTTTAGCATTTCGATCGGTCCGCTCGGGAATCGCTGTTCGGTGACGACCGTCCCGGGCTGAGGAATCAGGTGGTAGATCGCATCGGGGAACTCGGCATTCAGCTCGACCGCCGTAACCGTTAACGATTCCGACTTCCAAGGCCGAGAGGAACCCGACACGAACGATTCGTTCATCCATCCCTTCGGGATGGGCCGCCCGTCAAACCCGGAATACTCGATATCAATCTGAACATGCCTGTTGCCGCCAATCAACTCGACCTGCCTCAGTACAACTCCGGTATCCTTATCAATTGTATACTCGAACTGGTGGGAGGACTCCTTACTGCCAGCCGGGAACGTCTGGATCACACCGCATAGCCTGTCCCGGATTTGCGATTGCCGGCGATAGAACAAGCCACTCTTATCAATCAGAGGTTTGAAATCATGGTTATAGTATCGTTGATCGAAATTGCTCAGTATAAACCCCTGGCACAGGAAAAATGGCCACCAATCTGAGTTATAATAGTTAACCTTATCTCCACCAGATATAATGCTCATCGTCGCTGGACGGATGTCATCGATCTGGTCGATTGGTACGTCGATTTTCGCGCCGTAGATCTTTTCGCCGTCGAATACCTGAACCCACGACTCGAGCTTGTTGTTGAGTTTCACCTCGTACGCATGCCTATACCGCAGCCTAGCGAAATCGAGGAGGAAATCCTGCTTCAACTCGGTGATTTCATCCACGGGCGGGTTGGGGCCCTTGATGCCCGAAGTGCTCGGCCCGAACCTGGCGGTCTTTCCGCCCTTCACGACGAGCCGCATCCCCTGGGCCCGAAGGCGCACGGTCTTGACGCCCTCTTGGTGCCGGCGGAGCTGGGCCAGGGTCCGGTCGAGGTCGTCCTCGACCCCCGAGGCCGTGCTCGCCATAACCGATCCGACCAGGACGACTATTGAAACACCCCGGCCTGTGGCGCGACCACGCAGAAGGTTCATCGGTTGCCCCTCGGTGCAGGCCGGCTCTCTGGCTCATCCTCACGAATTGCACCTTCGACCGAGACCGTCGCCGCCCCCGTCCGGCGTCCATCTACCCCGCGAGCCTCGACCGTGACCGTTCCCGAGAATGGTCCCGGCAAGCGGGAAGTGTTAGGTGTCACCGTCAACACAGCGACCCCCTCGACGTCGCGAGCCACGGACACCCCGATCACGTCCGAACCGGACGAGGCCGTCAACCGATCGGTCGGATCGGACAAGTGCACTTCGACCGTCCTACTGAGCGGGGGTTTTCCGGCGACGTTCGACTCACCGAAGTTCAGGTGGACAGGCTTAACTGCGAGTCGACTCCGACACGTCCCCACGACTTTGAGTTTCGTGTTCGACCAGCCCCGTCCCATCCCATCAATTTGCGCAACAAGTGTAAACTCGATCGGACGCCACAGACGACCCACCTCAGAGGGAATCCGGTCGGTCAGGTTCATCTCAACTTCTACGATGAACTGACCACGGGCAGGTATTTTCTTCTGGTATCGGACGATACGTCTGCACTGGCAATCTGATGATATATCAAGTATCAATAGTTCCCGGTCGGTAGCATTTTTTTACCACCACCGGAATCGTCACTGCTTCCGACTCCCAAACCACCCCGATGTCGTCTGTTGTCAGCGGTGGGGCGACGACAGCAGCTTCATGCGATCGCATGACAGGCGTGGCATTCAGCGACCCCGATGTTGCACGCCCCGCCCAGTAGGCGCCGAAGCCACAGAGAAGCGATGCCAACACAACCACGCTTATCTGGTAGACGCGCATTTCCAATACCTTGTCGACAAGACGTCCCCATTAGCTGCATTGTCGCACTTTAGTCACGGTAGCTGACCACTGTCAACGAAAAATCCAAAGAAACCTGAATGACACCGCCCGGAGGCAACTCTCCTTCGTTTTTTGACAGTGGATCACATACTTTCTTGTCCCCACTCTCGCGTTGGAACGGGTCGCCCCTACTTTGCTTGTTAGGCCCCTCTACCCCAGGCGCGCGTCCGGCCCATCGACACCACGACCTGAGTGTCGAAGACGGCGTTCCCACACTCCACGTGCGGAGCGTGGGAACGTGAACCGGGTGGCCGGTAAACAGTTAGTCAAAAACTCTTGCACCGAGCTAGAAGTGCCGAAAACAGTCCCCCCCGGCCCACACAACACTACTTCCCGATACAGTACAGCGACTTGTCGGTGCGGATGACGATGCGCCCGTTGGCGATCGCCGGGGTGCCGAGCGTCTCCTCGCCGAGGTCGTTCGTCGCCAACACCTCGAACTCGGTTCCGTCGGCCTTCACGACCGTCGTCACGCCCGTCTCGTTCAGGCAGTACACCTTGCCGTCGCCGCCCACCGGGGAGGCCGAGTACGCCCCCTTCGTCCGCTCCTTGTAGAGCAGCTTGCCGGTCTTCGCGTCGCCACACGAGATGAAGCCGCCGGAGTCCACCGCGTACACCTTCCCGCGGTAAACCAGCGGCGACCCCATCCCGGCCGACACGTCGCGGGCCTTCATCACGGGCTCGCCTACCACCCCTTCCTCGCCGAGCTTCACCGCCGTCACCCCGCCCCCGGGTAGGTACAGCACGTCGCCGGCCAAGCTCCCCGTCGGGATCGACCCGCCGCCGCCCTTGTACACCCACCGCTTCGACCCGCTCGCCGCGTCGTAGGCGGTCAGCCCGCCCGGGCCGCTGAAAAGCACCTCGGTCTTGCCGCCGACCTCGCGGACCAGCGGCGTCACCCAGTTGATCCCTTTCGTGCGGTCGGCCTTCCACACGTTCTTGCCGTACTTCGTGTCCACCGCCGCCAGGAAGGAGTCGCCGTCGTTGTCCATCGGGACGATGAGCCGGTCCTTCACGAGGATCGGCGACGACGCCATGCCGACCTGGTTCGTGATCGTCGGGTAGTCGCCCACGAGAGATCGATACCACCGCAGGGTGCCGTCGACGTCGAACGCGGCGAGGTCGCCGGTCGCGAACAGGGCGTACACGCCCGTCGCGTCGGCCACCGGGGTCGGGGCGGCCATGCAGGTCTTCGGGTGGCAGGCGGTCCCGCCGGTGGCGGCGAGTTGGCGGTGCCAGAGCTGGTTGCCGGTGGCCGCGTCGAAGCAAAGGACGTGTAACCGGTCGTCCCGCTTGCCGCTGCTACAGGTCACGTACACCCGGTCGCCGGCGACCACGGGCGACGACACCCCCCGGGCGGGCAGGGCCGCCTTCCACTTCACGCCCTTGTCCTTCCCCCACTCGACGGGCAGGTCTTTTTCGTCCGACACGCCCGCCGCGTTCGGTCCCTTGAACTGCGGCCAGTCGGCCCCGGACAGGGTGAGCCCGAGGGCGAGGGTGATCGAGAGGCACAGGAGAAAGCGGCTCACTTTTTGTCCTCCTTGGTCGGCGTCGCGGGGCGGGTACCGAGCGGGACCGGCTTCGAGCCGGCCGGGTCGTAGGCGATCTGGGTGAGCCCCGGCAGCTTGCCGCCGGTGGCGTCACAAATCCGGAGCTGGAACTTCCACGTCTGCGCCCAGCTGTCGGACTGGTTGTTCTGGCCGACCTTCAGGACCACGACGTTCGTCCCGGCTTTCAGAACACCCTTCCCGATATGGTGGTCCAGGGACGACCCGTGGTGGTACTCCTCCCGCTCAAACAGGTTCTTGCCGTTCAAGAAGATCCGGACCGCGTTCGGACTGGCGACCCGGATCTCGCACGGGGTGTCCTTTTCGGCGACGACCTCCGCCCGCGCGTAGACCGCGGCGTCCTTGATCTTGCCGACGACCTCGTTCAGGTCGACCGCCCCGGTCTTGTCGGCCGTGACACAAGGCTTCCAGGTCACATCGATCCCGCCCTTCCCCTTGAACGGGCCGGCGGCGGCCGGGTCGGTCTCCGGGGCGTGGGAGAGGGTGAGGGCCTTGCCCTGGCTGCTCTCGAACGGGCCGGCGAGCCTGTAGTGCGTGACGAACGCGAAGTGCTCCGACACGTTGACCGCCACCCCGTACCCGGCGAGCTTCTTGGCGATCGCGTCCACCTGGTCCGGGTCGCGGGCGAACGCGAACAGCTTTTCCAGGTCGGTCTTCACCGTCGGGCGGGCGGCCTTCTCGAGCTTGTCGAGCTCGGCGGCGATCGCGTCCCGCCGGAGGTCGGCGCCCGGGTCGTTCAGTAACCCGGGCAGGATCCGGTCGGCGGCCGTTTTGTCCTGGGCGATCAGGAGCTCATAAGCAATCCGCCGGGCGGACGGGGCGTTTTTCGTGTCCTTGATGAACCCTTCGAGCTTGTCGGCGGGGAGCGGGCGGCCGGCCTTCGTCTCCCCCTCGGCGATCGCCCCGGCGGCGGTCCGCAGCCAGTTCGCGGCGGTCGGGTTCGCGTCGTCGATGGCCTCCAGGGTCGGGAACAGGGCGGGGCCGCCCTTGCTCACGACCGCCTTCCAGGCGAGCCCGGCGGTGTCGTTGTTCTTCCCCTCGCGGTCCACCGCCTTGAGGGCGGCGAGCGGCCGGGCGATCTCGTCGTCGGCCGCGGGGGCGGCGAACGCCACCCCCAACGCGACCACGCCGACCCACCCGAGCTGTCGCGCAGCCCGGTTCCTTCGCAGCATTGTTGGCCTCCGGCGGAGCAAGAAAAGGACGGTCCCAATGTCGGAAACGGAGAGGGGAAAGTCAACGGGGTGGGAGAGAGAAGGACTGATTGCGTGAACCTACTCCCCAGGGCGATGCCCTGGGCTAAGGGCTTCCTTTGTCGAAATCCACGAGGAATTGGCGTCGATAATTTCAGCCTGAAGGGCTGGGAGCGCATAGCCCTGGGCGGCGAACGCGGTTGCAGGAACGTCCCACCCGCCCGAGTGGCGTTCCCCCGCCCAGGGCAACGCCCTGGGCTTCTGGGAGCGAGGAGCCCGGCCGGTCACCCCAGCGGCGTCCGGCCGGCGGCCTGGGCTTCCATCTTCTTGCGGAGGTCGGCGAAATACGCGGTCAGCTCGTCGGCCGACTTCACCTTGCCGCGGGAACAGGACCCGGTCGAGCACCCGCCGCCGGAGCCCGTCCCGCAGGACGAACACCCGCCGGACTCCGTTCCGCACCCCGGCTTCCCGCAGGTGGCCTTGGCGGGATCGGGCGGGTCGCTGGCGGTCGGTGTGCGGGAGAGGTCGAGCAGCCGGACCGTCAGACCGAAGCGGCCCGATAGCGCGGCGAAGAGGGGCGAGGCGTCGCACTCGCCCCAGGGCAGCCCGTGGAGAACGGCGGACGTACCGTCGAGCGCCACCTCGACGTCGACAAAGCTCATCGGCAGGACGGCCTCCTCCGCCCGCGCGTCCGCCGCGGCCAGGATTTCCCGGCCGAGCGATTCGAGCCGGGCGGCAGTGTCATCGTCCTCGGGGGAGACGGGGCGGATGAGCTCGCCGTCCGCTTCCTCGGGCCGGGTGAAGTGGCCGGCGGGTTGACACAGGACCGTGCCGAGTTCCGGCCCGCGCGGCCCCCAGACGACCACCCGGGCGTCGCGCGGGAGCGACTCCGGGTAGGCACTCTGGAACCGGCCGACGAACGCCGACCGGCCGTACTGGACGAGGTAGGTTGTGGTCATCGGACTGGCCCGGCGGCCGGCTCCTCGAACCCGAAGAACTCCCGCATGTGCCGGTCGTATTCGTTCTGGCCGAACTCGGAGCTCAGGTCGAGCCGGAGTTCGTTGATCACCTTGATGCTGAGGTCGCGGAACCAGAGGTTCCAGCACCCCGCGCACACGGTCTGCTGGATGCGTTCGCCGATCTCGTCCGGGACCGGCGGGGCGGGGAGCTGGCGGGCGCGGTTCCCTTCCATGCACCCCGGCCGCTGGCAGCGGAAGCCGGTTCCCGGGCCGTCATCAACCGGGGAGTGGGCCTGGGCCTGTGGGACGGGGGCCCCGAGGCCGGTGAGCAGCTTCGCCATCGCGTCGCGGGGCATCTTGTCGCCCCGCTCGTCGGCGGTGGCCCAGCCTTTCGTCAGCACCTCGACCGCCCGGTCCTTCTGGCCGAGTTTGATGAAGCACTCGCCGAGCAGCTGGAACACCTTCGAGAATTGCGGGCTGAGCTCCAGGGTCCGCTCGAAGGAGTTCACCGCCTCCGCGTGTTGGCCGTCTTCCATCAACAGCTGCCCGAGCCGGAAGTGTCCGAGCTCGTTTTCCGGATCGTCGGTCGCCATCTTCCGGAACTGGGCGATGCGCTCGCCGAGCTGACTCATCTGGTGATCCCCTCTTCGGGTGTGGTGGCCCCGGCCGGGGTGTGACACCACCCCATCATGAAGTCTATGCGCGCCGGGCGGGGCTTCGACGACCCGCCGCCGCGGACCCGGTGTGGGCGTCCGATTCGGCCCCCCTCAGGTGAGCGGTAGGAAGAAGCAGACCCGCGATTCGTTCCGCACGCTTCGTAGGGCACGCACGGCGTGCCGTTTCGCTAGCGAAAACCGGCACGCAGTGCGTGCCCTACAAGACAGCTTGTCCCCTGTGGCTTTGTCATTCTGCGGGCAGCTTTTCTCCTGCCGGACGCCTTAATTCCTCAAGGACTGCGGGGCGAAAACCGGATCCCGGCATTATGTCTTAGATGCCCCGACCCGCCCACGGGATTCGCCGATCGGTTCAGTTTCCCGGAAGGATGGTGACCGGGAGCTCGTAAGTCGACTTCTTGTTCGCGATCTTGTCGGTCGCCGTGACCCGGACGGTGAACTTGCCCGGCCGGCTCATGTACAGCGGGAAGTACAGGGGGAATGCCCCTTTGTCGGCCTCGACCCCGCTGTCCTGGATGTGTTTCTTGGGCACGCCGAGGGTCGGCTGCCCCTTGTCGTCGAACACCTCGAACAGGAACTCGATGTTCGGCTGCTTGGTCTTCGCGTCCCGCTGAAAGCTGGCGACCGCGAACTGGACGAAGATCGACTGGCCAACGAGCCCGGTCGTCGGGGCAGACAGTTCCCCGCGGGCGTCGTGAGAGGTGAACACGGCCACGATCCCGAACTCGGCTTTGAGCACCTCGAACTTCACCGTCAAGCTGGTGACCGCCTTCGTCTTCGGGTCGGTCACGGAGAGCTTGCACACGTAGGCCCCGGGCGGTTGGTCGAGCCCGACGGTGACGAACGCCCGGGCCGGGAGCTTGTTCCCGCGGAGCGGGATGAAGTCCGTCAGTTCCCGCGGGTCCTGTTTGAAGATCAGCTTTCCGGCGGCGTCGGTCACTTCCATCGCCATCGTGTACCGGGCGGTCCCGTCGGGGTCGATGGCGAGCCCGTCGATGTCGTACCCGATGAACAGGACGTCCCCGGGCAGGAGCTTGGAGTTCGGGCGGGTCGGGCCGAGCTCGCCGATCGTCATCCGGACGTTGGTGAGCTGAATGCCGCCGGGCTGGGCCGGGCCGAGGGAAAGGGCCGCGGCGAGGGTGAGGGAACTCCACATGCGAATGGTCCTGTGTCGGGTTTGGGTATGGGGGTTGTCCCCGTCACGGGTACTAACAGCTTATTGTTGCCGGCGTTGACGTCCCCGACCAGCCCGGACGTTTCTCATACCGGCCCTCCTCCATTCCGTCCGTATGGCCCGGTTTTCACCCCTCCGGGGTGAAAACCCTGAGACGCCAATTCCTTGGGAATTTCGACAAAGTGGGAGATGAGAGACCAGGGCCCGGGTGTTGTGCTTCCCAGCCGGATTCCGGTTATTACAACGATGGCTGGGAGATCAGCCGGAAAGGCCGGGGGCCATGCCCGCAACCATCCGCGTCGGGGCCGTAAACTACCTGAACACCAAACCGCTCATCGAGCGACTGACCGAGTTCGCGCCGACCGTCGCGCTGTCCCTGGCCCTCCCCAGCCGGCTGGCCGATCAGCTCGCCGCGGGCGAGCTCGACGTCGGCCTGATCCCGGTGGTCGAGTACTTCCGCGGGGCGAATTATTCGTTTGTCCCGGGCGTGGCGATCGCGTCCCGGGGGCCGGTGCTCAGCGTAACGCTGTTCAGCCGGGTGCCCTGGGGGCAAATCCGCTCGGTCGCCCTCGACGAGGGCTCCCGGACGAGCGCGGCCCTCACGCAGATCCTGCTCCGGAAGCGGTACGCCGTTCACCCGACCTTCACCCCGCTTCCGATCGACACCCCGGCCGACGACCTGGCCACCGACGCCGTCCTGCTCATCGGCGACCGGGCGATGCGGGCCTGCCTGCCCGGCTACCAGTACGCCTACGACCTGGGGCAGGAATGGACCGACTGGACCGGCCTGCCGTTCGTGTACGCGGTGTGGGCGGTCCGCGGCGGGGTCGTCCTCGGCGAGGTCGAGCCGGCGTTCCACCGGGCGAAGGAGTACGGCCTGGCGCACGCCGGGGCGATCGCCCAGCGCGAAGCCGGGCCGCTCGGCCTCGACCCGGGGTACTGCCGCCGGTATCTCACCAACATCATCCGTTACGACCTCGGCCCGCAGGAGTCGGCCGGCCTCCGGCGGTTCCACGAACTCGCGGCCGAACTGGGGCTGGCCCCCGAAGGGGTGAACCGTGTCCGCCACCACCGACCGGATTTTGTCGAAAGCCGTTGACGGCGAACGGCTGACGCCGGACGAGGGCCTCGCCCTGTTCGCGTGCCGGGACCTGCACAAGCTCGGCCGCGCGGCCCATCAGGTGTGCCTCCGGCTCCACCCGGAGCCGTACCGGACGTACAACATCGACCGGAACGTGAACTACACGAACGTGTGCGCGGCGGTGTGCGACTTCTGCGCGTTCTACCGGAAATCGGCCGACGCCGACGCCTACGTCCTGCCGCGGGAAGCGCTGTACCAGAAGATCGAGGAGACGATCGCCCTCGGCGGCGACCAGATCCTCATGCAGGGCGGGATGCACCCGACCCTCAAGCTGGAATGGTACGAGGACCTCCTGCGCGACCTCCGGGCGCGGTACCCGCAGGTCAACCTGCACGCCTTCAGCCCCCCGGAAATCTGGCACTTCCACAAGCTCAACAAGCTCCCGCTCCGCGACGTGCTCCGGCGGCTGAAGGCCGCCGGCCTCGGGAGCCTGCCGGGCGGAGGCGGGGAGATCCTCGTCGACCGGGTCCGCACGGCAATCACGAAGAACAAGGCGCTGACCGACGAATGGCTGGAGGTCATGCGGGTGTGGCACGAGCTCGGCGGGAAGTCGAGCTGCACGATGATGTTCGGGCATGTCGAGACGGCCGCCGACCGGGTCGAACACCTGACACGGCTCCGGGCCCTCCAGGCCGAGACCGGCGGGTTCACCGCGTTCATCTGCTGGACGATGCAGCCCGGGCACAAGATGAGCGACTGGCCCGAGGCCGGGGCGTTCGAGTACCTCCGCACCCAGGCGATCGCCCGGCTGTACCTCGACAACGTCCCGAACATCCAGTCGTCGTGGGTCACGCAGGGGGCGAAGATCGGCCAGGCCGCCCTGTTCTACGGGGCGAACGACATGGGTAGCCTGATGATCGAGGAGAACGTGGTCGCGTCCGCCGGGACGGTCCACTACCTGACCCTCGACGAGATCAAGCGGGCCATCCGCGAGGCCGGGTGGGAGCCGCGGCAGCGGAACGTGTTTTACCAGCTGATCGAGGAGCGCCCCGTCCGGCCTGGGGGGAAGCCGAGAGACCGCGAGTTGCCGGTTCTGAACTGAGTCGGCACAATAGCGGGCGACGCACCGTCCATCCGCCCGCGGGGTACGCATGTCCGACATCGCCGAGATGCGGTTCCGGCTTCAGCAGGTCGCCTCGTACCGGGAGCTGTGTCGGGCCGTGCAACGGACCGGGCGGGAGAACGTATTCTTCGCCCTGCTCATGCTGTTCCTGGCGTACAACTCCCACCAGAACGGGCAGGCCGTCTGGGTCCTCGCCCTGTACGCCATCCTGGCCCTGGCCGAACTGGCCGTCGGCCTATTCAAGTGGGTCTTTCCGTCCGCCGAGGGGGTACTGCTGGACGCACTGGTCTGGCTGCTGTTCGCCGGGTGGAATCTCGGCTGGCAAGCACTCGGGCTGGTGGCCGGAGTGCAGCCCCAGCTGTTGGTAGTCTTTCTCGGGGTGTACATGCTGTACGGGGCGGTCCGCCGGTTCCGGGATTACGGCCAGCTCCGGCGGCTGTTCGCCGAGCGGCCCACGTCCGCCCAGGTCGCGTGGTTCAACGACCTCGTCCACGAGATTCGGACCGCCGACCCGGAGCTCGACGACCAGGCGCTTGACCTGCCGACCCGCCCATACTGGCGGGCGAAACTACTCGGTCCCACCGCGTTCTTCGTCTCGGTCCGGGGGGAGTCGGTCCTGGTCGCCGGACCGGACGACTTCGGGCTTGTCCTGGACCGAAAAGACGAGCGGACCGGACGGTCGCGGGTCCTGCTCCGTCTTTACGACCGGATTTTCCCGGATTTCGAGATCGACGAAGCGAGTTGGGGCAACTACCGAAAGTGGGTCGTCGCGAACCCGATACCGCGAGGGTAGGGTCGCGGCAGCGGTTTCTTGAAGAGGGTGGGCGGTGCCCACCCTCTTCGTCTACGGTGGGGGTTCCTACCCTTCCGGTAACTGAACACCACCCACAATCCCGCCACCTCATCACCCCGTCACCGCAGCCCACCCATGATCGAAGTCCGCGACCTGAGCAAGTGGTTCCGGGGCCCGGACGGCGCGAAGGTGATGGCCGTGGACGGGCTCCGGTTCACCGTCCGGCCCGGGGAGGTGTTCGGGCTGCTCGGGCCGAACGGGGCCGGGAAGACGACCACCCTCCGGATGCTCTGCACCGTCCTCAAGCCGACCGGCGGGACGGCCACCGTCGCCGGGTTCGACGTGGTCGGGCAGCCGTCCGAGGTCCGCCGGCACGTCGGGTTCCTGTCGGCCAACACCGGCGTGTACGACCGGATGACCGCCTGGGAGATGGTCGAATACTACGGCCGGTTGAACCTGATCCCCCCGGACCTCCTCCGCCCGCGGATGGAGGACCTGTTCGACACCCTGCAAATCAACGCCTTCCGCGACGTCCCGGGCGCGAAGATGAGCACCGGGATGAAGCAGAAGGTGTCGATCGCCCGGACCCTGGTGAACGACCCCCCGGTGCTGATCTTCGACGAGCCGACCGCCGGGCTCGACGTGCTCGTCCAGCGGGCCGTGCTGGACAGCATCAAGCAGCTGCGCGGGCGGGGCAAGACGATCATTTTCTCCACGCACATCATGCGGGAGGTGGAGAAGCTGTGCGACCGGGTGGCGATCATGTCGAAGGGGTCGATCGTCGTCTGCGGGACGCTCGACGACCTCCGCCGGATGCACAACCAGGACGACCTCGAAGAGCTGTTCTTCGCGCTGGTGAGCTGACCGCTCAGTGCCCTGTGGGGTTCGGGGACTCTGCCTCGTGACTGGCACGCCGTGTCGAAGCCCTTCCGCCCTGTGGTCCGCTTCACCGCCAAGTCGGGCTATCGTAACCGCCAGATCGGGTTTCCGGTTTATCCGGCCCGGGGGTCGCGCAGGGCTTCGGGCGGCGGGGCGGACGGAGTGGACACCGAGGGCCCGTAATGACCAAGACGTTCGACGCGACTCTGAACTCCCTGATCGACGCCCACGTGGCGGACTGGGCGACGTTCCTGGCGGCCCGAGCCGGGGTGCCGGCCGGCCCGGCGACCGCCCTCGACACAGACCTGTCCGCCACCCTCCAGGCCGACCGGCTGTTCCGGATCGACGCCCCGGCACCCGCGGTCCTGCACCTCGAACTGGAATCGGGCGGGCGGCTCGGTATCCCGGGCGAACTGTTGCGGTACAATGTCGCCGCCTGGGGGGCGATCGGACTCCCGATTCACTCGGTCCTTGTCCTGCTCCGCCCGAAGGCGACCGCAACCGACCTGACCGGCTCGCTCGACCTTGTAGGGGCCGACGGGCGGCCGTACCTGACCTTCCGATATACGGTCGTACGAGTCTGGCAGGAGTCGGTGGATAGCTTGCTCACGGCCGGTCTGGGGGTGGCCCCGCTGGCGATGCTGACGAACGAGGCGGCGGCCGACCTCCGCGGGGCCTTCATCCGGCTCCGGCACCGGTTGCGGGACCCCGGGCTGCCGGATACCGTGGCGGAAGAGTTGTTCGGTTCCACGTTTGTGTTGTGCGGGCTCCGGTACGACCGGACCCAGATCGAAGACCTCTACCGGGATCTGAGCATGACCCTGGAAAATTCGACGACCTACCAGTTAATTCTGGAACGGGGCATCGCCCAAGAAGCCCAGGCGATGGTTCTCCGTCTCGGAACGAAGCGGTTCGGACCCCCGTCCCCGGCCACCGAGGCAGCCGTCCGAGGGATCCCCGACCGGGATCGACTGGAGCAGATTGCCGAGCGGGTGCTCGACGCGACCGGGTGGGACGATCTGCTTGTGCCCGGCTGATCGCTGCAGTCCGATCGGAGCGATCGGGACGCGGACACGGTGGCGCGGCAGACCGGGCTCCCCCGCATTGCCATCCGGCCGGCCGATTTACCGCTCCTTCCGGAACACCGCCCCGATGAACCGCAGGGCCGTCGAGCCCCGCCCCGGGGTGGCCGCGAACTCCACCAGCTTGTCCTCGAAGTACCCCTCGGTCACCCGGTAGAAGTCGTCCTGGTAGTGCTCCAGCGGGCAGCGGAAACTGCTCCAGGTCAGCACCAGCTTCCCCCCGTCGACGGCGACCTTCGCCTTCCCGTAGGCCGGGTGGTCGTACTCACCCGCGTACCCGTCCGGGGCGAGGGTCGGGCTGGTGTTCGGGTTTCGCACCTTGTCCCGGGCCTCGACCGCGGCCCGCCGGGCGGCGGCGGCGGCCGCCACGATCTTCAGGAAGAACGCGTTCCAGTCCCGGGGGGAAAGCTCACAGTACAGGTCGATCAGGGTGTTCGTGACCGCCTGGTTCATGCGGGTCTCGTGCAGGTTGTTCAGCACCGCGATCCCCAGCTGCTCTCCCGGGAGAAGGGTGATCTGCACGCGAAACCCGTCGATCATCCCGCCGTGGGCGTGGACCAGCTTCCCCCGGTGGTCGGACACCACCCACCCCATCCCGTAGCTGAGCTGGGTGGTGTCCGGGTTCATCGCCCGGGCGTTCCCTTCCAGCCGGATAACGGTCTGGGGCATCTTCGTCTCGCCCAGGTTCTTCTCCGACACCAGCCGGCGGCCGTTCGCCGCCCCGCCGGCGAGATGGAACTTCAGCCACGCGGCGAGGTCGCGGGCGGTGGCGTGGACCGACCCGGACGGGTTCGGCTCCGGCATCTCGTAGGCGGGCATCACCTCGACCTTCCCGGCCTTCGTCTTCTGGTGTCCGGCCGCCCGGTCCGCGGCCGGCGGGATGTCCTTCGTGGTGAAACTCACCCCGGTCATCCCGAGCGGGTCGGTAAGCTTGGTCTTCACCAGCTTCTCCCACGGGTCCCCGGTCCGGTGGGCCGCCGCCCGCCCGGCCGCCATGTACATGATGCTCGAGTAGTCGAACCCGCCCCGGAACGGGTAGCTCAGCGGGAGTTTGTCCACCCGCTTGAGCACCTCGTCCACGCCCCAAGGGGCCCGGTACCAGAGGAGGTCGTTCCCGCCGACCCCGGTCCGGTGCGAGAGGAGGTCGCGGAGCGTTACCATCGCGTCGGCGTGCGGGTCGGACAGCTTGAAGCCGGGGAGGTGGTCGCGGACCGGGTCATCCCACCCGAGTTTTCCGTCGTCCGCGAGCGCCGCCAGAAGGGTTGAGGTGAACGCCTTCGTACACGACGCCAGCGGGAATACGGTGTCCGGGGTAACCGGGTCGGGGTTGCCGACGTGTTTCCGTCCGTACCCCTTCAAGGCCACCACCCGGTCGCCGCGGACGACGACCAGGGCCGCCCCCGGCACCTCCCACGCCTTCAAGGCGTCGTGCATGACCTGGTCGACCACGGCCTCGCCCGGGTCGGCCGCCCGCACCCGGCCTACCGGGAAGAGGGCGCCGAGCAGGACGGCGGGACCGACCGCCGCGAATGAAATACGGGTCATCTACCACTCCGTTCGGGAACAGATTGTTGCCCACAGGCGCCCGGATTTTCGGGGCGGACCACCCCCGACCTCAGAAGCAGAACGTCCCAGCTTGCCCGACCGTTACCCGGTTTTCACCGCTTTCCCGCCTCCCCTCCGCCGGCCGATCCGCCCCGCTTCACCGGCCGGGGCGGCCCGCCCCAGCTTCACGCCGGATCGCGCCGCGGCCTGGTTTTTCCGGTCCGGGAACCCGGTTTCCGGTGCAATCTCGGCTTGACCGTCCGCCCGCGCTCGGTATCGTCCGCTGCGACTTCCGCCAGAGTGCGCGAAGCAGGGGAATGGCCGCCGGGACACCGGGGCCGAGGCCCGCATACCGGGTTGGGGAGCCCGAGCGGGTCGGTTGTCCACGCCGTGAAGGGGGATGCGGGTTATGCGCCAGCGGTTCATGGGGGGGGCCCTGCTCGCGGCCGCGGCCGTGTTCGTCGGGGCCGACACAGTGCGGGCTCAGACGCCGGCCGACGCCGAGCCGCCTGTCTACCAGCTGCCGATCACGGTCCGGGGTCAGATGCCGTCGTCCCCGGCCAATACCGGGTTCGACGCGCCACTCAACTCCGAGCCGACGATCCCGATCCCGACCGGGAAGACCGGGGACGCGGGGTTCTACGCCACGGCCGAGTTCGTGTACCTGACCCAGACCCGGACGGTCGGGAACCAGATCATCGCGTTCCGCGGGATCGTCGACTCGACCGGGGCGATCACCGGCCTGCCCGGGACGTACGTCGGGAGCGGCCAAGTGGGCCTGACTACCCGGGACCTGGGGCGGAGCACGTTCGCCCCCGGGGTCTCAACCGAGCTCGGGTACAAGTTCGAGGACGGGTCCCGAATCTACTTCAGTTACCTCCACATGTTCGACTCCGACTACTCGGCCGGGGCGACCCTCGCCGCCCCGTTCGCCCGCAGCCGGCGCGACCTGACCGACACCTTCCTGACGTCCGGGGTGTTCAACTTCTCGCCCAAGTACGCGGGGCCGGGCCAGAAGACCGCGTTCGACCTGCCCGGGGCCCCGGCCTCCAACACGTACGGGATCTGGAACGGGGCGAGCGAAATGACCATCACGCTCGTCCAGCGGTTCCAGACCGGCGAGATCGGCGGCCGGGTGCCGGTATACCAGACCGATTATAGCCGGGTGTACGGGCTGGCCGGCGGCCGGTACGCCTGGTTCTACGAGCGGTTCGCCTGGCGGACGGTGAGCTTCGCGTCCGACGGGACCTCTCTCCCGTCGGACGCGGCGACCTACAGCAACCGCCTGTCCCAGCACCTCTACGGCCCGTTCATCGGGTGTGGGCACGAGGTCTTCCTGGCCAACCAGTTCTCGCTCAGCCTGGACCTGACCGCCGCGCTCTTGCTCGGGACCGTTTCGGAACGGGCCAAGTACGAGCTCGGGGACCTGTCGACCCAGGCGAAGCGCGGGGTGAACGAGTGGACGGTCGTCCCGAACGCGAACGCCAACCTGAACCTGTGGTGGTACCCGATTGAGGGGGTCCAGGTCCGGCTCGGGTACCAGGCGATGACGTTCTTCAACACCCGGAGCATGAGCGAGCCGGTCGGGTTCAACGTCGGGGCCATCGACCCGCGGTACGACGTCCAGTACTTCCGGCTCATCCACGGGTTGAACGTCGGGGTCG
>JAQGHQ010000412.1 GCA_028288765.1 Gemmataceae bacterium | reverse complement strand
ATCCTGTCGGCCCTCCAGGAGAAGCTCCCGGGCGCCCCGCAGGTGAAGCCCGAGCACCTCGGGACCCTGCACACCCTCCAGGACGTCGCCGACTTCCTCGGCGGCCGGTCGACGACCCGGCCGGAGGGCCCGCCGACGGCCAAGATCCTGTTCGTTCCGGCCGTCCCCTCGGTCCCGCCGGCCGATCCGGTGCCGCGCCCGGCCGGCCCCGTCACCCCCCCGCCGACCTCGTCCGAGCTCTCGCCCCCGGACACCGAACACGTGTCGGGCATTCGCCCGCCCAGGATACTGGAAGCGGTGCTGCTGACGCGGTCTTCCGACTCACGGGTGACCACCCCCGCTCCGCCCCGGCCGACCCACCCGCCCGACCCCGTCCGCCACCCCGCCGCCCCGGTCGGCGGGGGCGATCGGATCGACCGGAGCATCCTGCAGGCGGTCGACCTCGACCCGGGCACCCCCCGGCCCCGGCTCCCACTCCCGGCCGGCGGGGAGGTGTGGGTGGTCGGCGACCCGGACGGGCTGGCCGAGCCGGTCGCCGACCGGCTCGCCCACCACGGGCTGAACGCCCGGGTGATGGGCTGGTCCGGCCCCGGGACGAACCGCCCGGCCGGGCCGCTCGCCGGGCTCGTCCTCATCGCCCCGGTCGCCCCCGGGCCGGAGTCCGGGCTGAACCGGCTCGCGTTCGAGTGGCTCCAGCAGGTCGGGTCGAAGCTCCGCCAGGCCGGCCGGCAGGGGGCCGCCGTGTTCGTCACCGTCGCCCGGCTGGACGGGGCGTTCGGGCTGAACAAGCTCTCCCCGGAGGCGGACCCGACGGCCGGCGGGCTGGCCGGGCTCGTCAAGACCGCCCGGCACGAGTGGCCGGAGGTGACGTGCAAGGCGATCGACCTGGACCCGGGGTTCGCCGACCCGGCCGCGGCGGCGGCCGCGGTGGTCGACGAGGTGCTGACCGCCGGCCCGGTCGAGGTCGGGGTCGCGGCCACCCACCGGTGCGCGCTGGAACTGGCCCGGACCGTCCGCCGGCCGGGGAGCCAGACGGTCGGGCTCGGGGCGAAGGACGTGGTGTTGGTGACCGGTGGGGCCCGGGGGGTGACCGCCGAGGCCGCCGTCGCCCTGGCCGAGACGTTCGGCCCGACCCTGGTCCTGACCGGCCGGACCCCGCCCCCCGGGCCCGAGCCCGAGTGGCTGGCCGGGGTGACCGGCGAGGCCGAGCTGAAGAAGGCGATCGCCGAGAAGCTCGGCCCGGACGCGGGCCCGCGGCAGATCGGCGACCAGTACCAGAAGGTCGCCGCCCAGCGGGAGGTCCGCCGGACCCTCAAACGGATCGAGGAGGTCGGCGCGCGGGTCGCGTACTTCCCGGTCGACGTGGCGGACGGGAAGGCGGTGGCCGACCTGCTCCACCAGGTCCGGGTGAAGTTCGGCCCGGTCACCGCCCTGGTCCACGGGGCCGGGGTGCTGGCCGACCGGCGGGTCGAGGACCTCACGGGCGAGGACTTCGACCGGGTCTACGCGACGAAGGTGGACGGGCTGCGGAACCTGCTCGACCTGCTCGCCCACGAGGAGCTGAAGGCCCTGGTCCTGTTCAGCTCGGTGACCGCCCGGTTCGGCCGGACCGGACAACTCGCCTACGCCGTCGCGAACGAGGTGCTGAACAAGACCGCCCAGGTCGAGGCCCGCCGCCGGCCGGGGTGCCGGGTCGTGTCCGTGAACTGGGGCCCGTGGGAAGGCGGGATGGTCACCGCCCCGCTGCGGAAGCAGTTCGAGAGCGAGGGGCTCGGGCTGATCTCGCTCGCCGACGGGGCGGGGTTCATGGTCCACGAGCTGAACGCGGCCGGGAAGGCGGTCGAGGTGCTGGCCCTGGGCAAGCCGCGGCCGGCCGGCGGGTCCGGAGTGATCCCGGTGCCCGGCGGGGCCCGCGCCGCCACCGCCGCCCCCGGGGGGAGCGGGACGGTCCCGGCGCTGCCGGCCGGCGTCTCGCCCCCGGCCCCGAACCCGGACCTCACCCCGGCGTTCGAGCGGACGGTGGACGTGGAGTCGCACCCGATTCTGAAGTCGCACGTGATCGACGGCCGGGCCGTCCTGCCGATGGCCCTGCACGTGGAGTTCCTGGCCCACGCCGCCCTGCACGGGCACCCGGGGCTGGTGTTCCACGGGTTCAACGACCTGCGGATCACCCAGGCGGTGAAGCTCGAGACCGGGGAGGCGGTCCAGCTGAAGGCGTACGCCGGGAAGGCGGTCAAGCAGGACAAGCAGTTCGTCGTCCAGGTGGAGCTGCGGGCGAAGCGGAAGGACGCGAAGGAGGTGGTGAAGTCGCGGGCCGACATCGTGCTGGCCGCGGCCCTCCCGAAGGCCCCGGCCGCCGACCGCCCGCCGGTCGTGCCCCCGTACCCGTACTCCGTCGGCCAGGCGTACCGGGAATTCCTGTTCCACGGCCCGGACCTGCACGGGATGGAGCGGATCGACGGGGCGGGGGAGCTGGCGTTCCTCGCGGTCGCGAACCCGGCCCCGCCCCCGGCCGACTGGTTCCAGTACCCGCTCCGGTCCGGGTGGGTGACCGACCCGCTCGTCCTCGACGTCAGCTTTCAGATGATGTGCCTCTGGAGCCGGCACCAGCACGGGGCCGTCTCCCTGCCGAACTTCGCCGGCCGGTACCGGCAGTTCCGCCGGCACTTCCCGGGCGGCCCGGTCGCGATCGTGAACCGGATCACCCGCGACAACGGGACGTTCGCCCGGGCCGACATCGACTACCTCGACGCCGAGGGCCAGGTGGTCGCCCAGCTCCAGGACTACGAGTGCATCATCGAGACCTCCCTGAACCAGGCGTTCCGCCGGAACCAGATCGGGGTCGTCAAGGCGTGAGGGGTGAGTGGGTGGCATGTCCACGGCTTTGCGTGGGCATGGCTGGGGCTCGTCGAGCGTATCCCCGATCCCGACCCGGTCTCCGGGGCTCCCACATGTCCACGCAAAGCCGTGGACATGCCACCCGACGACCCGACGACCCGACGACCCGACGACGTGAACGCGGGGGGCTCACGCCCCCCGCTCGCCTTCAGATAATCCATGACGAACCCAATTGAACGTATCGCCATCGTCGGCCTGGCCGTCCGGTTCCCCGGGGCCGGGGCGGACCCGGACCGGTTCTGGGCCGCCGTCGCGGGCGGCGTCGACTGCTCGTCGGACGCCCCGCCCGCCGGGCGGTGGCCGCTCCCGGCCGGGCACTATCTCGACCCCCGGGTCGCCAACCCGGACACGGTCTACTCCACCCGCGGGTACTACCTCGACCCGTTCGCGCCGGACCTCGGCGGGCTGACGATCGACCCGGCTTTCGTGGGCGAACTCGACCCGCTCTTCCACCTTGTGCTCGACGTGGGGAACCGGGCCTGGCGGGCCGCACGGACCGGGCCCGTGGACCGGTCCCGGGTCGGGGTCGTGCTCGGGAACATCTGCCTGCCAACGGGCAAGGCGAACGCGCTGTGCCGCGAGTACCTCGGCGGGAAGCTGGCGGACGCGCTCGGGGTGCCGCGCGAGGCCCGCGCGACGCACCCGCTGAACCGGTACGTGGCCGGGCTGCCGGCCGGGGTGCTGGCGAAGGCACTCGGGCTCGGCGGCGGGAGTTTCACCCTCGACGCGGCGTGCGCGTCGTCCCTGTACGCGCTCAAGCTGGCCGCCGACGAGCTAATCGCCGGGCGGGCCGACGCCATGCTCGCGGGCGGGGTGAACGGGTCGGACTCGCACTACACCCAGATGGGGTTCGCGCAGCTCCGGGCCCTGTCGGCGTCCGGCCGGTGCTCCCCGTTCGACGCGAAGGCCGACGGGCTCATGGTCGGCGAGGGGGCCGCGGTCTTCGTCCTGAAGCGGCTGGCCGACGCGGTCCGGCACGAGGACAAGATCCTGGCGGTGATCGCCGGGGCCGGGCTGTCGAACGACATGCACGGGAACCTGCTCGCGCCGGCGAAGGAAGGGCAGCTGCGGGCGATGCGGCGGGCCTACGACCGGGCCGGGTGGCACCCGCACGACGTGGACCTGATCGAGTGCCACGCCACCGGCACCCCGGTCGGCGACGCGGTCGAGTTCGAGAGCCTGCGGGAGCTGTGGGGCGGGTCCGGGTGGGCGCCGGGGCGGTGCGTGATCGGGTCGGTGAAGTCGACGGTCGGGCACTTGCTGACCGGGGCCGGGGCGGCGGCGGTGGCGAAGGTGGTCCAGGCGATGGCGGCGGGAACTCTCCCCCCGCAGGCGAACTTCGAGGTGGCGGCCCCGGGGCTGCCGTACGCGGACGGCCCGTTCCGGGTGCCGGGCGGGCCGGACCCGTGGGAGCGGCGGGCGCCACAGGCTCCGCGGCGGGCGGCCGTTAGCGGGTTCGGGTTCGGCGGGGTGAACGCCCACCTGCTGCTGGAGGAGTGGACGGACCCGGTGGCCACCAACACGCCTCCGGCGCCGCGGCCGGATGGGAAGGGGCCCCCCAGGTTGGTCACGGTCGGTGCGAAAACGCCTGTGATCGCAGGCGCGCCGGCGGCCCCGCCGGCCGCGGCCCCGCCCGCCCCGGTCGTCCCGGTTGCCGTGGTCGGGATGGCCGCCCACTTCGGCCCGTGGACGGACTTGCGGGCGTTCCAGGAGCGGGTCTTCGGCAACGATTCCACCGCCCCGGTCCCGAAGCGGAACGGGTGGGACCTGGCGGACGAACAATGCCCGCCCGGCTTCTACATCGAGGAGCTGGCCCTCCCGATCGACCGGTTCCGGATCCCGCCGAAGGAGCTGGAAGAAACGCTCCCGCAGCAATTGCTCATGCTCCGGGTCGCGGCAGCGGCCCTGGACGACCAGCGGGGTCGCAACGCGGACGGGCAGGCCGCCGCGACCGGCGGCGACCCGAACACCGGCGTGTACATCGGTCTCGGGCTCGACCCGAACACGACGAACTACCACCTGCGGTGGTCGGTCCTCGCTCAGGCGCAGGGGATAGGGGTTAGGGGAGAGGGGATAGGAGCTCAGGAATCGGAGGGAATGCGTACCTCCAAGTCCCCGACCCACACCCTACCCCCTACCCCCTACCCCCTGTCCCCTGACCTTGCTTCCCCCGCCCTGAACGCGAACCGGGTGATGGGCGCGCTCGGGAGTATCGCGGCCAGCCGGATCGCCCGGGCGTTCCACTTCGGCGGGCCGAGTCACCCGGTGTGCAGTGAAGAAGCCTCGGCGGCCCGGGCGCTCGAACTCGCCGTGCGGGCCCTGCGGGCGGGGGAGATCGACCGGGCGGTGGTCGGCGGGGTGGACCTCGTCGGGGACCCGCGGACGCTCCTTCCCGGCCGGACCGCGGGGGTGGTACCCGGGGAAGGGGCGGCCGCCCTGGTGCTGAAACGGCTCGCCGACGCGGAACGGGACGGGGACCGGGTGTACGCGGTGGTCGCGGGCGTCGGCGCGGCCGGGGGCGGGGAACCGCAAGCCACCGCGCCGCCGCCCCGGGCGGTTTCGGCCGCGGCGGAAGCGGCCGGCGCCGACGCAAAGGCGAACCCCGACACCGCGGTCCGGTTCGACGCCGCGACGGACGTGGGCCACGCCGGCGCCGCCTCGGCCGCCGCGTCGCTGGTCAAGGCGTGTCTCGCGATCTACCAGGAGATCCTGCCGCCTTCACCCTCTTCCCTTGAGGGAGAGGGCGGTTCCCACGTCGAACGCATTCCCCTCACCCCCGGCCCCTCTCCCTCAAGGGGAGAGGGGAGAATCTCCCCCCGCTACTGGCTGCGCGACCGCGAGGCCGGGCCCCGCCGGGGCCTGGTCACCGCGGCCGGGTCGGACGGGTCGTGTCTCGCCGTGGTGCTGGAGGAGTATGCAAAGAACGCCGCCGCGGAGGTGCCGGCGGCCGACCGCCTCCAGCCGGTCGGGGCGCGGGACGAGGCGGTGTTCGTGGTGGACGGGACGTCCCCGGCCGATCTGGTCAACGGGCTCGCGAAACTCGCCGAGTTCGCCGCCGCCCGGCGCGGCCGCACCGTCGAGGCCGTCGCCCGGGAGTGGTACCGCGCCTCGCCGCCGGACGGGAAGCGGGCCCACGCGGTCGCGCTCGTCGCGCGGTCGGCGGCCGAGCTGGCCGGGCAGGCCGCGTTCGCCACGCAGGGCCTCCGCTCCAACCCGACCAGGACCCTCCCGGCCGACCCCCGGCCGGCGGGCCGCGACCGCGTGTTCTTCGCCCCGAAACCGCTCGGCCCGAAGGCGAAGGTCGCGTTCGTCTTCCCCGGGTCCGGGAACCAGTTCGACGGCATGGGCCGCGACCTCGGGGTGCAGTGGCCGGAGGTCCTCCGCCGGCAGGACGCGGAGAACCATCTCCTCCGCAGCCAGTTCGCCCCGGACCTCTTCTGGGACGGCCGGGTGGCCGACGCGACGCCCCGCGACCTGATGTTCGGGCAGGTGACGCTCGGGGCGCTCGTCGCGGACGTGGTCGCGGCCCTCGGGGTGAAGTGTGAGGCGATGATCGGGCTGAGCCTGGGCGAATCGTCGGGCCTGTTCGGGGTGCGGGCGTGGCGGGACCGGGACAAGATGTACCGGCGGATGCGGAAATCCTCGCTCTTCAACTCCGACCTCGCCCCGCCGTACACCGCCGCCCGGATGCACTGGGGCGGCCCGGCCGACCGGCCCGTGGACTGGGCGGCCGGGGTGATCGCGGCCCCGACCGACGACGTACTCGCCGCCCTGCGGCCGGGGTTGAAGGCGTACCTTTTGATCGTGAACACGCCGGCCGAGTGCGTGATCGGCGGCCAGCGGGAGGACGTGGCGAAGCTCGCCAAGACCCTCGGCAAGCCGTTCTTCCCGCTGGCCGGGGTGACACTCGCGCATTGCGAGGTCGGGCGGCCGGTCGCGGTCCCGTACCACGACCTGCACACCCTGCCGGCGACCCCGCCGAGGGGGGTGACGGTCTACAGCGGGGCGTGGGGCCGGAGCTACGCGGTGACCGAGAAAGCGGCGGCCGACTCGATCACCGCGGGCCTGTTGGGCCCGATCGACGTGCCGGCGGTGGTGACGGCCGCGTACCGCGACGGGGTGCGGGCGTTCGTGGAGGTCGGGCCGGGGGCGTCGTGTACCCGGATGATCGACGCCGTCCTCGGCGACCGCCCGCACCTCGCCCGGGCCGCCCACCCGGCGAAGGCCGACGCCGTGTCGCAGATTCTTCGGCTGGTGGCGGCCCTCGCCGCCGAGCGCGTCCCGGTCGACCTTGGTGCGCTGTACGGCCGCGAGACGCTGTGCGTCGGCCACCGCGAGCCGGGGCCGCGGCCCGGGCTGACGGTGGTCGTCCCGGTCGGAAGCCGGCCCGTCTCACCCCCCGACGCGACGCCGAAGCCGATCGTGCCCGAGCCGACGCCCGCGCCGGCGGTGGTCGCACCCGAGCCCGTGTCCGCCGCCGTCCCGGAGTACCCGACGAACGGTGACGACGGGGCGTCGTACGAACCGCCGGCCGTTGCCCCCGCTGCTCGCCTCGACAGGTTCCCGGGCCTTGCCCCGGCTATCGAGGCCGCGTGTGACGTGCAAATCGCGACGATGCAGGCCCAGGAGACGTTCCTGCGGGTGAACCAACAGCTGATGGAGTCCGCCGCCGGGGTGATCCGGTTCCAGACGGCACTCCTGGAGGCGTGGTCGCAGGGCGGGGAAGGTTCTTGGCGAGCGGGGGGCATGAGCCCCCCGAGTCCGGATCGCATGAGCCCCCCGAGTCCGGATCGCGTGAGCCCCCCGAGTCCGGGCCACATAACCGGTGGGTGGGTGGGTTCACTCGGGGGGCTCACGCCCCCCGCCCGCCCGGAAAATACGACTCCCCGCGCGCTCACCTTCGAGCAATGTTGTGCGTTCGCCGCCGGCAAGATCGCCGACGCGCTCGGCCCGCTGTTCGCCGAGGTGGACACCTTCCCGACCCGGGTCCGCCTCCCCGACGGTCCGCTCCAGCTCGTCGACCGCATCACCCTGATCGAGGGCGAGCCGCGGTCGATGCGGCCCGGCCGGGTGGTCACCGAACACGCCGTCCGCCCGGACCGCTGGTACCTCGAAGCCGGCCGCATCCCGACCGCAGTCTCGGTCGAGGCCGGGCAGGCCGACCTGTTCCTCTCCGCGTTCCTCGGGATTGACTTCCAGACCCGCGGGCTCGCGGTCTACCGCCTGCTCGACGCCGTCGTCAGCTTCCACCGCGGGCTGCCGCGGGTCGGGGAGACGGCGGTCTACGATATCCGCATCGACGAGTTCGTCCGGCAGGGCGACGCGTGGCTGTTCCGGTTCCGGTTCGACGGCACGGTGAACGGCGAGCCGTTCATCACCATGCGGAACGGGGTGGCCGGGTTCTTCACGGCGGAAGCGCTCGCCGCCGGCCGCGGGATCGTCCAGACCGCCCTCGACCGGGAACAGCTGGCGGGCAAGCGGCCCGCCGACTGGCGCGATCTCGTGGCGCAGCAGGAATGTTCGCTCGCCGCCGGGCAGGTGGAGGCGCTCCGGCGGGGCGACCTCGGGGCCGCGTTCGGCCCGGGCTTCGCCCCCGCGCTCCGCACCCCGGTCCCGCTGCCGGGCGGGATGCTCAGGCTCGTCGACCGCGTCCCGCTCGTCGACCCGACCGGCGGGCGGTTCGGGATCGGGCTGGTCCGGGCCGAGTTCGACATCCACCCGGCCGACTGGTTCCTGACCTGCCACTTCGTCGACGACATGGTGATGCCCGGCACACTCATGTACGAGTGCTGCCTGCACACCCTCCGCATCTTCCTCATGCGGATGGGGTGGGTGGGGGAGGCCGGGGAGGTGGCGTACGAGCCGGTGCCGGGGGTGAACAGCCGGCTGAAGTGCCGCGGGCAGGTGACCGCCGCCACGAAGACGGTGACCTACGAGGTGACGGTGAAGGAACTCGGTTTCCGGCCGGAGCCGTACTGCCTCGCCGACGCCCTGATGTCCGCCGACGGCAAGCCGATCGTCGAAATCACGAACATGGCGCTCCGGATGACGGGACTCTCCCGCGAGCGGCTGGAGGAGATCTGGGCGGGCCGCGAAGAACCTAACCCCCCAACCCCCTTCCCTGGAAAGGAAGGGGGAGCCGGAATCGGATCTTCCTCCCCTCCCTTTTTAGGGGAGTGGCCGGGGGAGGGGTTGCCCGCAGGCCCCAAGCCCGTCCTCTACGACCGCGCGTCGATCCTCGCGTTCTCGAACGGGAACCCGTCGGAGGCGTTCGGCGAGCCGTACCGGGTGTTCGACGCCGAACGTGCCATCGCCCGGCTACCCGGCCCGCCGTTTCAGTTCATGGACCGGGTCACCGCCGTGACCGGGGAGCCGTTCGTGCTCCGGGCCGGGGCGGCCTGCGAGGTCGAGTACGACGTCCCGCCGGACGCGTGGTATTTCGCGGAGAACCGGGCCGAGAAAATGCCGTTCAGTGTCCTGTTGGAGATAGCCCTCCAGCCGTGCGGGTGGCTCGCCGCCTACTGCGGGTCGGCCCTCACCAGCCCGGAGGACCTGTCGTTCCGCAACCTCGGCGGCAAGGCGACCCAGGTCCTCCCGGTCACCCCCGACACCGGGACGTTGACCGTGGCGGCGAAGATGACCAGCGTGTCGAAGTCGGCCGGGATGATCATCCAGCACTACGACATGCGAGTCACCAGTCGGGCCGGGACGGTGTACGAGGGGACGACCTACTTCGGGTTCTTCTCGAAGTCCCAGCTCGCCACCCAGGTCGGCATCCGCGACGCGAAGGTGCCGTGGCCGAGTGGGGCCGACGTGGCCCGGGCCGACCGGGGCGAGCTCCCGCACGACCCGCCGTTCCCGGCCCCGATGATGCGGATGGTGGACCGGGTCGAGACGTACCTGCCCGACGGCGGGGCGAAGGGGCTCGGGCTGGCCGTCGGCCGGATCGCCGTCGACCCCGCCGCGTGGTTCTTCAAGGCCCACTTTTACCAGGACCCGGTCTGGCCCGGGTCACTTGGGCTGGAATCGTTCCTGCAATTGCTCAAGTATGTGGCCTGGAAGCGGTGGGGCGAGCCGCCGGCGGGGGGGTGGCAGACCGTGGCCCTGAACCGCCCGCACGCGTGGAGCTACCGCGGTCAGGTGGTCCCGCGCGACAAGGAAGTGACGGTGGTGCTGGAGGTGACCGGGGTCGACGCCGCCGCCCGCCGCCTGACCGCGAACGGGTTCCTCACGGTAGACGGGCGGGTCATCTACCAGATGACCGACTTTACCCTAGAGTAGTCCGGAGGACCCGCGGCCCGATCCCGGGGCGGCGGCCAACACCGGACGTTGCCGAACTCGCGCCTATGCACTACTCCCGCGTCCATATCGAGTCGATCGGGTACGAACTCGCTCCGGTGGTGGTGTCCACCGCCGAGCTGGAGTCCCGGCTCGGCCCGGTCTACCAGTCCATGGGGATGCGGCCGGGGCAGCTGGAGCTGCTCACCGGGATCAGCGAGCGGCGGTGGTGGGAGCCGAACTACCCCATCTCCCAGGGGGCCGCCGCGGCGGGGACGAAGGCGCTCGCCGCCGCCGACATCACCCCCGACGAAATCGACGTCCTCATCTACGCCGGGGTGTGCCGCGAGAACTTCGAGCCGGCCACGGCCTGCGCCGTCGCCCACCGGCTGAAGATCAACCCGGACGCCGCGATCTACGACGTCAGCAACGCCTGCCTGGGAGTGCTGAACGGCGTCGTCGACGTGGCGAACCGGATCGAACTCGGGCAGGCCCGGGCCGGGCTGGTGGTATCCGCGGAGACCGCCCGGGAGATCAACGAGAACACGATCGAGCGGATGGTCCGGACGAAGTCGCGGGAGCTGTTCGTCGAGTCCGTGGCGACGCTCACGGGCGGGTCCGGGGCGGTGGCGGTGTTGGTGGTCGGCGAGGAGCTGTCGCGGGCGAAGCGGCGGCGGCTGATCGGCGGGGTGACCAAGAACGCCCCGCAGCACCACAACCTCTGCCGGTGGGGGTTGCAGTCGATCCTCCCGGCCGCGGCCGGGGCGGTCGGAGCTGTTGGGGCGGTCGGGAAGGTGCTCGGGGTGAACGCCGGGGCCCTGGTCCAGAAGGGGATCGACCGCGGGCACGACCTGGCCGCCGGGGCGACCGCCCTGTTCCGCCAGGGGCTCGACCTCGGCCTGCGGCACGTGATGATCCCGTTCATGGAGACGCACGCGGGCGAGGTCCTCAAGCACGGGGTCGACCTCGGCCACCGGACCTGGAGCGCGTTCCTGACGAAGTTCGGGTGGCGGCCGGACCACCTGGACAAGGTGATCTGCCACCAGGTCGGGTCCGGGCACCGGGACGCGGTGTTGAAGGCCCTCGGGATCGCCCCGGAGAAGGATTTCAGCACGTTCCCGTTCCTGGGCAACATGGGGACCGTCTCACTCCCGCTGACCGCCGCCCTGGCCGAGGAGCGGGAGTTCCTGAACCCCGGCGACCGGGTCGGGTGGCTCGGGATCGGCAGCGGCCTGAACTGCATGATGCTCGGGATCGAATGGTGACGGCGAGCGGGGGGCGTGAGCCCCCGAGTTCCCGTCGGCCTGTCGGGAGCGGTATCGTTGTCTCGGGGGGCTCACGCCCCCCGCTCGCCGGGGCTTCGGAATAGTGACCACCACGTCGATCGGGCCGTTCGCCGAGCCGGGTTTCCGGCACCTGTATCCCTTCCGGACCGAGACCGGCGACCGGAGCCATGTCTTCCACCGCCCCGACCGGCTCGGCCGGAGCACCCTCGCCCTGAACTACCTCGACGAGGGCGCCGGCGACCCGGTGGTCATGCTCCACGGGAACCCGACCTGGAGCTTCTACTACCGCAACCTCGTCCTCGCCCTCCGCGACTCGTACCGCTGCGTCGCGCCCGATCACATCGGGTGCGGGCTCTCCGACAAGCCGGCGGAAGCGCTCTACGACTACTCCCTGAAGTCGCGGGTCGACGACCTCGAAGCCCTGCTCGACCACCTCGGGCTGCGGGAGAACCTGACGCTCGTCCTGCACGACTGGGGCGGGATGATCGGGATGGGGTTCGCGGCCCGGCACCCGGAGCGGATCAACCGGCTGGTGGTGTCGAACACCGGGGCGTTCCATTTGCCGAAGGCGAAGCCGTTCCCGTGGGCGCTCCGGCTCGGCCGGAATACCAGGCTCGGCGCGTGGCTGATTCTCAAGAAGAACGCCTTCTGCCGGCTCGCCGCGCGGTGGTGCGTCACCCGCAAGAGCCTCCCGGACGACGTGCGGCGGATGTACCTGATGCCGTACGACACGCCCGAACACCGGGTCGCGGTGCTGAAGTTCGTCCAGACGATCCCGCTCGCGCCGGCCGACCCCGGGTACGACATCGTGAGCGCCACCGAAGCGTCGCTCGCGAACTTCCGGGCCGTGCCCACGCTCCTCCTCTGGGGCATGCGGGACTTCGTGTTCGACCGGCACTTCCTCGCGGACTGGCAACGGCACTTCCCGCACGCGGAAACGCACACCTGGCCGGACTGCGGGCACTACCTGCTCGAAGACGCCGGGGACGAGGTTATCATGCGGGTGCGGGAGTTCCTGGCGAAGCACCCGATCCGGTGACCGTCATGACCACACACGATTTCTCGTCGGACGCGATCCGTCGGGCATTCGAAACGGTGGCAGAAATCTTGTTGAAACATGGCCGGGCCGAGGTCGACGGGTTCGGGGTGTTCGAGTTATACCTCTGGAAGGCACGGCGGGCCCGCAACCCGCGAACCGGCGAGCGGATCGATATCCCGGCGAAGAGGGTCGTGCGGTTCAAGCCGGCCGGCGCCCTCAAGGCCCGGGCGGCGGAACGGCCTCCTGAGGAATGAGAACATCGGCTTTCTCGCAGGGCACGCACCGCGTGCCCCGCGTCACGATCTACGACGAAGACGGCACGCGGTGCGTGCCCTACAACACCCCGCAATGTCCCTCTCCCCTCTCAATGTCGCGTCGCACCTGGCCCGGATGGCCGCCGCCGAGCCGGACCGGGTGGCGATCCACTACCCGGTCCGCGGCGTCAAGCCCCACGGGCCGAGCGATCATCTCACCGTCACGTTCGCCCAGCTCCACGCCGACAGCGACGCCGTCGCCCACGGGCTGACCGCCGCCGGGATCGCCCGCGGCACCCGCACCGCGCTCATGGTCCCGCCCTCGCCCGACTTCTTCGCCCTCACCTTCGCGCTGTTCAAGGTGGCGGCAGTCCCGGTACTGATCGACCCGGGGATGGGCGTCAAGAACCTGGGCAAGTGTCTCGCCGAGGCCGAACCCGAGGCGTTCGTCGCCATCCCCAAGGCTCACCTCGCCCGCCGCGTCCTGGGCTGGGGCCGAAAGACCGTCCGGACCACGGTGAACGCCGGCCGGCGGCGGTTCTTCTGCGACACCTCGCTGTCGCAGCTCCGGGCGGCGGGCGCGGCCCGCGGACCGTTCCCGGCACCGGACATTTCCGCCGACGAGACCGCCGCGGTCCTGTTCACCAGCGGCAGCACCGGGGTGGCGAAGGGGGCGGTGTACCCGCACGGGGTCTTCGCCGCCCAGGTCGGGATGCTGAAGGCGACCTACGGGATCGAGCCGGGCGAGATCGACCTGTGTACGTTCCCGCTGTTCGCGCTCTTCGGTCCCGCCCTTGGGATGACCTGTGTGATCCCCGACATGGACCCGACCCGCCCGGCCCGGATCGACCCGCGGAAGGCGGTCGCCCAGATCCGGCAGTTCGGAGTGACCAACCTGTTCGGGTCCCCGGCGGTGATCCGCCGGCTCGGCGAGTGGGGCGGGATGCAACCCCTCCCCAACCCCTCCCCTAAGAAGGGAGGGGAGAAAGACCCCGCTCTGACTCCCCCTTCCTTTTCAGGGAAGGGGGTTGGGGGGTTAGGTTCTTCGCTCCCGTCGCTCCGCCGCGCCATTTCGGCCGGCGCCCCGGCGTCGGCCCCGGCGATCGAACGGTTCGCCTCCATTCTTCCTGACGGGGCTCAGGTCTTCACCCCCTACGGGGCGACGGAGGCCCTTCCGGTCGCGAACATCGGTAGCCGCGAAATCCTCACCGAAACCCGGTACCTTACCGACCAGGGGAAGGGCGTTTGCGTCGGCCGGCCGGTCGCCGGGATGCGGGTGTACGTCGTCCCCATCGGTGACGAGCCGGTCCCGGAGTGGGACGAGTCCTGCTGTCTGCCGCCGGGCGAGATCGGCGAGTTCGTGGTCCGCGGGCCGGTGGTGACGAAGCAGTACCTCAACCGCCCGGAGGCGACGCGTCTAGCCAAGATTCGCGACCCGAAGACCGGCGATGTCCTGCACCGGATGGGCGACGTGGGCTACACCGACGACCTCGGCCGGCTGTGGTTCTGTGGGCGGAAGTCGCATCGGGTCGTGACCCCCCACGGAACGCTGTTCACCGATCAGGTCGAGCCCGTTTTCAACACCCTGTTCCCCTACCGTCGGACAGCACTGGTCGGGGTAACCCGGGGCGGGGCGACATACCCGGTGCTTTGCGTGGAAGGGAACAAGTTCCCCACCTGGCCTGTGGTCGAGCAGAGATTACGGGCCCGGGCGGCCGAGTTCTCGCACACCCGGCGGATCGGCACGTTCCTGCTCTACGGCGGGCTGGGCTTCCCCGTGGACGTCCGGCACAACTCGAAGATCTTCCGCGAGAAACTGGCCGTCTGGGCGGACAAGACGCTTGGCAAGCGGTGGCACCCCGGGGATAACACCCGTATGCAGGCGCCCACGGGTTCGGGGGCTGCGACATGAAGGCCCTGGTCACCGGCGGCGGCGGGTTCCTCGGCGGGGCGGTCGTCCGGCTGCTCCGGCAGCGGGGGCGGGAGGTCCGTTCGTTCACCCGGACCGCCTACCCGTGGCTGGACGAACTCGGGGTCGAGCAGGTCCTCGGCGACCTGTCCGATCCCGCGGCCGTCGAGCGGGCCGTCGCCGGGGTGGACGTCGTGTTCCACGTCGCCGCGAAGGCCGGGGTCTGGGGCCGGTACGCGGACTTCTTCGCCACCAACGTCACCGGCACCGAGAACGTGATCGCGGCGTGCAAGAAGCACGGGGTGCGGAAGCTCGTCCACACCTCGACCCCGAGCGTGGTCCACAGCGGCGGCGACCTCGAGGGCGCGACCGAGGCGGTCCCGTACCCGAAGCACTTCGACGCCCCGTACCCCGAGACGAAGGCCATCGCCGAGAAGGCGGTCCTGGCCGCGAACGGGCCGCAGCTCGCCACGGTCGCCCTCCGCCCCCATCTGATCTGGGGGCCGGGAGACCCGCACCTGATCCCCCGCGTCCTCGCCCGCGCCCGGGAGGGCACGCTCCGCCGCATCGGGTCGCGGCCGGTGAAGGTCGACGTCACCTACCTCGACAACGCGGCCGACGCCCACGTCCTCGCCGCGGAGGCCCTCGACGGCAGGGCACCCGCCGCGGGGAAGGTGTACTTCATCTCGAACGGCGAGCCGGTCGACCTGTGGGGGTTTATCGACCGCGTCCTGGCGGAAGCGGGGCTCCCGCCGGTCGCGCGGACGGTGTCGGTGTGGAAGGCCCGTCTCGCCGGGTGGGGGCTGGAGTGGGTGTACCGCGTCTTCCGGCTCTCCGGCGAGCCGCCGATGACCCGGTTCGTGGCGAACCAGATGTCCACCTCGCACTGGTACGACATCTCGGCGGCCAGGCGCGACCTCGGGTACGAGCCGCGGGTGTCGGTCGAGGAGGGGCTGAGGAGGCTGGGGGAAACACTTCGCGGGGCGAAGTAAGGGCTGGCACAAGCAATCATTGACCAAGCGGTCTGGCGATCCGCGGTCATTAGCCCCCCGTTGTGCGAACCGCGGCCGGCAGAACCGGGTGGCATGTCCACGGCTTTGCGTGGTCATGGGCGAGACGTTACCGGATGCCGAGCGCCGGGGTCTGTGTTGACGTTCGGCTCTTCACATGTCCACGCCAAGCCGTGGACATGCCACCCGACGTCTTTGCCCCGGAGGGGCATTCGTCCGTAGCCCAGGGCGGGAGCCCTGGTGCGGCCGGGGCGGGTCTCGGATTTTCCGCAGCGGGTCACGGGGCCGCGTTCTTCCCGCCCTTCGGGCTCGGCACCACGTCCACCACCTTCAGCTTCGGGTTCTTGGCGAACGGGTTGTACAGCGGGTCGCCGACCAGGACCGTCATCCAGCTGCAGAACAGCATCGACCGGCCGTAGCACTCGACGAGGCTGTACTCGCCGGTCGCCAGAAAGCCGAAGAACTCGGCCGGCTTCGGGAAGCCGACGGTGTACGGCTCGGCCACCGGCCCGAGCGTCGCCGCCACGCCCTTCCGGAGCAGGCTCGGGCACCACAGCTTGCTCTTCGGGTCGCGGAGCGTCACCGCCTCGGAACTCGCCAGGTGCCACGCCACCGCCCCGGGCACGAATTCGCTCGAGTCCACGAAGTTCCCCAGCGAGTACCACCCGCAGTAGATCGCCACTCCCTTTGCGGTCCCGGCGGGGATCAGTTCGCCCTTGTCGTCGAGCGTCACCGGCAGATCGGTCTTCTCGAACAGCTTCGCGGTCTCGCGGAACGACTCGTCGTACCCGGCGTACCCGTACCCGCCGTCAGTCCCCTTCGGGTCGAACCCGATCCCCCGGGCGTCCACGACCACGCGCCCGCTCAGCCCCTTCGCCTCGACCGCGACGGCGTCGTCGACTAACCGTTTCGCGACCTCCGGCGACGGCCCGTCGAGCCGGGCGGTGAGGACGACCGGCGCGGACGCCTTCCGATACCGCTCCGACGCCCGGAAGTACAGCGGGTTCATCACCCACCGGTCGAGCGGGTACGTGCCCCACCAGAGCAGCATCAGCTCGCTGTCGACGGCCGCGTGACTCTCGTCGTGCGACAGCCGCCGCCGCCGGGCGTCGAGCCCGTCCCGTTTCGACCGGGCTTCGGCCAGCTCCTTCGGCTCGGCGGCCTTGTCCTTCTCCAGATCGGCCACCTTCTTGCGGGCCGCGTCGAGTTCCGGGATCAGCGCGTCGAGTTCCTTCTTCTCCTCCGGGCCGGGTGCCTGTCCCCCGACCCGCAGCGGCACGCCGTACACGGTGAGGATCACCTTCGCGGCGTCCTTCCGGTCCTTGAGTGCTTCCCGGAGCGGCCCGGCGAGTTTCTTGTCGAAGTCCGCCCGGCTAATGTCCTCGGCCGCCGGCAGGTCGAGCAGGATGAGGTTGTCCTTCGGCACGCCCCGCTTCGCGAGATAGTGGTCGGCCACCTCGCGGGACGCGGGGACGTTCTTGTTCGCCACCACGAGCACGTCCTTCGGTTCGAGGGCGAAGACGGGGGAGGAGAAGAAGAGAAGGGCGGCGGCGAGCGCGGTTCGCATGACGGTGGGGTTTCGGTGAGAGGCTAGAGGGCGTGTCTCCGGAAGAACCGCCACACCTCGGCGGTGGCGTCGATTCTATCCGACGGCGGGCCGCCGATCTTGTGGTTCAGCTGACCCTTCCCGCCCGGCCAGTGGTGCCCGAGTCCCTCGACCACGACCGCCCGAAACTCGACCGGCCCCGGGTACGCGTCCGTCCGCACCCCGTCGGCATCCGACTCGGTGACCGGCCCCGGCGCGCACCCGATCGCTTTGGCCCAGCGGGCGAGTGTGTCGGCGACCGGCGGGCGGCGGACGAGCCGGTGCAGCCACGGGCTCCGCACCTCCCCGCCGCGCAGCGGGACGAGCGGGTCGGCACTGCCGATCAGGTAGAGCGTCGGGACCGGGCGGACCGGCTTCGGGTCCGGGATGTGGCAGTAGCCGGCAACGGGGGCAACGGCGGCCAGCTGGTCGGCGAGTTCGGCCGCAGCCCGGAACGCCATCCCGGCCCCGTTCGAGAATCCGCTCAGGTACACGCGGCGGGGGTCGGCATCGGTCCGCAGTATGGCGTCACCAATCACCGCGGCGAGGAACCCCACGTCGTCCGCCGTCGAGGGCTCCCCGGTCGGGCCGGGCGACCCGTCATTCCACCGGCGGGGGTTAGTGAGGAACTTGGTCGGCTTGTCGGGGTCGGGCGGGAGCGCGTCGGGCAGGGCGAGGACGAACCCCTCGCGGGCGGCGTGTGCGGACCAGCCGGTTTCGCCGTCGGCCCACTCCGCCGACCCGCCGGCCCCGTGCAGGAAGATCACGAGCGGCGGCCGACCCGGGCGGGCCGGAGGGGGCACGAAGAGCAGGTATTCGCGGGGGTGGCCGCCGGCGGTGAGGGTGATGCGCTCCACGAGAGCAGTTTACGACCCGGCTACCCCAGCCGGTACATCACGTCCGTCCGCAGCACGTACTTCCGCCCGGCGGTCACCGGCGCGCCCTCGTGCAACAAAGGGTGGTAGAACACCAGGGCTTTGCCCGGCTCCGGCGTGATCCGCAGTTCGGCCCCGTCCGGGAGAGTCAGGCCGTCGTCCTGGATGTAGATGATCGTCTCGCCACCTCCACACCCGCCGTTCAGGTACACCATGAACGTGAGCTGGCTCTGCTCGTCGTTCCGGGAGAAGGAGCCGTCGGAATGCGGGCGGAAGGTCTGGCCGGGGTCGTATCGGTAGAACCGGAATCGCTCGTTCAGGCCGACCGCGAAGTGTCCCTGAAACGGCGACGGGGTGAACGGCCTCGCCCGCTCCCGGAGAGTCCTTGCCCAGTCGACGTTGTCGATCATCACCCGTTCGTTATTCCTGACTCCCTTCGCCATCATCGGCCCGGCCGGCGTGGTAATCGGGGCATCTGCGTATCCCACGTCTTCGGTCACGCGGATGTAGTGCCGGCATTCCTCCGGGGTGAGGAAGTCGTGGATCACGAACACCTGCTCGCCGTCGAGTTCTTCCTTCCGCATGGGCGCGTGCCTCGGGAGAAGTGGGACATCGGCGGTGACCAGACACGCCGCCCGCGAAAAGGTGATCCGGCGAGCCCGGCCAGGTCAACGCCCGGATTTCGACAACCACTCGGAAGCGACTTTGCCCGCTCTGGTCCAGGCTCTGGAATCTTCCCCACCGGGTGAACAGAGCCCGGCATGTGGCTGGGCTATAGAATGGTGTCATGTTGCTGGGCTACACCCGGAATGCATGAAAATAAAGGACTTGCGTCGGGCTGTATGCTCTGGGCGTCCTTCTATTTTCACAGAAGCACGTCACTTTTTTGCCGCCGTCGTTCATAATGTGGGGAAGCGGTCCGCCCCACTCGCCAGGAGAGGCTTTCCATGATCGGGGCAATCGCGTCGGGGTCCATCAACACGGCCGTGAATTTAGCCCAGCAAGCGACCCAAACACTGGGGGTTGCTTCGACGACTGCCGGCGGCGATACCGATGGAGATGGGAACGTTCAGCGGGCCGGTAAGGCCAAAGGGGACCAGGCGCAGATCTCCAGCGCCGGCCAGCTATTCGGCCAACTGCAACAGCTACAATCCCAGGACCCGGCGAAGTTCAAACAGCTGCTCTCCGACGTCGCGAACCAGCTGACGTCCGCCGCCCAACAGACAACCGGCGCCCAGAGCCAGCTCCTGTCAAACCTGGCTTCGACGCTCCAGAACGCGGCCAGCAGCGGGAACCTGGCCGCACTCCAGCCGCACCACGCCCACCACGGACAGGGGACCTACAACCAGCAGGGGCAGGTTACGCCGACCTCGTCTCTTTCAACGAGCAACCCCAGCACCGACACGACTTCCACCGGTGTCAATCTCCAACAGCTGCTCACCAACATCACCACATCAGTGACCCAGGCACTCGGAGGCTAAAGCCTCCGCGGGTGTAAAACGATCCGCAGAATGACTGGACACGGGAGACAAGCCGCCTCGTAGGGCACGCACTCCGTGCCGGATTTTGCAAGCGAAACGGCACGCAGTGCGTGCCCTACGAGGCGAGCGGAACGAATCTCCGGTCTGCTTCTTCCTACCGCTCGCCTAACCTCCCTCGCGGCCGAAATCACCCGACAGTCGGGGTAGCGGCTGTGCATACGTTATCGCCACTTCCAGTTGTGCCGGGTAAACGTCTTCAACCAGTCATCCGGAACGTATTTGAAGCTGCCGGAACCATTTGCCCACTCCAGAACCCCGACGCTGCCGGAAGTCGGGCACCCGTCCTTGCCGCCGAGTTCGAGTCCGGCCATGTGGTACACCTCGGTCGGGCCGAAGTCGGCCCCAGACCGGGCTCCGTCTCCGCCGTAGTGGCCGAAGAACGCGAAGGCCGGCTGGGCGAGCTCGACCAGGCATCGGAGGAGCTTGCTCCCGTAGCCCACCCGCCGGGCGTCCCCCGGGGCGTCGTGAGAGAGAAGCACGTCGAACTCCCGGTGTACCAGCTGATTCACCGCCTTCTCCCAGATGTAGCCCCGCTCCGGGAGGTTCTGCCGGGCGTTCGGCCCGGCCCCGTCCACTCCCCAGACCGCCCCGACGTGGAGCCCGGCGGCCGGCCCCTCGCCCGTAGCGGACTCCGGTATCAGGGGTTCGCCAAACGATTCAAAAGATCTGGGAAGGCCGACGACCTGCCCGTCCTTGATTCCGCGGATGTGGCCGTACGCATCGACGGCGAAGTCCGATTGCCGGCCGCTCTCCCGGGCGAGCTGGTCGAGGGCGTCGAAGTCCTCGTGGTTGCCCGCCGTGAACCAAAGACCGGGCGGGCAGAGTGGGTCGTCGAACACCCGGTCGGCGAGCTCGTTTTGCTCGATGACGTCGAACGTTCCGAGTTCGAGTGGGTCCTTCTCGGCGTGCCGGAGCGTCGCCTTGTCGATCCGGGCGGGGTCAGGGAAGTATCCCATGTCCCCGACCTGGAGAAGACCGGCGACGACACGGCCGTGGTCCTTCGCCCAGCATGAGGCGAGCCGGAACGCGGGCAGCATTTTCCCGTGCAGGTCGCCGAAGACCAGGAAGACCGTGGGCCCGGCGGGTTGTGAATCAGTGGCGTCCATGACCGGGATGACGCACGAGATAGGAGAAAGGTTCGAGAGATGGTTCGTGGGACAGGAACAAGAGGCCTTAAGCCACAAGAGGTTACGATCTACCGCGGCCGGCGTTTCGGACTCGTGCGGGGCACGGAGAACGCTTCCAGCCACGCGGCCATCTCGGCCGGGGTGGCGGCGGCCGCAGGCTTGTCGTCCTCGGGCGGCGGGGGGCCCGCGCCCGGGTGGTCGTCGATCAGCCAGTCCACGAATTCCTGGCAGGTGAGTACCGGGCACCCGCGGCGGCGGCCGGCGTCCTGCACCTGGCCGTCGTTCGAAACGACCGTCACCCGCGCCGGGTGCGGTACGGCGTGGATCATCTCGTCGATCAGCTCGTCGGCCGTCTGGCGGTAGGCGAACCGGACCCGCACCCCGCGGTGGCCGTACTCGGACGACGGTAGCGGGCCGTTCTGGGCGTCGAACACCACCCGCAAGATGTCGTCACGCTCGCGCATCGCGTCGGCGAGCCAGTCGAGGAACCGGGTGCGGGCGCGTTCGAGCCCCTTCGGGGGGAACCGGCGGCTCGCCAACCCGACCGCGTGCAACAGGTTGTAGCCGTCGATGAGGAACGTCACGGGGCACCGCGGGGCCGATCGTCCAATGCGGATCGTGGTTCTCGGAATGAAAACCCAACCCATCTACATATGATTCCGCATTCTGCGTTGAAGAAGTGCGGGATGAAAGCCCGGTTCGTCTGCCTTTAATTCCACATTCCGAAATCCGCATTCCGCAATGAGTGAATTCTAACCCCGGGCGGACGTGGCCACCAACTCAGAAACGGCAAGGCCCACCCGTCGCGACGGGTGGGCCTTGCCAATATCTGAGATCGGCCGGAGGATCGGCCGGCTTAGCGGGCGGACTCGTCCTCTCCCCCTTCGGAGGGGGTCGAACGATCGTCGCCGGTCTCCTTCCCCGCGACCCGGTATTCTTCCCCGAGCCACCGCCCGAGGTCGATTATCCGGCACCGGCGGCTGCAGAACGGATAGTCCGGGTAGTCCTGTCGGTTCCCGGGCATGGCCGCGTCACAGATCGGACACCGCACCTTACTCATCGGTTCGGCCCGCCCAGGACTTCGGGAATTCCCCACCTGATCGGCCCTGTCCATGTCACCCACTCACTTACCCTTCTTGGCGCTCCCCTTGCTTCCCGACTTTCCGGCCGATCCGCTCCCGCCCGCGGGAGCGGACGTGTCGGCGGACGAGTTGGCCGATTCCGATTTCGTCTCGGCTTTGGTCTCCGTCTTGGCCGCTCCCGTGTCCGCGTCCGCGGTGCCGTTCGTCTTGGCGTCGCCGTTCGTCTTGACGTCGCCGGCCCGGCGGTAGTCGGTCTCGTAGAACCCCGACCCCTTGAAGATGATCGCCCCTCCGCCCCCGAAGAGGCGTTCGAGCTTGTTCTTCTTGCACGCCGGGCACTTGGTCAGTGGCGGTTCGGAGAACGACTGAAGTTCCTCGAACCGGTGGCCGCAGGCCCGGCACTCGTAATCGTATGTTGGCATTCGCTTGGTTCCGCGTTGCAGGTTTCAAGTTCGAAGTTGAAAACCCCCACGATCCAGATTCCCGATCAACTTGGAGCATGGAACCTGGAACTTGAAACTACTCGGCCTTGGCGGCCGCGACGGTCACCGTGGCGGGCCGCAGGACCCGGTCGTGGAGCAGGAACCCCTGCTGGACCACCTGGACCACCTGGCCGGGCTCGAAGTCGGCAGTCGGCTGCTGCATCACCGCCTCGTGTCGGTTCGGGTCGAACGTCGTCCCGGGGCCGCACTCGATGCGGGTCACCCCGTACCGGCGGAGGACGTCGAGGAACTGGCTCGCGGTCGCCGACACCCCGGTCACCAGCGGACCGTTGTCCCCGGCCTTTTTCGCCGCGTCCAGGGCCCGGTCCAGGTTGTCGAGGGCGGTGAGCAGGTCCTTCGCGAGCGGCTCGTAGACGTACTTCCGCTCCGTCTCGGCGGCCTGGAGGAGCCGCCGGCGGGCGTTTTCGTAGTCGGCGAGCCGGAGCTTGTAGTTGCTCAGTTCCCGTTCGGCCGCGTCCAGCTTCGCCCGGGTGGCGTCGAGCTCGGCGGCCGTTGGGTCGGCGGGCGTGTTCGTATTCGGGGTGTCGGGCATCTCGGGGACCGTTCGGTTACGTTCGTGGCGGGCGCCCTCAGGGCGTCCTACTTCTGGTCAGTTGGATGGTTGTCGCCGGCGAAGAGATCCTTCAGTTTGCCGAAAAACCCTTTCCGCGGCCCGGGGACCGGCGTCTTCTCCATCTCCGCGAGCTTGCGGAACAGCTGGTCCTGCTCGGGGGTCAGGTTCGTCGGCGTCTCGACCACCACCTGGACGAGCAGATCGCCCTTCCGCCCGCCCCGCGGGTTCGGCATCCCGTGCCCGGCGAGCCGGATTACCTCGTTCGTCTGGATGCCCGAGGCCAGCTCGTACGTCACCTTCTGCCCGGTGAGCGTGGTGATCTCGATCGGCCCGCCCAGTGCCGCCCGGGCGAACGTGATCGGCCACTGGCAGAGGAGGTTGTGCCCGTCGCGGTGGAAGAACTTGTGGTCCCGCACCCGGATGACGAACTCCATGTCGCCCCGCGGGGCCCCCGGGTCGCCGGCGTCGCCCTCGCCCGCGTACCGGATGCGGTTCCCGGTGTCGACCCCCGGCGGGATCTCGATCTCGATCGTCCGCCGGACCTCGACCCGGCCGTTCCCCCGGCAGGTCCCGCACGGGTCGGTAATCACGTGCCCGCGGCCGTCGCACGCCCGGCACGTCTGCTGGACGGAGATGAACCCCTGGTTCAGGATCACCGCCCCCTGCCCGCCGCACCGCCGGCAGACGGCCGGCCGGGTGCCCGGCTTCGACCCGTTCCCGGCGCAGTCCCGGCAGACCTCCTCGCGGGGGACGGTCTGCGTCTTCTTCACCCCGGTCGCGGCCTCGACCAGGTCGATGTCGAGGACGGCCTGGATGTCCCGGCCGGGCCGCGGGCCGCCCCGGGACTGCCGCCGCCCCCCCCCGCCGCCCCCGCCGAAGAAGCTCCCGAGCAGGTCGTCGAACAGGTCGTGGAACGCGCTGCGGGGGTCGCCCCCGCCGCCCGCCCCCATCCCGGACAGGCCGGCGTGCCCGTGCCGGTCGTACACCTCCCGCTTGGGCGGGTCGCGGAGGATCTCGTAGGCCTCCGTCACTTCCTTGAACCGGACCTCGGCCTCGGCGTCCCCGACGTTCCGGTCGGGGTGGTGCTGCATTGCCAGCTTGCGGTACGCCTTGGTGATCTCCACCTCGGTCGCCGTCCGGGCGACGCCCAGAACCTCGTAGTAATCCCGCTTAGCCATAGCAGTGGTGAATGGGCAGGAGGCAGTGGGCAAGGAACGACACGATACCCATCATACGGCGTGGCCGGCGGACGGTGAACGCGGGGTGGTCCCCGCGCTACTGCCCGCCGGCCACTGCCCACTGCCCACTGCTCAGGCGATCGAGCCGGTCACCTTCGACCTCTTGTCGTCCTCGTCGATCTTGGTGACCATCACCTCGGTGGTGAGCATCAGCCCGGCGATGCTGGCGGCGTTTTGCAGGGCGCTGCGGGTGACCCGCAACGGGTCGATGATCCCGGCCTTGAGCATGTCGACGAACTCGTCCTTGTTCGCATCGTACCCGGTGTTCGGGTTCTTTTCGCCCCGGGTCAGGACCTCGTCGGCGATCACCGCCCCGTCCTTGCCGCAGTTCTCGGCGATCGTCCGGATCGGCTTGGTCAGCGCCCGGGCGACGATCTCGGCCCCGATCCGCTCGTCCCCCTTGAGCTTCTCGCCCAGCTCCTCGACCACCGGGACGCACCGCAGGAGCGCCGTCCCGCCGCCGGGGACGATCCCCTCGGCCACCGCCGCCCGGGTGGCGTGCAGGGCGTCCTCGACCCGGCCCTTGGTCTGCTTCATTTCGGCCTCGGTCGCGGCCCCGACCTTGATGATCGCGACCCCGCCGACCAGCTTCGCCAGCCGCTCGCTGAACTTCTCCTTGTCGTACTCGCTCTCGGTCTGGTCCATCTGGGTGCGGATCGTCCGGACCCGCTGCTCGATGGCCTCCTTCCGCTTCTTGTCCGGCTCGACGACGATCGTGGTGTTCTCCTTCTCGACCGACACCCGGTTGGCCGTGCCCAACATCTCCAGGGTGACGTTCTCCAGCTTGATCCCCCGGTCCTCGCTGATGAACGTCCCGCCGGTGAGCACGGCGATGTCTTCCATCATCGCCTTGCGGCGGTCGCCGAACCCCGGGGCCTTGACCGCGCACACCTGGATCAGCCCCTTGAGGGTGTTCACCACCAGCATCGCCAGGGCTTCGCTCTCCACGTCCTCGGCGATGATGAGCAGCGGCCGGCGGGCCTGGGCGACCTTCTCCAGGAGCGGGAGGAACTCGCGGACGTTGGCCAGCTTCTTCTCATACAGAAGGACCAGGACGTTCTCCTGCTCCCACTTCAGCTCCGGGTTGTTGACGGCGAAGTAGGGAGAGATGTACCCCTTGTCGAACTGCATCCCCTCGACGAAGTCGAGCTCGGTCTTGGAGGTCTTGCCCTCCTCGACGGTGATCACCCCGTCCTTCCCGACCTTCTCGAACGCGTTGGCCATCAGGTTCCCGATCTCCGGGTCGTTGTTCGCGGAGATCGAGGCCACCTGCTGCATCTCTTCCTTCTTGGAGAGCTTCTTGGTCAGGTGGGATTCGAGGTGCTCGACGGCCTTGGTCACGGCCTTGTCGATGCCCCGCTTGACGGTCATCGGGTTGCCGCCGACGGAGGTGTGCCGGAGCCCTTCCTGGTAGATCGCCAGGGCGAGGATGGTGGCGGTGGTGGTGCCGTCGCCCGCGGTGTCGCTGGTCTTCTGGGCGACCGCGTTCACCAGCTTCGCGCCCATGTTCTCGAACGGGTCGGGGAGGTCGATCTCCTTGGAGACCGTGACCCCGTCCTTGGTGACGGTCGGCCCGCCGAACGACTTGTCGATAATGACGTTGCGCCCGGTCGGCCCGAGGGTGATGCCGACCGCGTGGGCCAGTTTCTCGGCCCCGGACAGGAGCTTCTTCCGGGCGTCGTCGGTGTAGAGAAGTTGCTTCGCCATGTTCGGGTGTCTCCGGTAGGAATGCCAGAATGGCTCACGCAAAGTCGCAAAGACGCGAAGAGAGAATCAATTTGAAGTCTTCATTCTCGATCTTTGCGTCTTTGCGACTTTGCGTGAGATCTTGTTTTGAACCCACTTTGCGGCTTCGTGTGAGGCTTGGTTTCAACTCACTTCGCCACTTTCGCCAGGATGTCGCTCTCGCGGAGGATCTTCAGTTCCTTGCCGCTCACCTCCACGTCCGACCCGCTGTACTTGCCGAACAGGACGGTGTCCCCGACCTTCACGGCCACGAGGGTCCGCTCGCCCTTCTCGGACAGCTTGCCGGGGCCGACGGCGATCACCTTGCCCTGCTGCGGCTTCTGCTTGGCGGTGTCGGGCAGGAGGATCCCGCCGCTCGTCTTCTCCTCGGCCTCCAGCGGCTCCACCACGACGCGGTCGTCGAGCGGGCGGAGGGACAGGGTCGACTCAGCTGCTTTCTTGGCCATTTCCGTATGCTCCTGGGATGTTCGACCGTTGCGTGTGTTCGGTGAGGTTGTTGGTGTATGAGACCGTCCTTGGTCCTCAGTCCTGAGACCCGGCCGGGCTTCAGCGAAGGACCAAGGACCAGGGACTAAGGACGACTGCCTACATCATCCCGCCCATCCCGCCCATGCCACCCATCCCGCCCATGCCACCCATCCCGCCCATTCCTCCCATGCCACCGCCGTGGTCGTGATCGTGGTGGTCACCGCCGGCCTTCTTCGGCTCGGGGATGTCGGCGATCATGGCCTCGGTGGTGAGCAGCAGGGCGGCGACGCTCGCCCCATTCTGGAGGGCGCTGCGGGTCACCTTGACCGGGTCGATGACCCCGGCCGTCCGCAGGTTCTCGTACTCGTCCGTGTCCGCGTTGTACCCGAAGTTTTTGTCCTTCGCCTTGAGGATCTTGGCGACCACGACGGTCCCGTCCTGGCCGGCGTTCTCGGCGATCAGCCGGCAGGGCATGGCCAGGGCGTTGTACAGCACGGCCAGCCCCTGGGCCTCGTCCCCCTCGGCCTTCATCCCCTTTTCGAGGGCCTTCCGGGCGCTCAGCAGGGCCACCCCGCCGCCCGGGACGATCCCCTCGGCGATGGCCGCCCGGGTCGCGTGCAGGGCGTCCTCGTAGAGCGCCTTCCGCTCCTTCATCGCGGTCTCGGTCGCCCCGCCGACCTTGATCACCGCGACCCCGCCGGCCAGTTTCGCGAGCCGTTCCTGGAGCTTCTCCCGGTCGTACTCGCTGTCCGTCTTCTCGATCTCCTTACGGATCAGCTCGGCCCGGCCCTCGATGTCCTTCTGCTTGCCCCGGCCCTCGGTGATGGTCGTGTTCTCGGCGTCGATCTTCACCTTCTTGGCCCGCCCGAGGTAGCTCACGACGGTGGGCACCTGCTCGCCCTTCGGGCCGGCGGTCACGGCGTCGAGCTGGACCCCGAGGTCCTTGAAGATCGCCTTCCCGCCGGTGAGCACGGCGATGTCTTCGAGCATCGCCTTCCGCCGGTCGCCGTACCCGGGGGCCTTGACCGCGCACACCTGGAGGACGCCCTTGAGCTTGTTCAGCACCAGGGTGGCCAGGGCCTCGCCCTCGAAGTCCTCGGCGATCAGCAGGAGCGGTTCCTTCTGCTTGCTGGCCCACTCCAGGAGCGGGATGAGGGTCTTGACCGAGCTGATCTTCTCCTCGTAGATGAGGATGTACGGGTTCTCGAACTCGCAGGTCACGCTCTCCTGGTTGTTCACGAAGTGGGGGGAGAGGTAGCCGCGGTCGAACTGCATGCCCTGGACGACGGTCACCTGGGTGTCGGCGGTCTTGCCTTCCTCGACGGTGATGACGCCGTTGGTGGCCCCGACCTTCTTCATCGCCTCGGCGAGCTTCTGGCCGATCTCCTTGTCGTTGTTCGCGGCGATCGTGGCGACCTCGGTAATCGCCTTGTTGTCTTTCGGGTCGATCGGGTCGGCGAGCTTGTGGAGCTCGTCGACGACCTTGTCGACGCCCTTCTGGATGCCGCGGACGAGGGCCATCGGGTCGTGCCCGCCGGCGATCCCGCGGAGCCCCTCGCGGAAGATGTACTCGGCGAGGACGGTGGCGGTGGTGGTGCCGTCGCCGGCGATGTCGGAGGTCTTGCTGGCGGCCTCCTTGACGAGCTGGGCGCCCATGTTCTCGAACGGGTCGGTCAGCTCGATGTCCTCGGCGACAGTGACGCCGTCCTTGGTGACGGTCGGGCTGCCCCAGCCCTTGTCGAGGACGGCGTTACGTCCACGGGGGCCGAGGGTGGAGCGGACGGCCCGGGCGAGTTTGCTGGCTCCGGTGAGCAGCTTCTGGCGGGCGTCGTCGGCGTAAGAGAGTTGCTTGGCTCCCATCCGCGAGTCTCCTTCAGTGGCACGGAACGAATGCGGTACCGGGGTCGTAAGCAATCGGTGTGCCGGACGGGCCTGGCGACATAAGAGTAAAAGGAGCATTAGCTTAGTGAACATCAAGAGGAGGGGATAGCCTCCGCTGGTGTCATTGTGGCAGGGGTCGGTGGGAGGAGCTGGAGCGAAATTGGCAGGCGCCCGGCTGGGAACCGCGGCCAAGGGGGGAGCTAGGTATGCTGTTCCGGGGTCGATGCGGAGGGCCTGAAGGCGGTGAAAGTCGGCTCTTCCCATATCCTGTCTGTGAGACCGAATCGTCCGGGCGCGTTCTGCCGCCCCGCCCCGTCTGCGACCCATCGGTGCCATGACCCCGCCACCCGTCGACCCGATCGCGATGCTTCGTCCCCGCCGCGAGATCACGGGGATGTCGGCCGTTCTGCTCCCGTTCACCGAGTCAGGTCAAATCGACGGGACCGCCTTCGCCGAGCACGTCGACCGGACGGCCGCGGCCCACCTGATCCCGGCAGTGAACATGGACACCGGGTTCGGCAATCTGATCGACGAAGAGACCCGGCTCGGGGTCCTCGACACCACGCGAAGCGTTCTCGACCGACACCCGTTCGTGGCCGGGGCGTTCGTCCGGGATCGGCCCGGCGACCCGTTCAACCTGGATGCATACCGGCGGGCGATCGCGGAGATCGTGCGCCGGGGCGGGGTGCCGGTGATCGTCCAGAGCCACGGGCTGACCGGGCTGCCGGACGACGAACTGATCGCCGCCTACGAGGCGATCGGCCGCAACTGCGACGGGTTCATCGGGTTCGAGCTGGGGACGATGTTCGCCCCGTTCGGGAAGGTTTACTCGCTCGACGTCTACCGCCAGCTGCTCGGTGTGAAAAAGTGCATGGGGGCGAAGCACTCATCTTTGAGCCGCGAAGCCGAATGGCAACGAATTCGCATGCGTGATGACCTCCGGCCGGACTTCAAGGTGCTGACCGGGAACGACCTCGCGATCGACATGGTGATGTACGGGAGCGACTACCTGCTCGGGCTGAGCACGTTCGCCCCGGACCTGTTCGCTCGGCGCGACAAGTACTGGTACCACGGCGACCCTCGCTTCTACGAGCTGAACGACGCCCTCCAGTACCTCGGGTTCCTGGCGTTCCGCGACCCGGTCCCGGCCTACAAGCACTCCGCGGCGATGTTCCTGAAGCTCCGCGGGTGGATCGGGTGCGACGCCACCCACCCCAGGAGCCCGACCCGGCCGGAGAGCGACCGGGAGATCCTGAAGGGGATCGCGCGGCAGCTGGGTTGCCTGGAGGACCAACCATGACCGACGGCCAGGCGGTGGTCGGCGCGTTCGAGGCGGCCGGATTCACACATCTCGTCTGGGTGCCGGACAGCCACCTCGGGACGTGGGAGGAAGAGCTGGCGGGGTCGCGGCTGGCCCCGATCCGCCCCTGCCGGGAGGGAGAGGCGGTGGGCATTGCGGCCGGGCTGATGCTCGGCGGGGCGAACCCACTGGTCGCGATGCAGTGTACCGGGTTCTTCGAGGCCGGGGACGCGGTCCGGAACGTCGCCCACGACCTGAAATTGCCGCTCAAGATGATCGTCGGGGTACGGAGCTGGCGGGCATTCCGGATGGGCAAGACCGCCGACAACTGCCCGCACTACGCGGAGAAGGTTGTCTCGGCCTGGGAGTTGCCGTTCGACTGGTTCGACCCGGCCACCCACACCCCCGAGGCCCTGGCGGGCGTGGTCGGGCAGCTGCGCGGGCGGCCCGGCCCGGGCCTGATCCTGTGGGCGGAGTGAGACGGCTGCGGGGTTGGCTTGTTCCTTCGTGGCGCAGGTCTCCAGGCCTGTGTAGCTGCACAGGTCTGGAGACCCGTGCCACAAGACAGAAAGCCGAACCCATTGTTGCCGGCCGAGGGCCTACTGCGAGAGGGCGAGACCATGATGACCCACAGCGAAGCGCTCGAGGTACTCGCCGCCCATCGTCGGGATCACGTCGTCATCACCACGATGGGCTCGGTCGGGCTGTGGCCGGCGCTCTCGGATTCCCCCCGCGACTTCCACTATCTCCCGTCGAGCATGGGCCAGGGCGTCCCGCTCGGGCTCGGGCTCTGTCTGGCAAAACCGGGGCTCGGGGTCGTCGTCCTGACCGGTGACGGCGGGCTCCTGATGAACCTCGGGTGTCTGGTCACGGCCGCGCAGTACCGGGTGCCGCTGTACGTCGTGCTCATCGACAACGGGCTGTACGAGGTGACCGGGGGGCAACCGGTGGCCGGGGCCGGCCGCACCGACTTCGCCACGATCGCCCGCGGGGCCGGGGTTGGGCGGGTCTATTCGTTCGACACGCTCGACAGCTGGAAGACCGGCGCGGCCGAGTCCCTGACGGGTGACGGGCCGGTGTTCGTGTGGCTCAAGGTGGCCGGCGAGAAGGGAAAGGAGACCCCCTCCGCTCCCCGACCGATGGCCGAGCAGATCCGGCGGTTACAGGAGGCGATCGGGGAAAAAGCCCGATGAGATGGGCAGGAAAACAGGAAGAAAACCAGTACCGAGCGGGGCCTCTGTCTCGTCGCGATAATCACTTTGCATATTGATTAATTAGTTTGCCAATTATTTGTACATAATTACTTCTTCAGGTTCTGCCAGAGAATCCCGAGCGCCTTGCGGCCGCCCTCGAGCAGCTGGCGGCCGAGCCGCTGGTACTGGTCGGCCGACCCCTCCGCGTCGAACGCCTTCAGCATCGCGGACCCGCGGGCGTCGTCGAGTTGCTGGGCGATCGCCGGGACCAGTCCCTCGATGATCCCGAACGTTTCGCCCTCCCGGGCGCACACGGGGACCACGTCTACCACCCGGTCGCCGAGCTGGTCCTTCACCACCCCGACACACTCCCGGATGGTGACTTCCTTCCGCCGGGTCCCGGTCTGCCAGTTGTAGGGCGGGCTCCATTCGGCCTTCGGGCTGAGCAGATCGATCTGGTTGACCACCGCCACCACGTTCGGGAGTTTCAGCTGCGGGTGGGCGGCGAACCACGCCCTCAGCCGGTCGAGCAGGTCCACGTCCGGCCGCCGGCCGGGGTTGGTCGCCTGGGTGACGAACAGGATCAGGTCGGCGTCCTTCGCGGCCTCGGCGGCGGCGGCGAACTCGGCGTCGTTCGCCCCCTCCTGCCCGTACCCCGCGGTGTCCAGCACGGACACCGGCTGCCCGCCGGCGAGCGTCAGGTTGTACCGCACCCCGATGTGCGGGACCGGGAGCGTGTCCACGGTCGCCGCCTGCTTCCCGAGCAGGGCGTTGACGAGACTGGATTTCCCGGCCTTCACCGGCCCGAGGACGGCGATTCCGATCGGCCGCACGGCGAGTGCGGTGGCCGGGGCGGGCGTGTCGGGCGGGGCCGGAGGGGGGGGCTCGACCGGCGGTTCCTGGTGGGCCTTGAGGATCTCGCGATACCGCTTCACCCCGACCTTCAGCCGGCCGCTGTTCATCTCGATCAGGTATCGGCCGAGCTGGTGGACGAACGTCGTGTGGAACCAGAGCAGGATGTTCCCTTGGAGTCTGTCGAGCATCCCGCCGAGGGCGTACCGCGAGGCGATCCAGCGGACCCCGACCTCGATCGGGTTCAGGACCGTCGCCGCCGCCCAGTACACGTTCTGCCCGGTCTTGTACCAGTCGGCCGCCTTCCGGGCCATCTTGTAGTCCCGGACGCGGAGCATGTGGACGCCGGGGATGTACTTCTGCACCAGCTCGTCGAGGTCGGCCGCGACGAGTTCGGCGCAGGCCAGGACTTCCGGGATGGTCAGGTGGTCGAACGGGGTCGCCCCGCCGGGGTTGTAGACGGCCGCCACCTGGGTCGCGAGGTCGAGCGTGAGGTCGGAGTAGTGCCGGGGGTCGGTGAGCAGTTCGGGGGTGATCTGGTCGTACTCCCTGGCCTTCGCGGTCACCTTTTCCCAGGCGGCCTTGTCCCGCTCGGTCCAGTAGTTGGGGGGGGGGGTGTCGGTCGGCGGGAAAAGCCCCTTCCGGCGGGTCCACCGGTAGGCCAGGTAGTACGATAGGCCGAAGCACAGGAACATCGGCCACCACGCCCAGAACAGCCACCCGCGGTCCCACAGGTGGTAGCTCCCGACCCCGATCAGGAACACCCACGGGGCCATGAACAGGACGACCAGCAGGCCGATCCGCGTCTTCGTCATGGATGTCTCTCGTCGCGTCAGCCGGGCCGCGAACGGCCGGTACGGCCCAACTCTGGAGGATGTAACCGGGGGCCCGTTCCGGGACGGGTATTTCGCCCCGGCAGGGCGAGTGCCGGTAGCCGGGGGTGAAACCCCCGGCGAGCCGATGCCTTCTCATTCAGCTTCACGGCTTCAAAATCGTAAATCCCCCCGGATTGTCCCCCGCCCTGGAGAACCGGCTCGGCCGCCGAGGGTTTCACCCCCGGCTACTATCCGCCACCGCTCCGCGGCTCCCAACCCCGGACCGTCTTCCACCCCCTTGCGTGGTGATAAAACAACCCGGCTACTGACGGCCGGCACAGCCGGCCCTACTTGTGACGGCCGGCACAGCCGGCCCTACTTGTCACCTTTTCCCCACCCCTTCTCCGCCGCGGCGTACTGCTCGTGGTAGTACTTCTTGAGGGCCTGCGCGTCCGGGACGTGGCCCTCGCAGACCGCCTGGTAGTAGTAGCAGAACGCCCGCCCGAGGGCGTAGGTGGACGCCCACGCGACCGCCGCCCCGGCCACCGACCCGACGTACGGGATGAACTTGACCACCTCCCGGACGGCCTGCCGGGCGAGGATCCCGATCCCGAGCGACGCCGCCACCTCCTTGAACCGCCCGGCCGTCATCGGCTGGCCGTACAGCTGCGCCAGGTGGGTCACCATCCGGCTCTGGATGCCGGGGAGGATGAACAGGTCGACGAACGGGATCGGCACCGCGCCCGCGGTCGCGGCCATCGAGCTGTACCCGAGGATGACTGGGACGGCGTGCCGGAGGTGGATGTCCTTGAGCGCGTCCGTGGCCTCCTTCAGCCGGAGGAGCGTCTGCCGGTAGGCCCCCGGGAGGGCTTTCAGGAGGGCCTGCTTCAGGTACTCGCCGCCGTAGTTCGGGTCCGGGAACCCGTCCTCGGGCCGGGTCAGGTCGATCGGGACGCACGCATCGAACAGCCCTTCGAACGCCCGCCGGTGTTCGTCGATGCTCCGCCGCAAGGGCTCGGGAACGTCCGCCGGAACCGGCCCGTTCTCGAGCAGCGGGGCGAACGGGTACGGGGTCGGGTGCGGCTGGCGGGGGATGGCCTCGTTCAGACAGGTGACGCACAGGACGACGGGCCGCGAGGGGTTCGCCCGGCGGATCGGTTCGAGGGCGCGGCGGATGTTCCCCTGGGCGAAGTCGGTCGCCTTGACGGTCACGATGACGACGTGCGTCTTGGGGTCGAAGGCGGCGATGTCCTCCGCCGGGTCGTACCCCGGTTCGTCCACCCCGCGGGTGTCGAGGAAGGACAGGAGCGGGGCCTCCGGGGTCGGGAACTGGTACTGCCGCGACGTCCGGGTACACGGCCGGAACCCGGACCCGATCGCGGCGTCCTCGGCGCCGGTCAGATAGCGGATGATCGAGGTCTTCCCGGACTGGGTCTTGCCGAGCAGCCAGAACACCGGGGCGGGGGTCTTGGCCCGGAGCTCGGCCAGGGTCGCGTCGAGGTCCGGCGGGGGGCCCTCGTTGCGGGAAAACATCCGTTTCATTACGCCCCAGATCTGGCTCATACCACCTCCGGTTGCGTCTCCGCCCGACACCCAGTTGTTGTAGCGAACCGCATGCCGCCTCCCGGCTTACAGGGACGCCGGCCCCCCGGGTTCTCGCCGGTTCTCCCAGCTCCCCAGACCCCCGGAGAGTCGGCCTTGACCCGGGGCGGGAAACTGGCTAAAGCCCACAAACGATTCAACCCGGAGCGGTTCCGGAAAACCCGCCGGACGGGGTGGGATGTATGGACGGGTCGTTCGGCAACTTGAGACTCTACTCCGGCGGGCAGCCGGGCACGGCCGACCCGTCCGCGGAGCTGCCCGCGCTCACGGCCCCCGCCCCGATCGCCGCCCCGCTCCCGGACCCCACTGACCTCGCCAACCGGGAGCTGATCCGCCCCCCGACGTACCGCCGCGGCCATCACCAGATCAACCCGTTCAGCGCCGAGTGGTTCGACGAACTGGGGCAGAAGCGGTACGCCCGCCACGGCGGGTGGCTGCCGGCGGTCCTGGAGTTCGGCCGGCACCCGGGCGAGTCCGTCCTGCTGCTCAACCCCGGGGTGGGGAGTGACGCCGTCCGGTATCTCCGGCACGGGACGGAGGTGACCATCGCCGTCGGGCCGGCCGATCACCCGAAGCTGATCCGGGAAAACCTCGCCCGGCACGGCTCGACTGCCCGGATCGAATCCGTGTCCGGGTCGGCCCTCCCGTTCCCCGACGGAACGTTCGACGTCGCGGTGTTGAACGCCCTCCACACGCCCGTTTCGGACCCGCCGGCCCTCGCCGCAGAACTGTACCGGGTCCTCAAGGCCGGGGGTAAGGTGATCGGCCTGTTCCCGGCGTACTACGACGCCGGCTTCTGGCAGGACGTGCTCCTTCCGCTCCAGCATCTGTACTGGCGGCGGCCGCCGGACCCGACCTCCGCCCCCAAGACAACCGGGCGGGAATTGCGGAAGGCGTTCGTCCGGTTCGCCGACCACCGGGTCGTCCGGCGGCATCTCCGGCGGTCCGAGCTGCCGCACCTCTGCCGGATCTTCCCGCTGGTGGTGCTCGAACGGCTGATCGGCCGCGTCCTGGTCTTCAAGGCGTTCAAGCCGATCAGCGCGGCCCGCGCGGCGGCCGTTCCCAGTACTACGACCAGGCCCGATTCCCTCGCGGCCTGACTCCGTATTCGCCACGTCACTCGCTTCCTGACCTCGCTCCATATCGCGAGGTTCGGACCAGTCGCCTGCGGCTGGTGGCAGGAAATGGCAGGGTTTGGCAGTCCTGGAGGCGCTTTTTCTGCCCCGTGCCGTCGGCCACTTGCGGGTGGCAGGAAATGGCAGGGTTTGGCAGGCCCACAGCAGTTTCGCGCGGCGTGGACGGGCAACGCGATGGCCGCACGGGACGGCACAAATCGGTGCGACATTCGGACGACGCACTCCCGGTGATAATCAGCAGCCGACAAGCAAACATGGAGTCCCTTTCTTCCGTCGCTGGGCAAGGGATCGCCTCGTTGGTACCCGGAGAGGAGGCTGCGACTGAGGTAGTGTCTTCGCAACACCGTCGCCATTATAAGTAATGCCCTCGGCGATGCAATGGTAATATCGGACCGGGACGCATGCGCCCGAGGCCTTCTACTCCTGACGCAGGCTTGGTCGAGTCGCCACCCCACTTCCGGCCTTCAGACACACCTCATCCGGACTAGGCCGTATCGGGGTATCATGACCGCGTGATGAGCGAACCCGTTTCGCCGGCTGGCATGACGCCCGACCCGACTCACCCGACCGGAAGGCCCAGCTGGGGGCGGTGGGCCGTGCTCGTGGTGGTGGTCGCGGGCGTGGCGTTGTTCCTGGCCTACGGGCCGGACGAGCAGGCGGTGATCCGCCGGTCCGGTGAGTGGCGGGCCGAGGCCCGTGCCCATCTTTTCGCGGCGGTGCTCATTTTCTTCACGGCGGAAGTCATTCTCGTTGCATTCTCGGTTCCAGTCGGCATCTGGCTGACGGTGCTGGCGGGGTTCCTGTTCGGGACGTGGGCGGGGACGGCGGTGGTCAGCTGCGCGTCCACGCTCGGGGCGGTACTGGCGTTCCTGGCGGCCCGGTACGTGTTCGCCGACGCCCTCCGCCGGACGGCCAGCGCCCGTCCACGGCTCGGGCGGGCGCTGGCCGCGATCGACCGCGGATTCCGCGCCCACGGGGCCTATTACGTCCTGCTCCTCAGGCTGACGCCGGTCTTTCCCTTCTGGCTGCTCAACCTCGGGCTCGGGCTCACGCCCGTCCGACTCCGCGATTACTGGTGGGCGAGCCAGCTCGGCATGCTCCCTGTGACTCTCGTGGTGGCGAACGCCGGGGCCAGTCTCGCCGAGATCACGTCCTTCCGCGACGTCCTCTCTTTTGACGTCCTGGGGGCGCTCGGCTTGATGCCCCTCGTCCCGTTCGTGCTCCACCACACAATCGGCCGGTGGCTTGTGCGCCGTACCGCGCAAGAAACCGCGTAACCCGAACTCGTCGGTTGCATCTCGGCCCATAGGGGTTACGATGGGGCGAACCGCCGACCCAATCCGGGATCACGCCATGCCGTCCGCCGATCACCCCACGACCCGCCGCGATTTCCTGAAAGCCACCGCCGCCGGGGCCGCCGGACTCCCGATTATGGGTCAGGTCTCGGGGAGCACAAACCCCATGCTTCCCGGACCCACCGGACAGGCAAAGGCGTGTATCTCCATCAACCTCGTCGGCGGGCCGAGTCATATCGACACGTTCGACCCGAAACCGGATGCCCCGGCCGAGGTCCGCGGCCCGTTCCGCCCGATCCCGACGCGGGTGCCCGGTGTTTACCTCAGCGAGCTCTTCCCGAAGATGGCCGCGGTGGCGGACAAGTTCGCGCTGGTGCGGTCGATGCACCACGACGCCCCGCCGATCCACGAAGCCGGGTTCCAGCTGCTCAACACCGGCCGACTGTTCCGCGACGGTCCTGAATGGCCGAGCGTGGGGGCGGTGGTGTCGTACTTGAGAGGCGTAGCGGGCGGGCGGGCGGGTTATTGCGTCATCCCGACGCTCGACATCAACACCGGGGTGAGCATCAGTCATGGCCAGGGAAATGCTCACCTCGGGCGCGAGCCGGGGGTCTGGCACGGAGGAGGGCCGGACGGTTCGCCCGGGTCGCCCTGCTCGCGGCTCGGGGCCTCCGAGTTCGGGAAGAACTGCGCCTGGGCCGCGATGACGTCGCGCCTCGGCATGCCGTTCGTCACCATCAACATGTACTCGACCGTCTTCGACGCCGTCTCCTGGGACTGCCACGCCGACCGCGGCTCGCTGGCCACCAGCCTGGACGACTACCGCACCACCGTGGCCCCCGCCTTCGACACCGCGTTCGCCCATCTGATTACTGATCTGGAAGACCGCGGGTTGCTCGACTCCACCCTCGTCGTCGCCACCGGCGAGTTCGGCCGCACACCGCACCTCAACGCGAACGGCGGGCGAGACCACTGGGCCGGGTGCTGGACCGCGATCGTCGCCGGCGGCGGGGTGAAGGGCGGACGGGTGATCGGGGGGTCCGACGGAATCGGGGCCGAGCCCACGGACCGGCCGGTCACGCCGCAGGAGCTCGTCGCCACGATCTTCCACGCCCTCGGTATCTCGCCTTCCGCCACCATCCCCTCTCCGACCGGCGAGCCCGTGGCCGTCTACCCCGCGAAGCCGGTCCTGGAGCTGTTCTGAGCGGGACCGATGCGGTCGCCGCTCTCGCGCACGTAGGAGCACGCCGGTCGGGTCGAGACCCGACCGGTCCCACCCCATATCGGGTCTCGACCCGATCTCATCACTGAAGAAGGCAAGGCAGGGTCTTCCCTCATGTACCGAACTCGAATGTTCGCCGTGCTCGGTCTCGCTTTCTGCCTGACCCCTTCGTCGCTTCAGGCCGATCCGCTCCCGAACACCCAGCTGCTCACCGCCGAGGGCGACCTCGCGGCGAAGATGGTCGACGGGATGCACAAGTACCTCGACCGTGAAAACGCCGCATCCGTCGGGAACCGGAAAGCGCTCTGGAAAACGGATTTCACCACCCCGGACGCCTACGCCAAGTCGGTCGCCCCGAACCGCGAACGGCTGAAGCACATCCTTGGCGTCGTGGACCGCCGCAGCACCCCACGGCTCGAGTACGTCGGGGGTACCGGTTCGCCGTCGGCACTGGTGGCCGAGACCCCACGGTTCAAGGCGTACACCGTCCGGTGGTCCGTCCTGCCGGGGGTTGACGGGGAAGGGCTCCTGCTCGAACCCACAACCGCGCCGGTGTACACAGTCGTCGCGATCCCGGACGCCGGTCAAACGCCGGAGCAGATCGCCGGGCTTGCCCCGGGCGTCCCGCCGGAAGCCCGGTTCGCCCGCCGGTTCGCCGAGAACGGGGTCCGCGTCGTCATCCCGGTGCTGATCGACCGGCAGTTCAACCTCATCCCGCGGACGAACCAGCCGCACCGCGAGTTCGTCCACCGGATGGCCTACGAGATGGGCCGAACGCTCCTCGGGTACGAGGTGCAAAAAGTCCTCGCGCTGGTCGACTGGTTCCTCCAGCTCAAATCGCCCAGCCCGGTCGGGGTGTTCGGGTACGGCGAGGGCGGCCGGGTCGCGCTGTACGCGGGGGCGATCGATACCCGCATCACCGCGACCGGCGTCAGCGGGGCGTTCGGCCCCCGGGAGAAGATCGACCTCGAACCGATCTACCACAACGTCTGGGCGTTGCTCACCGAGTTCGGCGACGGCGATCTCCTCCATCTCATCGTGCCCCGGGCCGCGGTGATCGAGGCGGTTCCGTTCGAGGCGGCGGCCGGGCCGCCGTCGGCGCAGGGCCGCGGGGGCGCAGCTCCGGGGCGGACCCAGGCGGCACCTCCCGAGGCCGTGAAAGCGGAAATGGACCGGGTCCTGAACCCGCTCGTCGCGAACTGGAAGGGCGACCGCCGGCCGATGCTCTTCTTCGCACCCCCGGCCGAGCAACAGCCGGTCCGCGGCCCCGGTCTTCCGGAGACCGTGAAACGCTTCCTGGAACTCCTTACGTCCGCCGAGAAGCCGATTGTCCTCGCCCCGGTCGACGGGGATGTCGTTGCCGACACGCGGCCGGAGGGGTTCCAGAGCGTCCGCCACAAGCGGCAGTTCGAGCAGCTGGTGGCCTTCACCCAGAAGCTCTGGCGCGATAGCGACGCCACCCGCAAGACGTACTTCGCGAAGGCCGATGCGTCGTCGCCGACGGCCTGGGAGAAGTCGACCGAGTCCTACCGCGATTACTTCCACTCCGAGGTGATCGGCAAGCTGCCCGAACCGACCGGCCCGCTCAACCCCCGTACCCGGCAGGTGTACGACGAGAAGACGTGGACCGGCCACGAGGTGATGCTCGACGTCTACCCGGACGTGTTCGCCTACGGCATCCTGCTCCTGCCGAAGGACCTGAAGCCGGGCGAGAAGCGGCCGGTGGTGGTTTGCCAGCACGGGCTGGAGGGCACCCCGCGGCACACCATCGACCCGGAGAAGTACCCGATCTACGCCGAGTTCTCGAAGAAGCTCGTCGAGCAGGGGTACATCGTCTACGCCCCGCAGAACCCGTACTACGGCGAGAACACGTTCCGCCAGCTCCAGCGGAAGGCGAACCCGCTCAAACTCTCGCTGTTCAGCTTCATCATCCGCCAGCACCAGCGGACCCTCGACTGGCTCGAAACCCTGCCGAACGTCGACCCGAAGCGGATCGGGTTCTACGGCCTCTCCTACGGCGGGAAGACGGCCGTGCGGGTGCCGGCGGTCGAGAAGCGGTATTGCCTGTCCATCTGCTCGGGCGACTTCAACGAGTGGATCGGGAAGAACGTGTCGGTCGACCTGGACCGCAGCTACATGTGGACGCGCGAGTACGAGATGTACGAGTTCGACCTCGGAAATACGTTCAACTACGCCGAGATGGCCTACCTGATCGCCCCGCGGCCGTTCATGGTCGAGCGCGGGCACGACGACGGCGTGGGCACGGACGAAATGGTGTCCTACGAGTTCGCGAAGGTCCGCTACCTGTACGCGAACCGGCTGAAGATCGCCGACCGCACGGAGATCGAGTACCAGGCCGGCGGGCACCGGATCTTTGGGAAGGGATCGTATGCGTTCCTGGCGAAGCACCTGAAGTGGACGCCGAAGTAGGGCATCGTCGGGCCGGTGGGCGGCCCGGGACGATTCCCCCCGGAGCCCCGCGTTGCCCCGCCCTTGGGCTACACACGAGCGCCGCTCCGCGGCTTCCAAAACACGCTCCGTTCCGTTGCTCCCAGACCTAATGCCAATGCGCCTCGGAGCCCCGGAGGGGCGTTCGTTCTTAGCCCAGGGCGGGAGCCCTGGGCGGTTCGGGCGTGGTCGGACCGTCCATGGATTCCCCGTCGATCCACCGCTCGAACTCCTCCGCCTTTGCCGCCCACCCTTCCGCGTCGAGCCGTGCTCGGGCTGCTCGCTGCGCATCCGGGACGCCGGTCCGCAGCCGGTCCAGCACGGTTGACGCGAATCCATCCGGGGTGTCGGCCGCGTCGAGGCAGTCGGCCCACAGCTCCGTTGCCGGGAGCTTCCGCACCACGACCGGCTTCCCGGTGGCGAGGTATTCCTTCAGCTTCAGAGGCTGCATCGCCCGGGTGACCGGCAGGTCGGCGTAGGGCATGACCAGCACCGCCGCCCGCGCGGCCAGGACGGGCAGGTCGGCGTACGGAATGGGCGGGAGCGTACGGACCCGTGGGAAGCGAAACAGTTCCGGGTCAGGGTCATCCTGCGGGCCGACCAGGAGGATGGTGCCCTCGGTCATGGCCTCGCCCAGCCGGCGCACGAACGCGAGGTCGGTCCGCCGGTCGATCACGCCCCAGAAGACGACGAGCGGGGTGGCGAATTCCGAAAGGCCGCCGACCCACGCGGGGGCGTCGGGTTCGACGGGGCTCCTGAAGTGGTCGAGGTCGACGCCGTGGGTCAACAGGTGCGACGGCTTCCCGAGCTTCGCGACGTGGGCCTGAAGGGTCTGGCTGACCGCGACCACGGTATCGACCTTGGCGACGAGTTCGGCCTCCATCCCGCGGATGGTCCGGCCGTCGAGCCCGGGCCAGACGCCGAAGTCGTCCACGCAGTAGTACACCCACCGGGCCGCGGGGACCGCCCCGACGAGGTCCGCGACGAGCGGGATCGTGGCGACCACGACCGGCGGCCGGGGCATCGCCTCCGCAACCGGTCGGAGGACGCGGGTCAGCAGTCGGCGGTTCAGCCCCCGCCCGACCCGCGAGCGAAACGACGGCCACATTGCCGGGTTGAGGATGTGCGGGGAAACCCCCTCCCCCCGCCCCGCGCCGACACGGGGAGGGGAAGAAGGTTCCGGCTTCGTCCGCGCCCACTGTTTCAGCTTCTCGATCCCGCGTGCGACGGTGGACCAGTTCAGCCGCGGGGGCCGGGTGCCGATCGTGTTCACCCACACCACCGGGCGCCGGGGCAAGAGGTGTGAGACGAGGTGCTGGCAGCTCGACGGGTGCCGGCCCCAGTCGTCCGCGAACACGATCAGCGGGGCGGGGTCAGGCATGGTCGGGGGCCGGGGCCGCGGGGGTGTCGAAGCGGTTGCGGATGACCTTCGCCGGGACGCCCGCCGCGATCACGTTGTCGGGCAGCGGCCTCGTCACAATGGACCCGGCGGCGACGACCGTTCCCGCCCCCACGTCGGCCAGGACGATCGCCCCGGCCCCGACCCACGCGCCGGCCCCGACCCGCACCACCCGCCGCTCCCCGCCCTGCTCCCGGATCGGTCGCGTCGGGTCGTCGAAGTAGTGCGTCTTGCCGCCGGACGGGATCTGCACGCCGGACGCGAGCAGCACGTCCTTTTCCAGGTGAACGAGCCCGATCGTACACCGCGGGCCGACGTACACGTTCTCGTCGAGGACCGCGCCGGCCTGGGAAAAGATGCTGCCGAACTCGACGAGCGCGGAGTGATGGCACCGCGCGAGAGCCCTCTGAAGAAACGCCCGGCGGAGGTACTGACCGGTGAGCCCGGGGAGGAGCGAGAGGAGCTGGGTCGCGGATTCGAGCGCCCGGTTGCGGCCGACCAGGAGGGCGTTCAGCCGGAACGAGACGAGGACCGGCAACACGGCCAGCAGAGCGACGAGACGCACGGCCGCCTTCGCCGCCTCCTTCACGGCGGAGGGCTCCACCGGCGGGACATGGGTCACGGGGGAGGATTCGTCAGGAGTCGTGCCCGACTGTTGATTCATCGCGCCGTTTCGACCGTGGCACAGGTCTGTAGCCCCGTGCCACGAGACAATCGGCCGGCACAGCCGGCCCTACGCGCGGCCCGTCAACCGGCAGTACAGCCGGTAATACTCCTCGACCGTGCGGTCCAGGCGGTATCGCTCCCGGGCGCGGGCCCGGCCGGCGGCCCCGAGTTTCGCCGCCAGCTCCCGCTCCCGGAAGAGCCGGCGGAAGGCAGCTGCGCACCCGGCGACATCGCCCCGGGGGAAGAGCAACCCTTCCCGCTCGTGCCGGACGATCTCCCCGTTCCCGCCCACGGCCGTGACCACCGCCGGCAGCCCGGTCGCCATCGCCTCCAGGAGGGTGAGCGACGCCGCCTCACTCAGCGACGTCAGGGCGAACACGTCCGCGGCCCGCATGAGGTCGGGAATGTCCGACCGGATGCCGAGGAACTTCACCCGGTCCGGGATGCGGAGCTCGACCGCGAGGTTCTCCAGCTCCGCCCGGAGCGGCCCGTCGCCGACCATCAGCAGATCGGTGCCCGGAAGCCCGGGCACGGCCGCGGCGAACCCGCGAAGGAGCGTCGGCTGGTCCTTCACCGGATGATGCCGGGCGACGTGGATCACGTACTTCCGGTCCGGCTCCAGGCCGAGAGCTTGCCTCAGCCCGGGCTTGTCGGCCGCCGGGCCGTACCGGTCCACCTCGATCCCGTTCTCGATCACCTCGATCCGCCCGCCCGCGAACCCGTCCGCCTTGCTCAGCCCCCCGGCGCTGAAGTGACAGCACGCCGTCACGGCGTCGGCGAGCCGGTCGAGGGCGAGCCGGTTGACCGCCCGGCGGACCGGGGACACCGCGTCCGGGTAGTGGCGGCCGTGCTCGGTCAGGACCAGCTTCGGCCGCGGGCACAGGAGCTTCGCCAGGGCGGCGTAAAAAAACGGCGAGTACTGGTGGGCGTGGACGACGTCGAGCCGGCGCGCGCGGACGGCCCGGGCCATCCGCCGGCTCACCCCCCAGTCCCGGCCCGGCTTCCGATCGAAGCAGACCAGGTCGACCCCCGCGCGGACCATCTCCTCGCCGATCCGGCCGACCGCGTCGAGGCAGAAGATTGTGGGCACGACCCGGCCGGCGAGCCGGCGGACCATCTCCCGGGTGAGGACCTCGGCCCCGGCGACCTGCATCACGTGCAGGACGAACCCGACGCGGAGGGGGCGGGCGGACGTCATCCGACCCCCCCGGCGTCCGGGCCGGCCGGCGGGTGGGCTTTCAGGTAGTCGTACAGCTTGAACCCGTCGCGGACGAACTCGCCCGGGTCGTCTCGGACGGCCTTGATGTGCGGCCCGTCGTACACCCGCAGGTACGGGAGGAAGTCCGGGTCCTTCCAGTCGTGCGGGAAGAGGTTGAAGACGAACGAGGGGATCCGGAACCGCGGGGGCGGGGCGTTGTAAAGCTTCCCCCGCATGTTCCGCCACGCCTCCCGCAACCGGGCGGCCTTCCGCACGTACCCGAAGTGGTGGCAGACGAACGCCGCCTTCCCCGGGTCCCAGTCCAGTTCGCTCTCCCGCCCCGCCAGCCGGACGCTCGACGCGTCCCCCCAGAACTCCACGTCCGGGCGGTTCCGGTGGATCAGCATCTTCATCCACGGCATCCGGAACTTGAGCGGGTCCGCGTGAAACACCTTGTAGTTGCCGTAGAAATTCACCAGCGTCGCCGATACCAGGGGGGCGTCGGTGGCGGCGAGCTTCGCCCGCAGGGGCCCGAACTCCCACTCCGGGATGAACTCGTCCGCGTCGAGCATCACGCACCAATCCCCGGTACACCGGCGCCGGGCTTCGTCCTTGAACCCGCGGATGAAATCCAGCCCGGTGTTCTTCTCCCAGTCCGACCGGAACACCTTGATCTTCGGATCCAGGTCCTTGATCGCCTCGTAACTGCCGTCGGTCGATAGCCCCTCGTGGACCACGATCTCGTCGGCGAAGGGGAGGTGGTGGCGGAGCATGGCGAGGACGTGGTAGTCCCCGTACAGCCCGTTCTTGACGTAGGTGTAGATCGAAACTTTCATCGCGGGAGGGTCCTGGGGTCCCGCGGCGCGGGCGCGGGGGGGACGACCCACCCGGCCGGGGCCGGGGCCGATAGGTAGATGAGCCGGAGCTGCGTGGCCGCCAGGAACAGGTAGTACTGGGGTTCGAACGCCTCACACGAGAGGAACGTGGCCCCGACCAGGAAGGTGACCAGCGCCCCCTGGAGTCCCGCCGCCGCAAGGTACGCCCGGACCGAATCCGGGTCCGGGCGGCCGTGGGCGGTCCGGATGACCCGCTGTAGGTCCCAGAGGGCACACCCGACGACCCCGAGGTACAGGAACAGCCCGATCCAGCCGTTGTCCGCGGCGAGCTGGATGTACTGGCTGTGGATCACCCGGCCGGGCATGTCCGCGCCGTAATCGTACGTCAGGAGCGGGGAGTTCCGTACCCCGACCCCGAACACCGGGTGTTCGTTCGCGATCCGGATGCCGATCAACCAGCTGGTGAGCCGGCTCTGGGCGGCCTCGTCCTTCTTGTAGTCGTTGACGGAGAAGAACCGCTCCCGGATCTGCGGCCCGGCCATGAACGGGACCATCGCCAGGATCACCAGCCCGAGGGCCACCTTCTGCCGGCGGTACCGGCCGCGGAGGATCCAGAACGGGGCGGCCACGATCAGGGAGACCATCGCCCCGCGGGAGTACGTCATCAGGACCGCGTGCATAATGACCGGGATGAACAGGGCGAACGCCCACCGGTACCACCCGCGGTACGCCTCCCAGGCGAACGCGCACAGCGGCACCCCCATCGCCAGGAGCATCCCCGCCCCGTTGTTGTCGTGCCCCCCGTACCCGTTCCGGACGATGCCGAGGTACCCGTTCACGAAGTAGAGGAAGTTGATCTCGTACGAGATGTACGCCAGGGACAGGGCGTAAACCAGGTAAATCGCCCACACCTGCCCGACCGTCCGGATGGCCACGATCCCGACGATGAACATAACGTAGAGCTTGGCGTACTCCTCCATGTGGAAGTCGCCGGCCTCGGGCCGGATGGCCTGGAGGTAGCTGATGCCGATCCACACCCCGAACAGGAGGAACAGGACGTGCAGGCGGGTGAGGACGACCGGGCCGGCCGGCCACCGGCCGGCCACCGGCCCGGGGGCCCGGGGGCCGAACAGGATGGTGGCGGCGATGGTCGCCAGGGCCACGTACAGGGACCAGTTGACGCCGTCGGGCAGGGACCACTTCCACATGAACTGCGGGCGGAGGACCGCGTACAGGATGTACACGCACAGCCCGACGAAGGCGGTGTGGGTGAACGACCCGACGCAGCCGATCGCGGTTACCGCCACCATGAGAATGGTCTGCTTCACCCGTTCGGCCCTCTCCCGACGAACCCGCCCGAACCCTGACGAACCCTGACGAACCCTGACGAACCCAACCGCCCGCGGAGCACGCAGGCCGCTCTGAAAGACCCCGGCGCGGCCTGTCGCCGCGTGGCTAGGTCGCATACTAGCATCTAACATAGCACCCGACCCAGCCCGTTGCCCCGCCACCCCGAGGCACCGCCCGTGGAACCGACTGTCGAGTTAACTGTCGCCGGGCCGGCGACCGGGCGGGGGCCGGTCACGGTCGGGGTGCCCTGGCCACGCGGTGCGCTACCCGACCCGGCCCAACTCGGCCTGCGGGATGCCCGGGGGAATACGATCCGCCTGCAAGCGCGGGCGCTCGACCGCTGGCCGGACTGTTCCGTCCGCTGGGTGCTGCTTGACTGGCAGGCGGAGGCCGGGGCGGGGCCGTACACGCTCTCGGCGGGCGGACCGATCCCGGCCGCCGGCTCCGTGGTGCGGGTCGCGGTCGTGGGCGGTATCGTCACCGTCGAGACCGGCCCCGCGCGGTTCGAGCTCGGCGTCGGCAGTGCGTTCCCGTTTCGCTCGGCGACCGTCGGCGGCGGGTCGGCGGTCGACGCAGACCGGACCCGGTTCCTCGTCGAACACGAGACCGGCCGGGTCTTCTCCCCCGTCATCGAAACGGCGGAGGTGGAGGAACCGGGGCCGGTGCGAGTGCAAGTCTGCCTGCGCGGCCAGCTCGAGGCGGCCGACGGGCGCCGGGCGGAGCCGCTCGGCGACTTCGTCGCCCGGCTCCACTTCTTCGCCGGTTCCGCGACGGTGCGGTTCGACCTCACCATCCGCAACCCCGAGCGGGCCGAACACCCCGGCGGGCTGTGGGACCTCGGCGACCCGGGGTCGCTCTTCCTGAAAGACGCCTCCCTCACGGTGGCGCTCCCGGTCGGGGCGGGTGAACCCGTGGTTCGCTGCTCTCCGGAAGTTGATGCACCATTCGAGCAGATCGCCGGCCCGCTCGAACTCTATCAGGACTCCAGCGGCGGGGAGAACTGGAAGAGTGTCAACCACATCAACTGCGACCGCGAGATCCCGGTCCGATTTCGAGGCTACCACCTTCGGACGGGGGGGCAGGAACGGACCGGCCTGCGGGCGACCCCGGCCGTTGTCGTCACGCGCGGGGTGTACTCGGTCGGCACCACAATGCCGTGGTTCTGGCAGAACTTCCCGAAGACGATCGAGGCGACCGGGGACACCCTGACCCTCCGGCTGTTCCCCCGGCAGTCCGCCGCCGCTCACGAGCTGCAGGGGGGCGAGCAGAAGACGCACACGTTTTCCGTTAGCCTGGGCGAAGCCGACCCGACCGCGGCCCTGACCTGGTTCCGCGAGCCGGCCCGGGCCGCGGCCCCGCCGGCCTGGTACTGCGCGGCCGGGGTCGTGCCGTACCTCACCCCGCGGGCGGACGACCCGAACGCCGACTACCTCGCCCTGGTCGACGCGGCGGTCGAAGGACCGGACACGTTCGACCGCAAGCGGGAGGTGATCGACGAGTTCGGCTGGCGGCACTTCGGTGACATTTATGGCGACCACGAGGCCGTCTACCACGCCGGGCCGGGGCCGATGGTGTCGCATTACAACAACCAGTACGACCCGGTCGCGGGGTTCGGGTACCAGTATCTCCGCGGCGGGGACGCCCGGTGGCTCCGGCACATGGACGAGCTGGCCGCGCACGTCGCCGACATCGACATCTACCACACCGACCGCGACAAGTCCGCGTACAACCACGGGCTGTTCTGGCACACCTACCACTACGCCCCCGCGGACACCGCCACCCACCGGTCGTACCCGCGGGCTCTCCGGCAGCTGAAGGGCATGCCCGGGCTCGACCCGGACGACCCAAAGGCGAAGGCCTCGCGGGCCGCGTACGCCCTCGGCGGGGGGCCGGGGAACGAACAGAACTACACCACCGGGCTGGTCCTGCACCACTACCTCACCGGGAGTGCGGCCTCGCGGGAGACGGCCGTCGAACTGGCCCGGTGGGTGATCGACATGGACGACGGCCGGCGGACCGTCTTCCGCTGGCTCGCGGGCGGGGACACCGGGCTCGCCAGCCAGAGCCGGGACCCCGGGTACCACGGCCCCGGGCGGGGTTCGGGCAATTCGCTCGCCGCTCTCCTCGACGGCCACCGGCTCACCGGCGACCCGGCCTTCCTCGCCAAGGCCGACCAGCTCGTCCGCCGGTGTATCCACCCGGCCGACGACGTCCCGGCGCGGAACCTGCTCGACGTCGAGAACCGCTGGTTCTACACGATGTTCCTGCACTCGCTGGGGCGGTACCTCGACTACAAGGCCGAGCGGGGCGAGCTCGACGAGACTTACGCCTACGCCCGCGCGAGCCTGCTGCACTACGCCCGGTGGATGGCGGACCACGAGCGACCTTATCTGGAGCGGCCCGAGATCCTGGAGTACCCGAACGAGACCTGGGCCGCGCAGGACATGCGGAAGAGCGAGGTCTTCCGGCACGCCGCCCGCCACGCGAGCGGGGCCGAGAAGACACGGTTCCGGGAGCGGACCGAGTTCTTCTTCCGCGACTCCGTCGCCCGGCTCCGCGGGTTCGAGACCCGGACCCTGTCCCGGCCGGTGGTCCTGCTCCTGTCACTCGGGTACGGCCACGCCCATCTTCAAAAACACCCCAACGACTCGGCCCCGCCCCCGGCGGTCGAGGTGACAGACTTCGGCACGCCCGAGAGGTTCGTTCCCCAGAAGGTCCGGGCGCTGGCGCGGTTCAAAAAGCTGGTCGCTATCGGAGGGGCGGTCTTCGCCGCCGGGGTCGTGCTGGTTGCGTTGTTTCTCTTGCGGCGGCAGTGAGAACCACCCACAGCTCTGCTTTACCGGCCCGGCGCCCGGAGCGACTTCTCCAGGCCCGCCACCGCGTCCCGCGCGGCGGCCTCCCAGCTGTGGTGTTCGAGCACCCACCGGCGGGCACCCTCCCCGGCTGCCGCTCGCCGCGCCGGGTCCGCCCAGAGCTCGCTCAGCCCGCGCACCCATTCGCCCGGCGTGCGGGCCAGGATCATGTGCGACTCGGTAGGGTTGCGGAGGCCGTTCCAGGCCGCGGGCGAACAGACGACCGCCTTGCCCATGCCGGCCGCCTCCAGGAGCTTGTTCTTGATCCCCCCGCCACTCACGAACGGCAGGACGACCACCGCATGCCGGGCGACCTCGTTGCGGAGGTCCGGCAGGTCCGGCACCAGCTCGATCCCGTCCCGGCCGGTGAGGGCGCGGACCGGCGGCGTCGGCTGGAAGCCGTAGACGGTAAACCGGGCGTCCGGGTGTTCGCGCCGGACCCGAGGCCAGATCCGCGCGCAAAACCACTCCAGCGCCTGGACGTTGGGCCCGAAGTCGAGCCGGCCCCAGAACGCGCAGCTGCGCTCCTGCTGAGAAACATCGATCGGCCGAAAGTGCTCGCTGTCCACCCCGTTGGGGAGCACATCGACCCCCCGGACGCCGGCCACCCAGCGCATCGCCCGGCGGTCGGCGTCGGTGACCACCCACACGCGGTCGAGGAGCGAGCTGTAGGCCCGCTCGTACAGCCCCTTGAGCACCGCTTGCCGCATCTCGCGCCAGGTCCCGGGCTTCAGGAGCTTCACCTGCGAGGCGTGGTGCCAGAACCACTCGTCCGCGGCGTACCAGATGCGGAGCCGGTCCTTGACCGCGCCCAGGTAGGGGAGGACGTTGAGCCCCACGACCACCACGGCGTCGGCCGCCATGTCGGCCGCAGCGCGGCCCACGGCCCGAATGCGCTGCGGGTCGATCCCCCAGTAACTTCGGAATTTTTCTTGCAGCCGACTGAGGATTGGTTCGGGGCCTTCGACCACATCACCCGCGGATGGGAAAACCCTGCGCAGGCACAGAGGCAGCCCGGCGACCGCTTCCGGGACGGGGTCGCTCGCGGTCAGTAGCCCGACCTCATGCCCCAGCTGCGAGAGCGCCCGCATCATGTTGAAGCAGTGAACGTCGTGGCCGCTCGACCGCGGCCACTGGAGCGAGTCCTTCACGAAGAGGAGGCGGAGCGGCCGGGACTCGGTTTGCACGGCGGCGCGGTCCGGCGACAACAGCTGGTCAGCCAAGGACGGACTCCATCGAGCCGGGGTCAGATGAATACCAAGAGTTCACCGCGGAGAACGCGGAGACCGCAGAGGAAGAACCGAACCTACAACGGCTCTCGATTCCGACGTTTGATTGACTTCTCCTCCGCGGTCTTTGCGGTCTCCGCGGTGAACTCATCAGGGCTTCAGCCGGCGGGTGGCCTCGAACACCGAGCGCAGGACCGGGACTGCCCAGCGCCGCCGCGGGCGGTGCGGGCCGAACCGCCGCGTCGCCGCGTCGATCAGCCCCTCCAACACGGCGTCGGCCGCGTCCGTCTGTCCGCCTTCGCGCTCGTGGCAGTACCGGTGGTAGGCGTACCGCAGGTAGAGGGCGTAGGCCGCGAGGCCGCGGCGGCCGGTCCGGGTGTGGGTCAGGTGTTTGGAGAGCAACAGGCCGAGGTTCCGGGTGTCGTAGTACCGCTGCCACCGCTTCCCCGACCGTTTGAACGCACTCGACCCCTTGTGCCACACCAGCGCCTCGGCCAGTACCCCGCACGTCCACCCGGCCTCCCGCACCCGCAGGCAGAAGTCCGCCTCCTCGTGGATCAGGAAGAACCGGTCGTCGATCAGCCCGACCCGGCGGAACACGTCCGCCCGGACCATCATGCAGCACCCGTTGACGATGTCGACCTCGTCGACCGCGGGCGGGTCGGTCGCCCGCTCGGGAACGGCCTGCCGCTGGAAGAACCCCGGGTAGCCGGGCCGGTTGAACACGGTCCCGTCGGTCATCGTCAGGTCCGGCTCGTCCATGTACCGGATCACCGGGCCGATCACGCCGAAGTCGGGATGCGCGTCCGCCGCGGCGAGCAGACGGGCCGCCAGGTCCGGGTGAACGGTGGTGTCGTTGTTCAGCAGGATGACCTGCTCCGCCCCCCGGTCGAGGGCGTACCGGATGCCGGTGTTGTTCCCCCCGGACCACCCGCCGTTGACCGGGTTTCGGACGAGATGGGCCCACGGGAACTCGGCCTTCAAGACCGCCGTCGGGTCGTCAATCGAGGCGTTGTCCACCACCACGACCGAGACGGGGATCGACAGCTCTGCGAGCGACCGGAGGCACTTGCGGGTGTCCTCCAGGCCGTTGAAGTTGACCGGTACGATCCACACGCGCGAGCCCGCTCTCACGGACCACCGCCCGGGCGGCCGACCGCCCGCTTGACCCGGCGGACCGACCGGGCCACCGCCCCGGGCAGCCGGCACACCGCCCAGTACGCCCCGGCCCGCAACGACGGCCCGGCCTCCCGAAACGCCGTGGCGAACCGCTTCCGCGCTTCCGCCATGTCGCCCCGGTCGTACGCCTGGTAGCCGTATGCGAACATGAGGTCTCGCAGCGTCTGGCGGACCAAGACCCGCTCGGCCGGGGTCAGCAGATCGGGCCGGCGGGCGAGGCTGCGGACTGCCAGCGCGAACTCGCGGGCCATCCGGTCCGGGTCCGCGGAGAGCCCGCCCGGGTGCTTTTCGTACCGCGCCAGCGGCCGGGAGCAGAACGCGAACCGGCACGCCGCCGTCAGCCGCAAACAGAGCTCGTAGTCTTCCCCGCCGAACAGGGTCTCGTCGAACAGTCCGACCGTCTCGATCGCGGCCCGGCGGATCAGGGTCGACCCCAGGAACACCTGGTTCCGGTCGATCATCCGGCGCACCAGGACGGGCCGGTCAAGACGGTACAGGTCCGGCCCGAGCGGGTCGGTTAGCAGCTCGGCGAACCGGCCCCGCCCCGTGACCGGACTGAGCGGGCGGTACCCGTCCGCGGCGTTTCCGAAGAGCGTCTCGCAGAACAAGACGGCGATCTCGGGATGCTCCCGGAGTGTCCGGAGGCAGTCCGGGACGACCCCGGGGTGCCACACGTCGTCGGAGTCGAGGAAAGCGACGACCGCCCCAACCGAGGTCCGGAACCCGGTGTTGCGGGCCGCGGCCGGGCCGGCGTTCGCCTGTTGCAGCACTGTCACCGCCGGGCCATACCCGCGGGCGACCTCGACCGTCTGGTCCCGCGAGCCGTCGTCGATCACGACGATTTCCGCCCCGGCCCCGCACCCCAGGACCGATTCGATCGTCGCCCCGATGGTCCGCTCGCGGTTGTACGCGGGGATGATGACGCTCAGGTCCATGTCAGGCACCCGCCGGGGTTGCCACCGCGGCCGGCGGCCGCGCGAGCGCCCGGTAGCCGGCGATCCGCCCCCGGAGGTCCCATTTTTCCAGGGTCGCTTCGAGCCGGCGACGCCGGCCGCCGGTCAGCCCGGCCGCCCAGCAGCGCACGACCGCGGCGGCGTACCTCCGGACGACCCACCGGGGAAGGCCGAACAGGGTCGGGACCTGGGCGGGCGAAGACATCAGCACGTCCACCCGGGCGTTGTCCCGAGAGTACCGCTTCAGGTAATCCAGGGTCATCCGCTCCGGGTCGACGTAGTGCCGGAGTCTCATCCGCGGGGCCCAGAGGATTTTCCCCCCGGCGGCCCGGACGGCGGCGACGTAAGCCAGATCGTCTCCGCTCCCGAGCGCGGTCCCGTTCCGGCCGGTCCGGGGGTCGAACCGGAGGCCGGCCACGGCCGCGCGCCGGAACGCCATGTTCGCCCCGTAGATCGACTCCCCGGGGCCCAGCCACCGCTCGGTGGGGCCGTGGTCGACCCCGCAGTACCCGACCCGGAGCGGGGCGAACACGGCCGCCAGGTCCGGGTCCGGTGCGGTCGGGAACCACGGCTCGATCGGCCCCCCGACGGCCGCGGCGTCGGGGTGCCGGGCGAACGCGTCGGCCGCGGCCGCGAGCCATTCCGGGTCGGGGTCCACGTCGTCGTCGGTCCAGACCACCACTTCTCCGGTGGCCGCGGCGAGGGCGGCGTTGCGGGCGTTCGAGTGGCCTTGCCGCGGCTCGAACACCCGGGTCAGCGGGAGGTGCGGCCGGTGCCGCTCGATTACCGCGTCCGTGTCGTCGGTGGAGTTGTTGTTGACGACGACCAGGTCCCAGGCCAGCCCGGCGGGGGTGTGGAGGTCCCGCATCCGGCCCAGGGTCTGGTCCAAAAGCCCGGCCCGGTTCCAGGTGCAGACGGCGACGGTCAGGCGGGGGGGGGTCAGGTGTAGCCCTCCTGGTAGTGCCGGTACACCGCCCGGTCGAACCGGCGGTAGTACCCGAGTAGCAGCAGCTCCGCCCGGTCCGGGCCGATGACCCGGGAGAGGACCGCCTCCTTGCCGCCGGCCGCCGGGCGGAACCCGCGGGCGGCCAGCCCGCGGAGGGCGGCGGTCAGCCTCTCGACGAGGTCCGGTCGGGCGACCTGGGCCCAGCACCGCCGGCGGACCCGCCGGGCGGCCACGACCAGGTTCTCGCCCCAGGCCGCGAGCAAGGGCCCGGACCGGGTAAACAGATCGATCGCCCGGAGGAGGACCTCGGCCCGGTAGGTGAGCATCCGCACCGGGTCCGAGCTCATCGACCCGGGCGTCCGCCGGTAGTACGCCCCGATCCGGTTCACCGGCCGGTACGACACCCCGGCCGCGGCCAGCCGGAGCCACAGGTCCCAGTCCGCGCACGACCGGAGGGCCGGCTCGAACCCGCCGACCGCGTCCACCGCCGCCCGGGACGTCAGGTACGTGTGCGGCGGGCCGAGGTTCGCGTGGATCAGGTACGGGAGCAATGCGGGCACGGTCGGCAGGACCGAGACATTAGTCGGGTCGGCCGGGTCGGTGGTGAACTCGGCGTACCCGAGCACGCCGAGGCGGTCCTCGGCCCCGCCCGCCGCCCCGAGGAGCCAGGCAATCGCGTCCGGGTGGAGCAGGTCGTCGGCGTCCAGGAATAACAGGTATTTCCCACGCGACGCCCTGATCCCCGCGTTCCGGGCGGCCGGCAGCTCCTTGTTCTCCTGCCGGACGTAGACGATCCGGGACCCGTACCGGGTGGCCACATCGTGGGTGTCGTCGTCCGACCCGTCGTTCACCACCACCGGTTCGACGGCCGGGTGGGATTGCGCGAACACGCTCGCCACGGCCGCCGGGAGGAAGTGCCCCTGCCGGTAGCACGGGATCACGACCGATACGAGCGGGACCGTCACGGGCTGCCCTCCCCCCCCAGGTACGGCCGGAGCGCCCCCATCATTCGCCGGACGAATTCCCCGCGGGAGAAGGTAGCGGCCCGGTCCCGGGCGGCGGCCGCCATCTTCGCGAGCCGGACCGGGTCGGCGGCGAGCTCGACGGTCCGGGCGGCGAACTCGTCGAAGGACGAGCACAGGAACCCCGTCTCCCCGTGGGTCACGATCTCCCTCTGCCCGCCGCGGTCGACGACCACCGGGACGCACCCGGCGGCCATCGCCTCGACGGTCGCGATCCCGAAGTGCTCGATCAGCCCCGGGTCGCTCGTCTCGTCCACGCCGATTCCCATCGCGTGCCAGAACACTTTCGCCCGGCCGAGCTCGGCGTGGACCCGGGGGCGGGGTGCGTTCACCACCAGCTCCACATCGGCCCCGGCGTCCCGCTCGACCTCCCCGAGGTACGCCCGGGCCGCGGGCGTGTCCGCCATCCCGCCGACGCACGCCAGCGCCCACCCGGGTAACCGCCCCCGGTGCCGGCGGAACGCCCGCACCAGGTCGGCCTGCTTCTTCACCGGGGTGAACCGGCCGAGGACGAGGACGCGGTCCTCCTTCACCCCCGGGCACGGGTCGGTCTCCACCGGCGGGTAGATGACGGCCGGGTCAACGCCCCAGGCCCGGGAGGTCCACCGGCGGGCGAACTCCGAGATCGCCGCGACCGCGGAGTACGACCGCATCCGGTCCCGCCACAGGGCCTCGTACACCGTCCGCCGGAGGCGGGCCTTCACCGCCCCGAGGCCCCACCCCGGGCGGACGTTCCACGGCCAGTTCGCCCACCGGTCGAACGTCGGAAAGAGGACGTACAGGAGGCCCGCCCGGGCGTGGCAGAACGGGGGCGGCTTGTGGGTGACGCACACGAACAGGTCGTACGGCTCGCTCGCGTCCTTCGCCCATCCCCTCATCGCCGCCCGCAGTCGCCACGCCGGGGCGGCGGGGGCGGCCCACGGCCCGGGGGGGGACAGCCGCCGCTCCCCGACCCCGGTCAGGTCCATTCGGAAGAAGTCCGCGACCCGCCCGACCGTCAGGTCGGGGCAGTGGTGGACGACGTCGACCTCGTGCCCGGCCGCCCGGACGGCCTGGGCGAGCACGGCGAGGACGTACTCCCCGCCGCCGATCGCCGGGCCACGGGGTTCCTGGTAGATCCCGACCTTCATCCGGGTCCGGCCTCCGCCCCGCCGAGGTACCCGCCCCGTTCCCAGACCACCAGCCCGCTCGCCCCGAGCGGGTCTCCGGGGGCCCGGACGTGCGGGCCGTACGGGCGGCGGGCGGCCGTCGGGTCGGACACCTCCCGCCAGTACGGGGGGGACGGGGAGCGGACCAGGAACCGGGCCGCCACGTCCGCCGGGAGCGGGGCCTCGAAGGCCATCTGGTCGGCGTGCGGGGTGTACCCGGCCGGGATGGTGACCAGGAACGCCCGCGCCTCGGCGAACAGCTTGTCCACCGCCCGCCGGAGGGCGGCGGGGTCGGGCGGGAGACCGTATTCCCCGCTCCCCACGTGCTCCAGGGTGGACAGGCACAGGACCGCCCGGCCGGTCATGTCCAGGTCCAGGATCGACGTCCGGTCGGATACTTGGGGGTGGGGGTCGGTCGGGTCCACCACCCGGCCGACCCGGCCGGGCCAGTAGTACGGGGTGACCGCCCCGACCTCGACCACCTCTGTCGGGGACGCGCGGGAAAGCCACCGATCGGCGAGGGCCAGTTCGACCATCCGTTCGGTCCCCGTCACCGGGTGGCGGCCGCAGTTGTAGTGGTGGAGGAAGTACAGGAACTCCCGGCCGGCGAACGGGAACGTCTGGTCCGGGATGGCGTGGAACTCCCGCCACCGCCAGGCCGGCACGACCGCCATCCCGAACGGCCGGGCCGCCCAGTTGACGACGGCGGCGACGGAGGACTTGATCGACCCCACGGCGTACCCCCTCACCAGGACCGGGACCAGTCGCACGACAAGTACGTCGCCGCGGCCTTCGCGTCCGGGACCCGCCCGGACCCGAACACGTCCTCGGCCTCGATCGTGAACTCCCCCGCCGGCTCGATCGCGTCCCACACCCCCTCCGCTTCGGCGAAGAGGTTCAGGGTGTACGACCCGGCGACCAGGTTGTGCCCGGCCACGGTCCCCCGGATCACCCCCTCGGGCGGCGGGTCGTCGAGCAGCCGGGGGTCCTGATATGTCGGGGAGATGGCCGTCACCTTCACCCCGTACAGGTTCTCCAGGACCATCCCGATCCGCAGGTCCCGTGCCTTCCGGGCGAGCCGGTAGCTGAGCTCGAACCCGAACCCCCCGCCCATCCGGGCCACGGCCGCCGGGAGGCCGTCGACCGTGACGGTCAGCCCGACCAGGATCTCGTTCGCCCCCGGGGCCCGGTTCGGGTGGCCGCGAAGGTCGACCGTCGGGGTGGCCTCGCCCCGGACCAGGGCCAGGTAGTTCCGGACCTGCTCGGCCGCCGGCCCGAACCCTTCCGCCCGCCCCTGCCGGAGCGTCAGGACCCGGTCGCACAGCCGCTCGACCACGGCCAGGTTGTGGCTCACCAGGATGACCGTCCGGCCGGTCCGGCTGACCGTCCGCATCCGGTCCAGACACTTCTTCTGGAACTCCGCGTCCCCGACCGCGAGCACCTCGTCCACGACCAGGATTTCCGGGTCCAGGTGGGCGGCCACGGCGAAGGCGAGCCGGACGTACATTCCCGACGAGTACCGCTTCACCGGGAGGCCGAGGAACTGCTCCACCCCGGCGAACGCCACGATCTCGTCGAACTTCTTCTCGATCTCCCGCCGCGTCATCCCGAGGATGCTGCCGTTCAGGAAGATGTTCTCGGTCCCGGTGAGTTCCGGGTGGAACCCGGTCCCGACCTCGAGCAGGCTGCCCATCCGCCCGCGGACCTCGGCCCGGCCGCCGGTCGGCTCGACGATCCGGGAGAGGACTTTCAGGAGGGTGCTCTTCCCGGCCCCGTTCCGCCCGATCACCCCGACCACCTCGCCGGGGTTAACCTCGAACGACACGTCCCTCAGTGCCCAGAACCCGTCCCCGCCGCCCGCCGCCGCCACCCCGCCCCGCCCGCGGACCCGGTCCCACATGGCCGTCGCGCTGCCGGCGAGGGTCTCGGTCAGGTTCGTACCCCCCCGGGGCCCGCGGCTCAGGCGGTATCGTTTGGACAGGTTTTCGGCCCGGACCGCCGGTTTCATACCCCTCCGCCCCCGTCAGATGTTGTCCGCGAACGTCCGCTCGACCCGCCGGAAGTACACGATCCCGGCCGCGGCGAGGGCGAGCCCGACCGCCGCCGACACGCCGAACGAGTACCAGTCGACCGGCCCGCCGAGGGCCGCGGCCCGGAACCCCTGGATCAGCCCGTACGCCGGGTTCAGCGGCAGCCAGGCCCGGGCGACCGGGCCGAGCGCGTCCGGGGACATGTACACGCACGGGGTGGCGAACATCCACAACTGCATCCCGAACGTGAGCACGTACTTGAAGTCCCGCTGGGCCACGACCAGGGCCGACAAGAGCACGCCGACCCCGGCCGCCGTCACCGCCAGGAGGAGCACCGCCAGGGGGAGGACGGCCGCCGCCCACCCCGGCGTCACCCCGTACCCGGCGGCCATCACCGCCAGGAGGGCGGTCGCGATGAACAGGTCGAACAGCCCCACCCCGACCGTGCTCAGGGGGATGATCAGCCGGGGGAAGTAGATCTTCGTGACCAGCCGTTCGTTGGCCACGACGCTGATCCCGGCGGCCGAGATGGTGTTGCCGAAAAAGGCCCACCCGACCATTCCGGCGAACACGAACAGCGGGTAGTGCTCGACCCCCTCCGCCACCCCGGACGCCCGGCCCAGGAAGAGGGCGAACACGGCCATCGTCGCGAGCGGCTGGGCCACCGCCCAGGCCACCCCGAGGACGGTCTGCTTGTACCGGATCTTGACGTCCCGCCAGGCGAGGAAGAACAGCAGCTCGCGGTACCGCCACAGCTCGTGGACGCGGACCACCGCCCACCCCCGCTGCGGCTCGATCACGGTCACCGGCAACTCCGCCGGTCCGGGTCCGGGGGGCGGCCCCGGCGCGGGTTGCGGCGCGGGCGGGGGCTCGGCCCGGGTCGGGAGTCCGACGCTCATCTGTACTCCGGGTTTCTGACCCGTATTCGCCGTGTCCGCCACCAATGCCCCCAACCCTAGTACACTCCGGGCCGCAAGGTTCCCGCTCGGGAATCAGCTTATTCCGGGAGGATTTCGGCCCCGCCGAAAACCGCGCCCGCGACCCACGCCCCGGCGACCGCCCCGGCCCCCCCGATCAGCACGTCGGTGATGCTCGGGGAGTGTGCGGGAAGGTACACCTGCCCCGCCTCGATCACCGCCGCGACCGCCGCCCCGATCCCGGCCGCGACGAGAAGCTCGCTTCGCCCGGGCCGGCCGCGCCCGCCCGCGACGACCAATACGCCGAACGGGGCGAAGAGGATCAGCTTCGTGAGCAGCATCTCGAGGGTGTTCAGCGGGTTCCCGCTCTCCAGGGGCATCCCCGGGAGCCAGTCGAACTCAGCTGCCGGGCCGGAGAAGTCGAACGGGTCCCAGTACGCGAGCACCAGGACCACGGCCCATACCGAACCGAGGGCCAGGGCCCGTCCGGTGTTCGGCCCGCCTTCGCCCCGGCGCCCGATCCACCACCCCGCCACCCCCCCGCACGCCCCGGCGATGACGTCGGTCGCGCTCGGGACGCGGGACTGGACGAGGAGTTGAATCGCCTCCATCCCGCACGCCAGCCCCACCGCCGTCGCGATAACCAGTGGGAAGTTCCGACGGCCCCAGAACGGGCCCGGCAGACGGGCCGCGAGTAGCCCGGCGGGCAGGTACAGGCCGGCCACCCGGAGCAGCTTCGCGGTCGCCGTCCACGACTCGTCGCCGTGCGCGTCCAGGATCTCCTCGAACGGCACGAACCGGACCTGATCGCGGAGCTTTCTGTAGACGTCTTTCGGGCCCGGGCTCAGGTCCAGCGGCAGGGCCTGGACGAACGCCAACAGGACGAGGTACGCGGGCAGCAATCGGGCCGCCGGGCCGGCGGCCTGCGTCCGGCCCCACACCCCCTGGGCCTGTTCGGTCAGCCACCGGCCGAACCAGACCCACCCGGCCATCCCGGCCGCGGCCCCGAGCCCCTGGCACCACACGTCGGACCCGGCACACGTCCGGACCGGGACGTAGAGCTGGGCGAACTCCACCGCCGCCGCGAACCCCACGCACGCCGGCAGGAGCAGCGCGCCGACGATCACATCCCCGACCCCCCTCTCGGTTCCCACCCGACCGAGCCCGAGCAGTCCGAACCCGAGCGGGACGCCGAGCATCATGTTCACCACCCCGTCGGTCCGGGACTCGACGGCCGCCCGGTTAATCATCGCCCAGCGGAACGAGTCGACCGCCTCGCCGAACGGGCGGGCACGGAACGTGAGCGGGACCAGGCTCCCGTACACGGTAAACGCGGCCACCCCGAGGACGATCAGGGCGAACGTCCGGCGGGGCGGGGCGGACCGGTGGGGGGAGGGCGGGCCGGTCATCGGCCGGAGCCCCGGGGCGGGTTGGCGGGGGCCGGCTTGACCCCGCCGCCGTCCGCCGCCGGGAAGTCGGTCATGAACAGGTACGCCGGTTTCGAGGCCACGTTCTTGATCACCTCTTCCCGGGAGGCCTTCCCCAGGTCTTCCAGCAGGACCCAGTCGAGCAGCTTCAACTCGAGGAGGAGGGCGCCGAACGCCAGCGGCATCATCATCCACCCGGCGAAGTCGTGGAACACCTTGTCGCCCAGCTCCCGCCCGGCCTCGTTGTACAGCACCCCGGTCACCGCGATCCGGATGACGTTCGAGAGGATCGCGATCGGGACGGCGGACAGGATGATGATGACCCGGTCGAGCCACGGGCGGTGGACCACGATCGCCAGCGCCGCGGACAGCGTGAAGAACGTGAGCAGCATGCTCAGCCCGTTGCAGGCGTTCTGGACCTCGAGGACGTGGTCCTGAACGTGGAGGATCACCCCCTCGCGGAACGTCGGGTAGCCGAGCGTCTGGAGGGTGAACTCGGACCCCATCGCGGCGACCTTCTGGAGCGGCCACCCGAGCCGGTGTTCGACGTCGTACGGGAGCGGGAACATGAACATGAGGAAGACCAGGGACGGCCACAGCCAGCGAAGGGCCCCGGCCCCGCCGAGCAACAGGGCGGCCCCGCACAGGTTGAGGACCAGCGACCCGCCCTGGAGCCATTCCTTGGCGATGTTCAACCGCCCGGCGACCACGAACAGGAGCGACCCGCCGGCCACGAACGCCAGCCCCCGCGGGTCCGGCCACTGGAGATCCGTCGGGGCCCAGGCCCGCAACATCCAGGCCAGGTATCCGGCGAAGAGCGGGACCAGGAACCCGTGTGAGTAGTCCGGGGTGATCCACTTGCCGTACGAGTAGGCGAGCAGCCCGGCGTAAACAAACCCGAGGACGCCGACCACGGCGACCAGGGCGGCGATCCACCCGGGAGAGCGGACCGTTTCGGACGCGGGCTTGGCGGTCACGGGTGTCCCTTTGCGGCGGGAAGGTGGCGCGGCCGGGGCGGTCGACCGGGGACGGACGCGTCAGGAATTCAGGTTATACCATAGTTCACGACCGGCTCAAAGCCACCCCGGGATCACCACCCGCCCGGCCCCCCGCCGGCCGGGAGGTGCAACCCCTGTTCGGCATGGAAGCTACGGTGGGGCAAGGGATCGAATGGCTGTGGCCGTTGGCGATCCTTCTCGCGTAACATAGGACGGGAACGCGACGGTCCGGCCGCGAAGAATCCACAATACCGCCCGGAAATGTTGAACTATAGTAGGAACCGAGCATCCGATACCACCCGACGGTCCGCCCTGACGCCGCGGGAGAAGTGGGGTCCACTTGGCCGTGAACGACCCACTGATCGCCCAGTTCGCCGATGCGTGCGGCGCGACCGGCCCGCTTGATTTGCGGGTCGGGCTCGTCGGCGGTGGGGTGTTGGCCGAGGGGAGTGTCTACCAGCCGTTCACCCTGATCGGCCGGGACGACGCCTGCGACGTCACCCTGAGCGACCCGGACGTGAACCCCCGGCACGCCTGGTTCCAGGTAGTTGGCGGGCGGGTCTTCGCCCTCGACCTCGGCAGCCGTCTCGGGCTCGTCTGGCCGGACGGGAAGAGCCGGTCCGGGTGGTTCGACGTCGGCGCCCCGGTCCGGGTCGGCCCGTTCCGCCTCCAGCTCCGCACGCCCGTCTCCGCCCGCCCGCCGGGCCCCTCCTCCGTCCCCGACCCGCTCCACTCCGACCCGACCCTGACCCAGTCCCGGCCGACCGTGCAGCTGGACTTCCGCAACGGGAAGCGGGCCAAGGACCGGTGGGCGGTGAACCGGGTGGTCACCCTGGTCGGGCGGGCCGAGGGGTGCAAGCTCCACCTCCACGCGGGCGACATTTCCGCGTTCCACTGCGGGCTGGTGCTGACCCCGTCCGGGTTGTGGGTGGTCGACCTGTCCGGGCGGGGGGTGGTGGTGAACGGGGAGCGGATGCGGGTCGCCCCGCTGCCGCACGGGGCGGAACTGTGGGTCGGCCGGTTCCTGATCGGGTGTCACTACCCGGCCCTCGGGGACACCCCGGCGGTCGGGCGGCCCGCGGCTCTCCCGTCTCCGCCCCCGTCCGCCGGGACGACCCCGATCGAGACCGAGACCGGCGCGAACTACCAGACGTACCGCGGGCCGGCGAAACCCCCGGGCTCCGCCGGCCCGGTCACGCGGGTGACGACGATCCTTCCGCTCATCGCCGAGGACGAGGTTCCCCTCGGCCGGCTGCCGGTCCCGGACTCGACGTCCGGGCTGCCGAGCTCGCACATCATGTGTGATGCCTTCCGGCTGCCTGCCCCGTCGGGGCCGATTTCCGGGCCGATCCTGGTGGCCGGCTCGGGCCCGACCCCTACCGTGATCCCCGTCCCGCCCCCCGGCCGGCCGCCCGCCGCGGCCGTCCCGACGATCATCCGGCCCAACTCCGTCGCGCCGTCCGACCTGCCAGGCGACGGATTGGCCTTCCCGCTCCTCCAGCAGCTGGGCGTGATCCACGGCCAGATGTTCGAGCAGTTTCAGCAATCGCTGCTGATGATGGTGCAGATGGTCGGGCAGGTTCACCGGGGACAGACCGCCGCGGTCCAGCAGGAGCTGACCCGGATTCAGGAGCTGAACGGCGAGCTCGCGAAGCTCCAGGCGGAGGTCACCCGCCTGGCCCTGATCCAGGCGGCCAGTGGGTCTTCCGTCCGCGCCGCCCTGCCGGCTGCCGACCACCCGTTGCCGGTCGACCAAACCCCCCTCCCCAACGCCCCCCCGACCCAGGCCCGGGTGCCGGACACGTCCGACGCGATCGAGGAGTGGGTCCGGGAACGGATCGACGCCCTTCAGAAGGAGCGGCGAACGCGGTGGGAGCGTCTGACCGGTCTCCTCACGGCCGGCGAGGAGCGGAAATAGCCAGGGGTCAGGGGTGGGGGACAGAACCACGCGAGCCGACCCGCACTATCTTTCTGTCTTTGGTGCGACCAGTGGCCCGCCGTTCGAGGATTGGTGTCGCCCCGGAGAACCGGCCACGTCCGCCCGGGGTTTCACCCCGGGCTACCGGCCGGCGCCGCTCCGCGGCTCCCAATCGGCCGCGCGGTGGTTTTCGCCCCGGCGGGGCGGGTGCCGGTAGCCCGGGATAAAATCCCGGGCGGGCGAACGCCCGCCCAGCCCCTCTGCGATTCTCCGGGAGCCGCATCCGTCGGCCCGGCCCCCGGAGAACCGGCCACGTCCGCCCGGGGTTTCACCCCGGGCTACCGGCCGGCGCCGCTCCGCGGCTCCCAATCGGCCGCGCGATGGTTTTCGCCCCGGCGGGGCGGGCGAACGCCCGCCCCGCCCCTCTGCGATTCCCCGGGAGCCGCATCCGTCGGCCCGGCCCCCGGAGAACCGGCCACGTCCGCCCGGGGTTTCACCCCGGGCTACCGGCCGGCGCCGCTCCGCGGCTCCCGAACAGATCACTCCTCCGGCCCGGGCCGGGGCGATTACCACGCTCTTCAACCCGATTTCCCGGTGAGCCGGTCCAGCGATTCCTGGTACTTCGCCGCCGTCCGGGTGACCACGTCGGGCGGAAGTTCGGGCGGCGGGCTCATCTTGTCCCACCCGGTCGTCTCCAGCCAGTCGCGGACGAACTGCTTGTCGAACGACGGTGGGGACGAGCCCGGCCGGTAGGTGGCCTTCGGCCAGTACCGGGAGCTGTCGGGCGTCAACACCTCGTCGATCAGGATGAGTTCGCCGGAGGGCAGCCGGCCCCACTCCAGCTTCGTATCGGCCAGAATGATCCCCCGTGAGTCGGCGTGGGCGGCGGCCCGCCGGTAAACGTCGAGGGTTCGGTCCCCCAGTTCGGCCGCCGTGGCGCCGCCCACCGCCGCCGCCATCTGTTCGAACGAGATGTTCTCGTCGTGCAACCCCTGCTCGGCCTTCGTCGCGGGGGTGAAGATCGGCCCGGGGACGATCCGGCTCGCTTCCTGAAGGCCCGGCGCGAGCGGGAGGCCGCAAACGGTCTGTTGCGCCCGGTACTCCTTCCACCCCGACCCGGCGAGGTACCCGCGGGCGACGCACTCCACCGGCACCACGGCTGTTTTCCGGACCAGCATCGTCCGCCCGGCGAAGACCTCGGGCTGAGCCCGGAACGGCCCGGGCAGGTCGGCGACGTCCGCGCCGACGAGGTGGTTCGGGACCTTCAGCCAGTCGAGCCAGAAGAGGGTCATGGCGGTGAGGACGCGGCCCTTCCCGGGGATGCCGTTGGGCATGACCCAGTCGAACGCGCTGATCCGGTCGGTGGCGACGATCGCGAGCAGGTCCCCGAAGTCGTACACGTCCCGCACCTTGCCCCGGCGGCAGGGGTATCCGTCGACGTGACTTTCGAGCAGCGGTTCGGCGGGCATGGCACGATCCTCGAGCCCGGGGCCGGGCTGCGACGCGGAGCAGATGGCCCGTGTGACGGGCTGTACTCCTCAGCATAGTGTGGGGGCAAGTTTCCAACTTGCCCGGGCCGGTTGGGCGAGTTGGAAGCTTGCCCCCACAATAGAAACCGGGCGGGCGGTTCGGGTTGACCCGGGGCCGCGGATGCGGGACGATTTTCTGGCACCTCCGGGGGGCTGACCTCTCCGGCGAGCTGGGGGATGGCATGCTGTTCGAGTCCGCTCACGTCCGCATCACCGCCGAGTACGGCACCGCGACTCTGTGGCTCGATTTCCCGGGGGACCCGGTCAACGCCCTCGACGTCGCCCGGCTGCGGGAACTCGACGCCGCCGTCGCGGCGGTTTCGCGGACCCCGTTCGTCCGCATCCTGGTGGTCCGGAGCGCGAAGCCGGCGGGGTTCTGCGCGGGCATCCACCCCGAAGCTCTCGCGAGCCTGACGACCGACGCCGACCGGGCGGCCTTCGCGGGGTACGGGCAGGCCGTGGCCGACCGTCTCGCGGGCCTCGACGCCGTGACCGTGGCGGTCATCGACGGCCCGTGTCTCGGGGCCGGACTGGAGCTGGCACTCGCGTGCGACCACCGCCTCTGTGTCGCCCGCCCGACCACCCACCTGGGCTTCCCGGACGCCCCACACAACATCCTCGCGTGTTTCGGCGGGACCGGGCGGCTGCGGGACCGGGTCGGCCGGAGACACGCCGACCAGCTGACGGCCTCGGGGCGCACGCTCTCCGGGCGGGAAGCGCGGGCGCTGGGGCTGGTCGACCACGCGTTCTGCGAGCGACGGGCGAAGATCGAGCTGCGGACGTTCCTCGACCGGCTGGAGACGCCGTCGTGGCGGACCGGGAAGCGTGGGCCCGTCGCGGGAGCCGGGCTCCCCACGGAACGCCGGTCGTTCGTCCGGGCACTCGCCACGGCCGCCGCACAGGCGCGAATGGCCCGTCATCTCGAAGCCCTCTGGGCCCCCCGGATCCGCCCCGCGCCGATCAACCCGGTTCCGCCCTTCCCGGCCGTCGTCGGGCTGGTCGGCGAAGCCGACGAACCCTCTCGCGTCGCGGCGGAGGTGGCCCTGCGCGGCGGTGAGGTGGTAGTCTGTGGCCCGGGGGCGGGTGTGTCCGCCGGGATCGCGGTCGCGCTTGCCCGCGGGTTCGTCACCCCGCTGGAGGCGGACCAGGCGAGGTCCCGGGTGAAGGCGTCACAATCGCTCGACGGCTTCGACCGGGCCGGGCTGGTATTCGTGGCGGGTGACCGGTCTCTCTCCGGGCTCGCCGACGTGGTCCGCCCGCGCTGCGTGGTGGCGACCCCGGACGGGGTGCCTCCGGCGCGGGCCTTCCCCCACCCCCGGCGGGTGCTCGGGGTGCGGTTCGGGTCGGACTACGCGGAAATGGTCCGCGGCCCGGACACCGACCCGGATACGGTCGCCGCTCTTGCCGCCTGGCTGAAGCCGTTCGGATTCATTCAGCCGCCGGACGCCGCCCTTTCGCCCCCGGACCGGATAGCTGCCTGACTACCATATTGGCATGGACACTCAGCCCGACGCCAAACTCCCGCCCGCGAAGGACCGGGTCGGCCCGATCATGGCCGCGCTCGCCAGGCTCTATCCGGAAACGACCACCGCGCTCGTTCACGAAAACCCGCTCCAGCTCCTCGTGGCCACGATCCTGTCCGCGCAGTGTACCGACAAGCGGGTGAACCTGATCACCCCGGCCCTGTTCGCACGGTACAAGACCGCCCGCGACTTCGCCGCGGCCGGCCCGAAGGAACTCGAGGGGTACGTCAAGTCGACCGGCTTCTATCGGAACAAGGCAAAGAACATCAAAGCCTGCTGCGCGGTGCTGGTCGAGCACTTCGGCGGGGAGGTGCCGGGCACACTCGAAGACCTCGTCGCCCTGCCGGGGGTCGGCCGGAAGACGGCGAACGTGGTGCTCGGCAACGCGTTCGAGACGCCCGGGATCACGGTCGACACGCACGTCGGACGGCTGTCGCGGCGGCTCGGGCTGACCCGGTTCCGCGACCCGGTGAAGGTCGAGCGGGTGCTGATGAAGCTGATCCCGCCGGCCGCGTGGACGACGCTGAGCCACGAGCTCATCCTGCACGGCCGGAACGTCTGTTACGCCCGCAAGCCGCGGTGCGCCGCCTGCGCGCTCAACCCGCTCTGCCCGAAGGTCGGGGTCAAGACCCAGCTCAAAAAGTCGGGTCGCAAGAAGGGGAGTCACAAGTCTTCAAGTCGTAAAGTCGTAAAGTCAGCAGATACCCGGCCGGCCACCCCTGAGAAGGCGAACGATTCATCGAAGGGCGCGAACAAATAAGACGTTACGACTTTCGACACGAGGACTGAAACCTATGTCCACACTCCTTGACCGGTTCCTCCGGTACGTCCGGATCGACACCCAGGCGGACGACCGGTCCGCGACGTACCCGAGTTCGCCCGGCCAGCTCGTCCTCGGGAAGATGCTCCGGGACGAGTTGCTCGCGCTCGGCCTCGCCGACGCCCGGCAGGACGAGCACGGCATCGTGCTCGCCACCATCCCGGGGAACGTCCCCGGGGCCCCGACGATCGCGTTCAACTCACACGTCGACACGAACCCCGAGAACTCGGGCAAGAACGTCGCCCCGCAGGTCATCCGCAACTACCCCGGCGGTGATATCGTCCTGCCGAAAGACCCGTCGAAAGTGATCCGCGTTGCCGAGAACCCGGAGCTGACGGCGGTGATCGGCAAGACGGTCATCACCACGGACGGCACCACCCTGCTCGGGGCGGACGACAAGGCCGGGGTCGCGGTCATCATGGAGGCCGCCCGCATCCTGACCGAGAACCCGTCGATCCCGCACGGCCCGGTGAAGGTGGTGTTCACCTGCGACGAGGAGATCGGGAAGGGGGTGCTCTACCTCGAGCCGGCGATGATCGGGGCCGAGGTCGCGTACACCCTCGACGGGATGGCGAGCGGGGAGATCGAGTCCGAGACCTTCTCCGCCGACGCGGCCAAGGTCACGATCACCGGGGTGAACATCCACCCGTCGATCGCGAAGGGGCGGATGACGAACGCCGTCCGGCTGGCCGGGATGTTCCTGGACCGCCTGCCGAAGCGGACGATGAGCCCCGAGACCACCGCCGAGCGCGAAGGCTTCCTGCACCCGCTGACGATCGAGGGCGGGGCCGGCGAGGTGACGATCGGGTTTTTGCTCCGCGACTTCGACACCGCCCAGCTCGCCGTGCAGGCCGAGATCCTGCGGGAGATCGGCCGGCAGGTGGAGCGGGAGTACCCGCAGGCGAAAGTGCGGGTGGACGTGCGGAAGCAGTACCGGAACATGCGGGACGGGATCGCGAAGGACCCGCGGGCGGTGAAGTGCGCCGAGGCGGCGACCCGGCGGGCCGGGCTGGAGCCCAAGTTCAAGATCATCCGCGGCGGGACCGACGGGGCGATGCTGACCGAGAAGGGCCTGCCGACCCCGAACCTGTCGACCGGCGAGCACAACCCGCATTCGCCGCTCGAATGGACGTGCCTGGAGGAGATGGAGGCCGCCGTCCGGGTGGTGCTCGAACTGGTCCAGGTGTGGGCCGGGAAGTGAATGCAGCTGCCTGGTTATGCTAATCGATCGATGCATCCTGATTTCGGGCGGCTGGGGGCCATTGGGCCGTTGAGTCCATCTCGACTGGTGAGCGCGAGTCGTTCCCGGGTAGAACAGGCTGGGATCGATCCCACCCGGAGACCGGCCATGCTCCCGTTCGGAGTCTTCACGGCGTTTTCCACTATCTGGCTCGGATTGATCAACCCATTGGGCATGGGGCCTGGAATCCATAAGGCGGTCCGCGAAGGTGATACGAATCGGGTTCAGATCATCCTTGCCATGCACCCCGAGCTGGTGAACGCCGCGGAGCCCGTTGGGAAAGGGTTCTACCTGAGCCCGGTTCACCTCGCGGCCGAACGGAACCGGATCGGCGTGCTGAAGCTCCTGATCGCCCGAGGTGGCGACGTCAACAACCCGGGGAAGGCCGGCTCGACGCCGCTGCAGTTCGCGACCAGTAATCGCAACAGGGAAGCCGCGGAGCTTCTCCTCAGGCACGGCGCGACGCTCGACATCTTCTCGGCCGTTGCGCTGGACAGGCGGGCCGAGGTCGAACACGCCCTGCGTCTGGCCGACATGTTCGGGGCCGCAAAAATCATCGCGAACTTCCAGTCTCGCGGACCGTATTTCAGGCAAAACGCCCTGCTGAACTGGGCAGTGTTCGGCGGTCATCCGAGGATGATCGACCTCCTCGTCCGATACGGGGCGGACGTCAACCCGGTCCCGAGTCCGTCAAATTGGTGGGAAATCTCTCCGCTCCACACGGCGGCCGAGACGGGCGCCTTCGAGGTGGTCGACACCTTACTCGACCACGGGGCCAAGCTGGAGGCGAAGGACTACGACGGCTTTACCCCACTCCACCGGGCCGCCGCCCGGGGGGACGTGCGGTTGGCGGAGGTGCTGATTCGGCACGGAGCAAAACTCAACAACCGCGAGGACTTCCACGGCTCCCGGATCAGTGATCTCGCTGTCAACCCTGCACAGGTGTCGAACAATACGATTCTGCACACGGCGGCAGACCGCAACTCGCCCGAAATGGTGGCCTTTCTCCTGGCTAACGGAGCCGCTCCGAACGCCCTGAACGCCTGGGGGAAAACTCCGCTCGATCTGATCGAGGCGGAAGCAAAGAGGCTTAATCGCCTCGACCCGGACATCCATGTCCGGAAAGAGGCTGCGAACACAGCGCTGTGTCTGAAGTTGCTCTACCGCTACGGCGGTCATCGCGGATCACAAGAGAAATAGTGTTCCCCACGGAGGATCGGGCATCGCCTCTCGATAAACGGAGGCCGCCGTCCGGGTGGTGCTCGAACTGGTCCAGGTTTGGGCCGGGCGGTAACATGGGTGCGGACTCTGGGAGAATCGCATGACGATCGCGACCGAGAACCCACCAAAGGTGTGGACGACCGAGGACCTTCTGGCGATGCCGGACGACGGCGTCGAGCGGTGGATCATCAACGGCCAGCTCCGGGAAAAGCCGCCCGAGATTCCGGGAGTGAAGACGACCGTCCGCAACCGCCACCACAGTGAAATCCTGATCAACGTGGGATTTATTCTGAAGGCGTGGCAGAAGTCACAGCCCCAACCCCGGGGGAAGGTGTACGGGGGAGAAGCGGGCGTGAGACTGAGGCGAACGCAGGATAGCACGGTCGGGGTTGATGTGGTCTATGTGGCGGCCGACATCGTGGCCGTACAGGACGACGAGAACACAACTCTGGTCGACGGTGTCCCGACGCTCGCGGTCGAGATCCTGTCCCCGAATGACGCCGAACACCACATCAACGAGAAGACCGATGCCTACCTGGCCGCGGGAGTCCCGGTCGTGTGGGTGATCGACCCGCACGACCGGACGGTCATCGTCTACCGTCCGGGGCACGAGCCCGAGTTGTTCAACGTCACACACCGGCTGCCGGAACACCCGCACATGCCCGGGTTCGCCCCGACCGTGGCCGAACTCTTCGAGTGACCGAGACCGGCCCAGGAATCATCACCGCCTCCACCGACACCCGGCAGTGCGCTGGGCCGGAGCGGCCCGGGTGAGTGTGTAGCTCACCGGATCACCCCCAGTTGCTCCCCCACCTCCGTGAACGCGGCGATCGCCCGGTCGAGCTGGTCGTCGGTGTGGGCGGCCGACACCTGGATGCGGATACGGGCCTGCCCCACCGGGACCACCGGGTAGCTGAACCCGATCACGTAGATCCCCCGCTTCAGGAGATCGTCCGCCATCTTCGACGCCAGGCCCGCGTCGCCGAGCATCACCGGAAGGATCGGCGTCGGCCCCGGCTTGATGGTGAACCCGGCACCCTCCAGCCCGGCCCTCAGCTTCTTCGTGTTCGCCCGCAACCGGTCCCGCAATTCGCCCGCGGTGTCGACCAGGTCCAGCGCTTTCATCCCCGCCACCACGAGCGCCGGCGGGACCGAGTTCGAGAACAGGTACGGCCGCGACCGGTTCCGCAGCCAGTCGACGACCTCCGCGCTCGCCGCCGTGAACCCCCCGCTCGCCCCGCCCAGGGTTTTCCCGAGCGTCCCCGTGATGACGTCGATCCGGTCGAGCACCCCGAGCTCCTCCGCCGCCCCGCGGCCGGTCGCCCCCAGGTGGCCCGTCGCGTGGCAGTCGTCGATCCCGACCGCCGCGTCGGCCTCGTCGGCGAGCTGGCAGATGTCCGGGAGCCTGGCGAGGTCGCCGTCCATGCTGAACACCGAGTCGGTGAAGATCAGTTTGAACCGGCAGTTCTTGGCCTCGGCGAGCTTGGCCTTCAGGTCGGCCATGTCGTTGTGCTTGTACCGGAACCGCTGGGCCTTGCAGAGCCGGACGCCGTCGATGATCGAGGCGTGGTTGAGCTCGTCGGAGAGGATCGCGTCCTGGTCGGTCAGGAGCGGCTCGAACAGCCCGCCGTTGGCGTCGAAGCACGAGATGTAGAGGATGCTGTCGGCCTTGCGGAAGAACCGGGCAATCTGCCCTTCCAGCTGCTTGTGGACGTCCTGGGTGCCGCAGATGAACCGGACGGACGACAGCCCGTACCCCCAGGCCTTGAGCCCGTCGAGGGCGGCGTGAACGATGTCCGGGTGGTTCGCCAAGCCGAGGTAGTTGTTCGCGCAGAAGTTGACGACCTCGCGGCCGTTCACCGTGATCCCCGCCTTCTGCGGGGTTTCGATCCGCCGCTCGGCCTTGTACAGGCCCTTCGTCTTCAGGTCGTCGAGCTGGGTGCGGAGGAACGCGTTAAGCTTGTCGGACGGCATCGAAAACTCCCAGGAAACAAGATCCCTGGGGGCATTCTACAGGTCGTTGTCGCCGGGTCGCGGGGTCAGGTGGTCGGCCCGCCGGTCGGGGCGGTGATTCCGGCCCGGGCGGCCTTCCGCTTGTCCGACCAGTGCCGGTAGCCCTTCAGGAACAGGGGCACGACGGAGAGCCCGACCACGAGGACGATCACCTTGTCGATATGCTTGGCGATCTCGAACTCCGGGCCGAACACCTGCCGCAGGACCGGGTCGAGCATGTACCCGATCATCAGCATACTTGTAATCCACCCGACCCCGCCGAACACGTTGTAGAAGAGGAACGTCCGGTACTCCATCCGGGCCGCCCCGGCGACCACCGGGACGAACGTCCGGATGATCGGGATGAACCGGGCGATGATGATCGTCTTCCCGCCGTGCCGGTCGTAATACGCCCTGGCCGCGAGCAGGTGTTCCCGTTTGAAGAACCGGCTCGACGGGCGGTTAAAGATCGCCGGCCCGGCCTTCGCCCCGATCCAGTACCCGACCGTGTCTCCGAAGACTGCCATCGCGCACAGGGCGGCCATGAGGGGGGCGAGCGGCCAGTCGGCGGTCCGGGCGACGATCCCGGTGACCACCAGGAGCGAGTCCCCGGGGAGGAGGAAGCCGATCAAGAGGCCGGTCTCTGTGAAGACGATGAGGTTGACCGCCACGAACGCGGCCCACATCACCCCGGGTTGCTTCAGGGCCTCGACGTACACCTCCGGGTGGCGGAGGTTCCGCGGGTCGGCGAAGGTGACGATCAGAGCCCAGATCTGGTTGAAGAACTCGTCCATGTTCGCCCCGGAGAACGGAGAACCCCGCCCGGGACGACCCGGGCGGGATTAGAGTAATGGAACCGGGCGGGGTGCGGGAAGGCCAACCGGTCCGCCGGAGGGCTACTTCTCTTTCTTCCGGAGGAGTTTGATGACGATGTCGCCCTCGCCCTCGCCCTTGAAGTCTTTCGGCCGGGATTCGTTCGCCCCCTTGGTGAAGGCGATCGTCAATTCGAGCCCCTTGTCCGTCTCCTTCACCGCGTAGATCCCCGGGACGGAATGATCGTCCTTCGGCACGAGATCGATGTGGGCCGGCGTCTTCGACGGGTCGACGGTGAACTTCGCGGTCTCATCCCGGTCCCCGGCGCTGATCACGATCGTCCCGTTCTTGATCGTGAACGATTTGACCTCCTTGCCCTTCGGGTCCGGCTTGCCGCCCCTGGTGGCCTCGACGACCTGGTAGCTCCCTTCCAGCTTCTTCGCCGCCTTCGCGGCGTCGTCGTCCGCCGCCCCGGCCGTCCACCCGGCCGTGAGAACCAGCCCGACCACAGCCAGCATTCGTCGCATGGGTCGTACTCCCGTGGGGATGATTACTTCTTCTCGTCCCGCTTGAGACGGAAGAGGAGAACCCCATTTTCTCCCTTGAACTCGGTCGGCCGGTCGCCCTTCTCGGTGAACGCGATCAGGAGTTCGTCGTCCTCGACCTTGTAGATGCCGGGGAAGGTCTTGCCCTTCTCCGGCCCGTCGGACGGCGCGATGTCGATGGTAGCCGGCTTCGCCTTCGAGTCCACTTTGAACTTCGCCGGGAACGATTTGTCCTTGACCGAAAAAATCATCTCACCGCCGGTGATCTTCATTTTCACCCCGGCGACGAGGTCGGCCGGTTCGTCCTTCCCGTCCCGGGTCAGGGCGACGGCCTTGTACGTCCCCTCCAGCCCCGCGGGCACCTTGTCGTCCGCGGACAGACCACCCGAGAACGCCAGCGCCAGCGCGACGCCGACCACCGCAAACCGTTTCATGGGAATCCTCTGCGGACCGGACGAGTTCCGGGACGTTCGACCGCGACAGTGTACGCCCGCCCGGGCGCGGGAACAGCGGATTTGTCCGGGTGGGCTCACCGCCCGGCAACCTTGTCGAACCCGGCGAAAACGTCCGGCAGCGCCTCGCGGACGATCAGCAGGTGGTCGGCGCCGGGGTACTCCTTGTACGTCACGCCCGTCGCCCCGCCGACCGTGAGGGTCTTGTTCAGTTCCCGGGCGAACCCGAGCCCGAAGTCCTTTTCACCCGCCCCGACGAACACGGGGAGCGAAGCCAGGGCTTTCGGGTCCGTCACCCGCCCGCCCCCGCCGAGGGCGGCCACCGCCGCGAACCGGCCGGGGTGCGTTTGTGCCAGCGCGATCGCCTGCATCGCGCCCATCGAGTGCCCGACCAGGAACACCCGCTTCGGGTCGACCGGGTATCGCCTCCCGAGCTGATCGAGGACCTCCGCCACCGGCGGGCCGCCGGTGAAGTCGAGCCCGCTCCGGGTGGCGACGAACACCCACCCCCGCCGCCCGCACTCCGCCACCGCCCGCCCGGCCCCGTACGCCTCGAAAAACACATTCTCGCTGCCGCCGGCCCCGTGGAGCCCGACCACCACCGGAACGGGCTTCTTCGCGTCGAGCCCCCTGGGTACGAACACCCGGACCGGGGCGGTTTTCTTTCCCCCGAGGGGCACGGACATCCAGAACTGGCCGGCCTTCTCGGGCGTGAAGAACGGCTTGCCGTCGAGCATGGCTTCCGCGTTGGCGAGCAGGCCCGCCGCCGGCAGGTCGGTCTCCGGGACTGACCCGCCCGCGAGTTCGGCGAGCAGACCGGCCCGGTCCCGCACCGTCGCCTTCTCGATCGTGTCCAGCTCCGTCCACCCGTCGGCCGCCGTCTTCAAGGCGGCCACCCGGCCGGCGAGCTGATCCGCCTGTGAGACCCCGACGGGCGACCGGCGGATGACGCGCCCCGTCTCCACCATGAAGTACAGCTTCCGGTCGAGCCCGCGGAACTCGCCGAGCGCCGGCAGTGGCACCTTCACCGAGAAGGGGAACTTGTCGGGCTTCGCGGTCGTCACCTGCTTGTCGTTGAACCAGAGCTGGAGTTCGAGGGTCTTCGGCATGGTGTCCCGGACCGAGTAGAGCGGCCGGACGGTGACCGCCAGTTCCCTGGCGGCCCCGTCCACGAGCCGGGTTTCCGGGGCGGGGTACAGGCTCGCCGCCCACCGGCTGCTCGGACCGGGAGGCGAATCACTCCCGAGCGCGTGGGTGGCGAGGTCGAGGGTCCGGCCCGCTTCGGCAAGACGGAGCGAGAGGACCTGCGGGTGAACGTCGACGAGCTTCGCGGCGGTCCGCTCCCGGGGGGCTTCGGCGGCCGTCTCCCACTCCGCCTCGAACGCCTTCAGCCGGCGACCGAGTTCGTACCGCGACACGGTCAGGTCCGCGGCCGCCGGATCGCCCGCCTCCGGGCCGCGCGCGGATCCGACGAGGCCGACGAGCGGGAGGCCCACCGCCGCCGCAACCAGCCACGAGCGCCCGAGTCGCATCACTCACCCCGGTAATCTGTGCCGGGCGAACGGATCGGACCGATTGTAACCGCGGGACGAGTGGGCGGCCAACCGGTGCGACCGCGCCGACCGCGCCACCGTACCGAATCATCTCTTGAGGTGTGCTAGGAGTTCCGGGTACAACAGTGGCGGCCGGTCCGGAGGGGGAAACGTGACCTGGGGGAAACGGGTCGCGGCCGGCCGTGCCGTTGCCCGGCCGCAGCTCCCATCTTCCGCGGCGGATCGGGCGGAAGGGACTCCACCATGAAACGCTACCTCTGCTGCCTGGCAGTGCTGGGGGTCGTGGCCGTGCCCGACTGGGCGTCCGCGTTCCACCCGTGCTGGGCCCCACCTCCACCGTGCTCGCCGGGCGGGTATGGCATCTACGGGTCGCCCCCGCCGGTGTACCCGCAACAGCTGATGTTCGTTCCGCCCTACGTGCCGGTTTACGAGGTTCCTCTCCCGGCCCCGCGGGTCTACCCCAGCGCCCCGGCCGCCACGGCACCCCGGCCGGCCACCCCGACTCCGAACCCGGGCACCACCAAAGCGACGCCGACACCGACCCCGACTGAACCAGCTGCGCCCTTGACCACGCGGCCGCCGACCCCGCCGGCCACCCCCGACCCCGGCGTCCGCCCCGCCGGAGCGGACACGCCGCCGCCGATCACCCCGCCCAAGCCCGACATTCCCCCCCCGGCGAACCCTCCACCCACCAAGCCGCCGGCCCTCGTCCTGCCGACGATCCCGGGCGTGACAGACACGAAGCCGACGGGGCCGACCACCCCGAGTGCCGTCCCGTCGCCCGCCCCGCCGGCCCCGGACTTCGGCCCGGCGATGCCGGCGAAGCTCCCACTCCCGCCGGAGCCCAAGAAGCCGGACGGGCCGGGCGATACGCTACCCCCGCTCACCCTGCCGCCGGAAAGCCCGGCTGCCCCGTCGGGCGTGGTCCCGCCGGCCGGCCCGAGTACTTCGCGTTCGAGCCCGCTGACCGGTGGGGTGAAGGTCCAGGTATTCACCGCCGCGGGGGCACCGCCCTCGGCCGCCACCCGCAAGGTGGGATTCTTCAACCACACCGACAAAGACATTGATCTGGTGATCGAAGGACGGACGGTGACCCTGCCGCGGAAGTCGTACATCCAGGCCGAGGTCTCGCCAGTCTTCAACTGGAAGCGCTCCGACCACCCGGCCGAGACGGCGACCGTGCCGGACGGGGCCGCCGGGCTCGACGTACTGTTCCGGGAATAGTGGGCGGTGGACATGGATTCGAGCCCCGGAGGGGCGCCGGCCGGTAGCCCGGGGTGACAACCCCGGGCGGGGGAACGCGCTCCTCAACTCGGCTCGACCCCTTCGGCCCGCCACGATCGAGCCCCGGAGGGGCGCCGGCCGGTAGCCCGGGGTGACAACCCCGGGCGGGGGAACGCGCTCCTCAACTCGGCTCACCCCCTTCGGCCCGCCACGATTCGAGCCCCGGAGGGGCGCCGGCCGGTAGCCCGGGGTGACAACCCCGGGCGGAGGACCGCGCTCCTCTACTCGGCTCGACCCCTTCGGCCCGCCACGATCGAGCCCCGGAGGGGCGCCGGCCGGGAGCCCGGGGTGACAACCCCGGGCGGGGGAACGCGCTCCTCAACTCGGCTCACCCCCTTCGGCCCGCCACGATTCGAGCCCCGGAGG
>JAQGHQ010000389.1 GCA_028288765.1 Gemmataceae bacterium | reverse complement strand
CGCGGGCGCCGGTGCCGGTGCCGGTGGCGGGGCAGTGACGACCGGCTCCTCTTTCGGCTTATCCCCGGACGTGAAAATGAGGAGCACGACCCCCACGAGCAGGACCGCCGGCACCGCGATCATCGCGATCCGCTTCGGCGTGTCGGCCCACCACGTCGCGAGGGTCTTCGCCGCGCGGGCGTAGGGGGTCTGGGGCTCGCGCCCCGCCGGGTCGGCGTCGAGGACGGCGGACTCGCCGGGCTCGGGCTCGGCCCGGGCCTCCCCATACTCCGGCTCCGGGTCGTCGTCGGGCTCGGGGGTTTGACGGGGCGCTCGCTCACCCACCGCCGGGCGTCCGGGGCGGGGCTGACCCGGCGGTTGCTTCCCCCGGACCCGCACCGAGAGCGGCTCTTCCTCGACCAGCTCGTCGTCGTAGTCGAGGCTCAGGTCGTCGTCAAACTCGATCGCGGGCGGGCGGGCCTTGACGTCGACCGCGAGACCCCCCGGTGCCGTCTGCGGCCCCGGGGGGCGTCCCGGCCGGGCCTGGGTGGCGCCGCCCTTGCCTTCTCCCGCGGCCTCGGGAGCTGACTCCCCGGGGATGGTCAGCTGGGCCCCGCACCGGGCGCACCGCGCGATGTACCCGACGAACGCCGGGTTCGAGAGGTGCTGCCAGCGGCAACCGGGACATGCGAACCGGATCATGGTCTCCGCCTAAAAACAGGAATCCCGCGCGGCCGACCGGGGGACGGGCGGGGCGGGTAGGGTCGGTCGCGGCCGGCCGAGACGGCGGGGTCAGTCGTCCTGTTCGGCCTGGGCGTAATACGCGTCCGCCTCCCGCTCGTGGGCCTTCCGGTCCTGGGCCAGAACCACCGATTCCGGGACCGCCTGGTCCTCGTCCGGGAACCGGACCGGGCGCTTACACCGCCGGCACTGGCCGAGCCCGCCGAGCGACACCTTGCGGTACCGCAGCCGCTGGCGGCAGTGCGGGCAGGGGAAGACGTAGAACGTCGTCGCCGGGTCGGGGACCGGCAGGTACAGGAGGTAGACCACGACCCCGAGGGTGACGAACAGCTCGAGGGTGACCGCGAGGTTGTACCACAGCCACGGGGACGTCCCGCCCGAGCCCGCCTTGATCGAGGACTCGGTCCCGACGAACCACCCGGTGTTCGGCGGTACGCACTTGGGACACCGCTTGCCCTCCAGCTCCGCGTTGTACGTCATCTCGAGCTTGCACACGTCGCAGTGGAGGAACTTGAACCGGCTCTTGTCCGTGAGCTGGCCGGAGGCGTTCACCTTCGGTGTGAGCAGGCGGCCGGAGATCCCGGCGACCAGCGCGCCGGCGAGCAGTGTAATGCACACCTGCACCCACCGCTTTTCGAGGGCGCGCCACGCCTTCTGGTACCAGTTCTTGTTCGCGGGCATGACCCATCTCGCCGGGTTCGGGGCGGGCGGACCGGTCGGACGACCGCCGGTCGGGCCTCACTGATCGAGATACCCCGATGGAAGCCCCTCCGTGGCGGTCAGCAACCGGCGGAACGTGATCGGGTCGATGTCGTCCCGGATGAAGCTGACGTGGCCGTCCATGAAGAGGGCGTTGCACCCGCCCCCGTGGAAACTGAACGGCTCCTCGTTCGGCCCGCAGTCGGGGGTAATCCAGGCGCACGACGGCGGGCCGCCGAACGGCAGGGCGTTGTTGTTGATCATTTTCCCGCCGTACGGGTAAACCGCGGTCGGGCCGGGGGGCCCGGACACGGCCCCGGCCGAGGCCGGCTCGGCCCACCGGAACGAGTTCCGGGCGGTCCCGACGATCTGGGCCCCGACCGGGTCGGGGTACCGCTGGGCGAAGAAGTTCTCGGTCCGGCCGACGTCCTCGACGACCCCGATGGTGGTGCTCAACCCGTCCTGGATGACCCCCGGGATGGCCCCACCCGGACGTAGCGCGCCGAGGTCGGCGAACCCTGGGGCCGCGATCCGGAGCGAATTTCCGGCGGCGGCATTCGGGTTGATCAGGGCGGTGACCGGCATGTAATCGGTCACCCCGTACCCGAGCGAGTCCTGACCGGACCGGGCCCGGAGCGGGTTGGTCGGGCAGAGGAAGGTCGAGATGGGGGTTCTGGCCGCGGTCTCGTTGGCCGCCGTGGAGTTGTACCACAGGGGGGTGGGGGTCGAGCTCAGGTTCTGGTACGGAGTCAGGGTGAACTCCTGGTAAACCGGTCCTTGCTCGATGTACGGCAGCACGGCGGTGAACGTCGAAGTCGGGTCGAAGGTGATGGCGAAGGTCGAGTCGTACCCCGCCCCACTCGTGGGGAACGTGTTCCGGTCCGACAGGTACGAGTGGCAGGCGAGCCCGATCTGCTTGAGGTTGTTCGCGCACTTGATCCGGGACGCGGCCTCGCGGGCTTTCTGGATCGCCGGTAATAGCAGGGCGACCAGGATCGAGATGATCGAGATCACGACGAGCAGTTCGATCAGCGTAAACGCCCGGCGTTTCGACCGGCCGCGGGCAATCTGGCGGGGCATGATTCGCTCAGGTCGGGGAAAGGGTTGGGTGGCCATCCGTCGGGCCCTCGACCGGTCGGACCGCCCTAATGTGGGCGCCTGCATTATCGTGGAACACGCCCGCCCAACCGGCTTCGTGAGCCGGTCGGGCGGGCAGTTAACTTGGCCCGCCACCGATGCGATGGGAGGTCAGGTGTTGGCCGTCTCGAGCTTACTGATCAACGTAGTTGGAAGCGATCTGCTCGGTCGGGGTCAACAGCCGCCGCATGGTCAGCGGGTCGATGTCGCTCCGGACGAACACCACGTGGCCGTCGGCGAACAGGCAGTTGCAGCCGCCGTTGTGGAAGCTGAACGGCTCGTCGTTCACCCCGCAGTTGTTCCCGGCGGTTCCGACCCAGTTGCAGGCGTAGGGGACCTGGCCGGTGGCCACGGTGGCGAAGGAGCCGCCGCCGAACGGAGTGGAGCTGTTGTTGATGATGGTCAGCCCCTTGTCGCCGTACTTCGCACCCGGGGGGCCGGACACGCCGTTGGCGGTGTCGGGCTCGGCCCACCGCCACGCGGCCCGCATCCCGCCGGTGACGGCCGGGAGGGTGGTCGGGTCGCCGTAGTCCTTGTACTTGGCGGTAGCGAACGTCTCGCTCCGGCCGACGTCTTCCGTCATGACGATCGTGCCCGCCAGGCCGTCGAGGATTTCACCCACGTTCGGGCCTTCAAGCCCCATCGACCGCCGGGTCGCCCGGCCGTTCGCGTCCTGGAAAGCCGGGCCGGGGAGCAGCGTACCGTTCGCCGTCGTGGCCGCCCCGTTGGCGTACTGGCCGTTATTAATGGCCCCGCCCTGGTTCTTCAGGCCGAACGCCCCCGGGGAGCGGGGGTTGGTGATGTCCCGGAGGTTCGTCCCGAGCGTGGAAACGGTGCTGATGTCGATGTACGCGATCGGCATGTAATCGCAGTAGGCGAACCCGAGCGTATCGATGCCGTTCTTCGGCCGGACCGGGTTGGTCGGGCAGAGGAACGACGACACCACGCTCCGGGCGGGGCTGTTCGGGGCACCGGCGCCGCCGTAGCCCGTGGCGTCGTTGTAAAGGATAGTCAGGTCGAACTGGTTGTAGAGGTCCGAGTGCTCCATGTAAGGCAGCATCAGGGTGAAGACCGAGTGCAGGTTGAAGTTCGTGGTCAACTGGTCGCCGGTGGCGGCCTTGTCGGCCGGAACTTCGCCGGAGCTGGGGAAGCACCGGTTCGCGTCGTGGAACGTGTGCAGGGCGATACCCATCTGCCGCATGTTGTTGGAGCACTGGCTCCGGGCGGCGGCCTCGCGGGCCTTCTGGATGGCCGGGAGGAGCAGGGCAATCAGGATCGCAATGATCGCGATCACGACCAGCAGCTCGATCAGCGTGAAACCCTTACGGGCCCGCGCCAGGCGGGACGAGAGGCGGAGCACTGAGGAACCCTCACTAGTACACACCCGGTGCAGCCGAGCCGCGAGCCATGCGTCAAGGAGAAACCGCCCCGGAGTGATGGGAGTTATAAGTGACTCCCCGAGCGAGTTACAACGATAATGGTGTGAATCCAACGTGAATATTGCGTGTAGTACATAACGCCGTTTCGGGCAATGTATTCCGATCCGACCGGAGGCACCTTTGGGGTGAGACTCGACCGCGGAAACCGCCACCCGTCGGCGGTAATACCCGTGAGCTCGCCGACCCGCGAATGCTCGGCCGTGTAGGCGAATCCGGCGGGCCTCGCGGCCGGGCGCGCGCCCACCGGAATGGCTCACCAGACGGCAACACGTCCATAACCACTTCTTCATTATTTCCACACATGTCAATTTCCCGCCAACACATCACCGGTTCTTCACCGATTGACTGTATCCACGCCGTGGTCCAAACCATACTGTTATGATGTTTGATCTACCCGACTCGCTCCGGTGCCACGCCATGACTCACCCCAGCGGGATCACGTTTCCCTCGGCCACGGGCGGGAACGCGGGATCTCCGTCCGCCCGGGCAGCCGACCAGCACTTCCGGGCCGGGGACGAGGCGTTCCGCCGCGGGGACTACGACCGGGCCGCGACCGAACTCACCTACTGCATCCAGCTCTCCCCGTCCCGGGCCGATGCGTTCGCCCGCCGCGGGGACGTGTGGCGGGTGCTCGGCCGGTGCGACGCGGCCATTGCCGACTATTCCGCCTGCCTCCACGCGGACCCGCGGAACGAGGGGGTCCTCCTCGGCCGCGCGCAGGTGAACGCGCTGACCGACCGGCACCAGCAGGCCGTGGACGATTTCGCCGCGGCCGTCGAGCTGAACCCCACGAACGCGGCCGCCCACCTGGGCCTCGGCCAGGCCCTCGCCCGGCTCGGCCGGTGGACCGCCGCGGTGGTCGCGCTCGGGCGGGCGGTCGAGCTCGCCCCGGGGAACGCGGTCGGGTTCCTGGAACGGGGGACCGCCCGGGCCGAGACCGGCGACTACCCGGCCGCCCTGAACGACTTCACCCGGGCCGCCCAGCTCAACCCGTTCCTCTGGCGGGCGGTCGCCGCCCGGGCCGACGCCCACGCCCGGCTCGGGCACCACGACCGGGCGGCCGCGGACCTGACCGAGGCCCTCCGGCTCGACCCCCTCAACCCGGCCCTCCTCGCCGCCCGGGCCGCGGCCCAGCTCGCCCTCGGGAACACCGCCGCCGCCGCCGCCGACCTCGACGAGGCGGTCCTGTTGGCCCCGGCCGACCCCCGCTGGCGGGCCGAGCGGGCCCGGGCGGTCCTCGCCCTCGGCCGGATCGACCAGGCCGAGCAGGACCTGACCGAGGCGCTCCGGCTCGAGGCCGGGAATGCCGACCGGCTGTGCGAGCGGGGGGACGTGCGGCTCCGGCTGGGCAAGCTCGACCTGGCCCTGGGCGACTTCGCCGAGGCCGCCCGGCGGATGCCGGGGCACGCCCGGGCGTACCACGGGCAGGCCCTCGTGGCCATCGCCCGGGACGACTTCGAAATGGCCGTCGCGTACCTGGACCGGGCCGTCGACTGCGCACCGGAGTTTGCCGACGCGTACTACCAGCGGGCGCGGTGCCGGCTCCGCCTGGATCAGGTCGAGGACGTCCTGGTCGACGCGGACCGGGCGGTCGGCCTGGACCCGGACGCGCCGCTCCCCCGCCGGCTCCGGGCGGACGCGCTCCTCCGGCTCGGCCGGACCGACGAGGCGTACGCCGACCTGGCCCATCTGGTCGGGCTCGCCCCCGAGGACCCGCTCGTCTTTCACCTCCGCGGGAAGCTCGAATTCCGCCGCGGCCGGCTCGACGCGGCCGCCCGGGACCTGTCGACCGCGCTCAAACTGGACACGGGGTTTACCGAGGCGCTGGCCGACCGGGCCGGGGTGTTCCGGGCACTCGGCAAGCACCGGGAGGCGCTCGCCGACCTGACCGCCGCCGTCCACCGGGACACGAAGTATTCCGCCGAATATCTGGTCCAGCGGGGGATCGTCCACGGGGCGACCGGCGAGTTCAACCGGGCCATCGCCGACTTCCTCGTCGCCCTCCACATCGACCCGAACAACAAGGCCGCCCAGCGGGGCAAGGAGCTGGTCGCCCAGCTCCGGGACGCCAACGGGTCCCAGCCCGACGACGCCCCCGAGCACCCCTTCTCCTTGCAGGGCGAAGCCGAGTACATCCTGAACGGGGCCGAGGCGGGGAGCCGCCGGGTCCGGGCGTGGCAGTCCCCGACGGGCGGGCCCGACCGGGTCGGGGGGGGGCGGCGGATGGCAGCCCTCGGGCGGGGCCCGGCCCGGCCGGCCGGATACCCGGCCGAGGCCGAGCCGGTGGTCGACCTGGCGACCACCCCGGAAGCGGCCGACGAAACCGATTTCGAGATCGACGCCTGCCCCACCGAGGAGCCGTCCCAGCTGGTGATCGAGGGCCCCCCACCGGCGGCCGCGCGGAAACGGCCCGCGGCCCGCCCGGCCGGGCGGAAACGGCCCCGGGTCCGGCCCGACCCGGACCCGGACCAGGTGGCCGACGACGTCCTGCTCGCCGACGACAACGCGGCCACAGAGGCCGAGCTCCCGGCCCCGGCGATTCGGGAAACGAAGACGAAGGAGCCGAAACCAGTACCGCCCCCGCCCAAGCCGCCGCCTGCGGCGGCTCCGCCCAAGCCGGTCCAGGCGACGCCCCCGCCAAAACCGGTCCCACCCAAGCCCGCGGCGAAACCGTCCCGCCGGCGGCGGGACGACGACGACGAGGGAGAAAGTCGGTTCCGGCAACTCGTCAACAGCAAATGGGGGAAGCGGGTGCTCGTTCCGCTCGGGCTCCTCGCCCTGACCTACGTCCTCTACGACCAGTTGAGCGGCCCGTCGGTCGCGGACGCGCTGGCCCTCAGCGAGAAAAACGGGTACCCGGTCGAGCACAAGGTGTCGGCGGAAGATATGTGGAATGAATACACGAATGATAATAAGGCCGCGAACGCGAAGTACAGCGAGAAATACGCCGAGGTGACCGGGAAGGTACGCAAAGTCGTGGCCGAGACGCACAAGATCGCGCTGATCCTGGACACCCCTTCCCAGGCCCACGGGGTCGACTGTACGTTCGTTTCGAAGGACAAGATCGCGGGCATCAAGCCAGGGGATCAGGTCGTCGTCCAGGGGGAAGTCTCGGCCAAGGGGAAGGGGGAGTCGGCCCTGGGCATTAACATGTGCAGGCTCCGCAAGTAGTAGCTGTTGAGCGGGGGCCGGACCACGGGAACTACCAATGAAAACCCGCCGGTTGACAACCCTGCTGCTCACCCTGGCGGCCGCCGTGACGGCCCTCGCGGTCACATACTGGCCGACCCCGCGGCGGAAGGCGCTGGCCCGGGTCGAGGCCCTGGACGGGACCTACTGCGAGCAGACCGATGAGGAAGACGGGCCCCACCGGGTGAACGTGCTCATGCTGACACTGCGCCCGGTGACCGGGCCCGACCTGGCCGCCTTGCGGGACCTCCGTCCCCTCCACCGGCTGCTGTTGGACGGCAGCCCGGTGACCGACGACGGGGTCGCCTACCTCGGCGAGCTGGAAGAGCTGGAGGTGCTCAACCTGACCGGGTCGAAGGTGACGGACGCCGGCCTGGTCCACCTGCAAGGGCTGAAGAACCTCAAGCAGCTGAGCCTCCGGCGGACCCGGGTGACGGACGCCGGATTGGTCCACCTGCGGCGGTTGACCGGGCTCAAGCTGCTCAACCTGTCCGAGACCGGGGTGACGGGCCGCGGGGTCGAGCAGGTGCGGCGCGACATCCCGGGGCTCGTGAACGTATTATCTGACAATTGATAACTCGCCGTAATATATCAATATAAATTTTATAAAAGTTGTGGCCCACGACCGGGCCGGGGATGCACCGGCCTACCGCCCCTGGGCCGGGGGCCGCACACCGGCCCACCGGGGCACCGCCACGTGGTACGGGCGGTTCGACTCGTATCCCCCGAGCCGGGACCGGATGGCCGCGGCCTGGTCGGGCCGCCGGGCGCGGGCGAGGGCCTCGGCAGAGCGGGCGGCGTGGACCGCCTCGGCGAACCGCCCGGCCGCGGCATACGCCGCGCCCAGGACGTCCAGGCAACCGGCGTCCTGGTCGAAGGTCGCCTGGGCCGCCTGTTCGCCCAGGCGGACCGCCTCGGGCGGATCGCGTAGTGCGGCGTCCGCGGCGGTCGCCAGGACCCACGCGGTCCGGGCCGCGGTGGCCGGCCAATCGGGGTCGAGTTCGCGGGCCCGCCGGTAGAGGGCCCGGGACTCGTCCGCCCGGCCTTGGAGGCGGGCAACGTGGGCCCGGCTGTAGGTAAGCCCGGGGTCGAGCGGGCAGGCCGCCAGCCCGTCGCGGAGCACGCCCTCGGCGGCGGACAGGTTCCCTCTCTTCACCAAGCCGGCGGCCCAGTTGCGGTACGCGAGGGCGGAGTTCGGGGCAAGGTCTACCGCCCGCCGCCAATGCCCGACCGCCTCGTCGAACCGGTCGAGCCGGTCCAGGACCAGCCCCAGGTTGGTGTGCGCGAGGACCACGTCCGGGTCCGCCCGGAGGGCCGCCCGCAGGCACTCGGCCGCTCCCGTCCAGTCCCCCCGCTTGACCATCGGGCGGCTCATGTTGATCCACACCCCGGCCCGCTCCGGGGTCAGCCGGGCGGCCTCCCGGTAGTGGGTCAGGGCCTCGTCCAGCTCCCCCCGGCGGTCGAGCGCCAGGGCCAGATTGAAGTGGAGTTCGCCGGCCGGCGGGGGTGGCTCGACGGACCTCCGCTCCTGGGGGACCCGCCGGACCGCCTCCCGGAAGTGCGGGACCGCTTCGTCCTCCCGCCCGCACCGCACCAGGGTCTGAGCGAGCAGGGCGTGGTCGAGGGCGTTGGGTCTGACCCGGACGGCCTCCACGTAGTGCCCGACCGCGTCCGCATCCCGCCCGGCCCGCACGAGGGCGTTGGCGAGGTTGTGGCGGGCCCGCCAGTTGGCCGGCCGGTGGGCGACCACGTCCTGCCACATCCCGACCACGCTGTGGTAGTCCTCGTTCCGGGCGGCCGTCCCGAGGCCGAAGACCACGGCCACGGCCACGGCCGCCCCGACGCCCAGCCGGCGGGCGGGGCCGGGGTCGAGCTGCCGGCGCGCGACCAGATCGCGGAGCAGGGCCCACCCGCCAAGAACGGCCAGGGCGACGACCCCCGCGAGCGGTAGGTACATCCGGTGCTCGAAGGCCACGTCGTCGATCGGCATGATGGTCGACGTCGGGGCCAGGGTGAGAAAGACCCACGCCCCCAGAAACCCCACCCCGGGCCGCCGCCAGAGCGCCCACCCGGTGCCCACGAGCAGCGCGACGATGCCCACCACGGCGGCGGCGACGTCCGCCGGCCGCCGGGCGACCGGCCAGTCGAAGTAGTCCAGGCACAGCGGGCGGGGCCAAACCGCGAGCCGGAGGTAATGGAGGACGACCTCGGTCTGGGTCAGGGCGTACTGGATCGGGGTCACGCCCTCGGTCCCGAACCCGGCCGAGGGTGTCGGGTCGGCGGCCGTCCCCGGACTCCCGATGGCATCCGCACGGATTCCCGACGGCGGTCCGAGCGCGGCCCCGACGGACGGGGCAAGGACGAGCCAGGTGGCGAACAGGGCGGCGTGTACCCACCCCCGCCGGGCCACCCCCCGCCACGACCCGGCCAGGAAGACCCGGTCGTACGCTACGGTGAGGACCGGGGCGACCACCATGTCCTGCTTGCACCCCATCCCGACGGCACAGGTGGCGACCGCGGCCGCGTACCACTTCCACCCCCCTCTTCCGGCGGCCGCCCCACGGACGAGGCAGTAGAGGGTCAGGAGCTGGAACACTCCGGCCAGAGCCTGGGCCCGTTGGACGACGTAGGTGACACTTTCGGTGTGGAGCGGGTGGAGGGCCCAGAGGAGCGCGATGGCCAGGGCGAGGCCGCCGGCCGCCGGGCCGAACGTGCCCGCACTCGGGGGCAGGAGCAACGTCCGGCGAACCAGCCCGTACAGGGTCAGCGCGGCGACCACATGGACAGCAAGGTTAACGGCATGATACCCCGCGGGGTCGAGCCCACCGACCGCATAATTCACCGCCAGCGACAGGGTGGTCACGGGGCGCAGGTCGGTCGCGAGTTCGCGGACCGCCGCCTCCAGGTCGTGGACGAGAGGATTCTGGACGATGCTGCCCGTGTCGTCGAGGAGGAACACGCCGGAAAAGCTGTTGAGGTAGGCCGCGAGAACCGCGGCGGCGATCACCGCCGGCCCGAGCCAGGGCCGGCGGTCGAGGGGAGGCGTTGGGGATGTCATCTCGGCCTCCTCTACTCGGCGGGCGGGAGGGTCCCGGCCGGCCGCCCGCCCGCGGCCCCGTCCGCCCGCATCCCTTCCAGCTGCTTCAGGCGGTGTTCCAACAGGGCGACCACCTGGAGCAGCCGGACGCACCGGCGGTGCAGGCGGGTGAGGGCGACCGAGACCGCGAACGCGAACAGGTACCCGGCCCCGAGGGCGACGAACAGGGCGGCCGTCGGGTAGCTCAACCGGGACGCGTCGGCCAGCTCCATGAGGGTGTGCGGGAAGAGGCCGCAGAGCAGGGCCACGGTGGCCGCCAGGATCCACCCGAGGGCGTGCCGCTCCCCAAGTTCCCGGCTCCGGACCCAGTGGAGGGTGAGGGCGAAGGCGGTCCCCCCGCCGAGGAGCATGAGGAGTTCGGCGTTCATCTCAGGCCCCCTGTGCCCGCAGGCGGTCGATCATGATGGCGAGCGAGACCTTGGTCATGTAATACCCGGTCCGCAGGTACACGATCGAGCTGACGCCGCCGGCCCGCGGCCGCATCCGGACCGGCACCTCGCCCACCCGCAGCCCGTTCCGGACGCACCAGAATAACGACTCCGGCTCCGGGTAGTCTTCCGGGTATTGGTGGGCGAACCGCGCCCAGGCCCGCGGGCCGGCACACCGGAACCCGCTGGTCGGGTCGGTCACCCGGGCCCCGGACAGGCGGCCGATCAGCCAGGCGAAAAACCGGATCCCGATCCGCCGCCAGAACGTCCCCTGGTATCCGCCCCCGACCTCCCCCAGGAACCGCGAGCCGATACACAGGTCCAGGCCGGCCCGGCGGCACTCGGCGACGAGGGCCGGGATGTCCTCCGGGTCGTGCTGGCCGTCCGCGTCGCACTGGATGACGTACTCGTAGCAGCCCCGCGCCCGGGCGAACTGGTACCCCGTCTGGACCGTCGCGCCGATCCCGGAGTTGACGGACAGGTGGAGGACGTGGACCGGCCGCCGCCAGGTCCGGACCGCGGCCTCGGCGACCTCCGCCGTCCGGTCGAGGGACCCGTCGTTGACCACGAGGACGTCGAAGGCCTCGGGAAGGGTCTGGAGGGCCGCGATGGTCCCGGCGAGCGAGGCTTCTTCGTTGTAGGCGGGGATCACGACGAGGTGCTTTGTCGGTGGTCCCGTCGGGCTGTCGGCCACAACTGACCCCCTGTCCAGGACCACCCGGGCGGTCATCGGCCGGGGTCCGTCCCGGGCGGCGGAAGGTCCCCGGCCGGAGCGGCGGCGGGGAATGGCCCGGGGAGCCATGCGTCGCTGATCAACCCGCGCGGTCGGGCCGATAACCGGCCGGAACGCCCGGTACTACTCACCCCGTCCACGGCCTGCAACAACGTGACCGAACAGACCCGGACGATTTTCTCGAGGATCCCTTGAAACCCAGGGCGAACCGACGTTTTCTCGAAGCTGTAATATAGAGTTCGACTTGTTGTCCCCGTGAAGGCACGGAGAAGTTATCGCGAAGCCGGTGGATCACCCGGCCGCCGGGGGCGGGCAGACGACGTAGAAGAAGGGGGTGCGAGCCGACGGGATCGCGGGTGAAGACTGTCGATTCTATCACCCGTCCGGGTGGTGTCCGGTGCCGAATGTCAATGATGCCCCCGGTACTGACGCTCGCGATCCCCTACTACCGCGGGCGGAAGTACATCCCGCGGGCGATTGAGAGCGTGCTGGGCCAGGACGACGGGCGCTGGCGGTTGGTCGTGTGCGATGGGAGTGAGGGGCCGCCGGGGGACGTTCGGGATCTCGCCGAGGGATACCGCGACGGGAGGATCAGCTACCTGGCGCGGGCGGGCCGGCCGGGCATCGCGGACAACTGGAACCGGGGCATCGCCGCGGCCCCGACCGACCTGGTGGCACTCCTTCACGAGGACGACGAACTCCTCCCCGGTTACGTCGGGCGGATGATCGCGGCGGCCGACCGGTATCCGGAAGCCGCCGTCCTGTTCTGCAACGCCCGGATCGTCGGCCCGCGGGGCGAACCCCGGTTTTCCTTTCCGGACTACGTCAAAGGCTTCTTTCGTCCAACCCGCGGGGGGGTGGCGCACGTCCGGGGGGAGGCCGGGCTCCGGGCCATTCTGCGCGGCAATTTCATCATGTGCCCGACCATGTGCTTCCGGAAAAGTCGGCTCGGGGCCCGGCGGTTTTCGGCCCGGTGGCGGCAGGTCCTCGACCTCGATCTGACGTCCCGGCTGCTGTTGGCGGGGGAACGACTCGTCGGCATCCCAGACGTCCTGTACGCCTACCGCCGCCACGAGGGGAATACGACCGCCGAGCAGACCCGCACCCTGCTGCGGTTCCACGAGGAGAGGGATCTCTTCGAGACGGTCGCCCGGAAGGCCGCGGAAGCCGGGTGGCCCCGGGCCGCGGCCGTGGCCCGGCGGGTCGTCATCGTGAAGCTGAATCTCGCGTACTGTGCCCTCCGCGACGTGCTCGGGTGGCGGTGGCGGGAGGCCGGGGACAAGCTTCGCCTGTTACACCAGATGCTGGCGTGATGGTGCCGCCGGGCGCTGCCCGGTCGGCCCGACCGTCGCCTCCCCGGACACCGCGGGTGGAAGGCGGTAGAGGCGTACCCGGCGGCGGACTGCCGGGCCGTCGCCCGGCCGACGACCACGTTGGTGCCCTCGACGCCAAGAAGCCTGCGGCCGAGAAGAAGCCGGTCGAGACCAAGGCGACTGTGGAAAAGATCAATGGGAAGGAGCTGATTGGAAAGTGGGAGAGAACTCGGGCGGACGAGCAAAACACCCTGCTCGATTATCGAGCTGAAGGAAAGGTCGGTGGTGTTATTGAGGGGGCGACGAGCCGGGCAAGATCGATTGGACTTATGAAGCACCCGGGGCGGGCCGGGGGATCGATCCCCGACCTGGTGAAGACTACCCCGTCTCGCCGCCCGTCAGGCCCCCCCCCGGCGTTCACACCGAGCAGGGACGAGATCCCGGGAGTGGAGATCAGCTCACGCTTCCGCGGTGAGGCACAGGTGCCAGCCGAACTGACGCTCGAAGCCTCGGAAAAGACGGTGGGGCATCCACCGGAAATACCACACCTTCCGGTATTCGTACCGAACGTACTCCGGGATGGAGTACGGGAAGACGTGTCCCACCTCGACTTTGCGGACCCGGAACCCGGCGGCCTCCAGCAGCCGCCGGCCTTCTCGCCGCGAGTAGACGTACGTGACCGGGCACCCGGTCTGGGCCTCGGAGTGCCGGGCGACTTCTTCCGACAGGCGCCAAACCCGACCCTTACCTTCGCGCATCAGGATCGCGAACACCTTCCACGACCACCGGTGATAGACCATCACCTTGACGGTGGTTCCGGGGTGGGCGTACGCCCGCATCTGCGAGACCACCTTTTCCACTTGCGGGGTGTGGTGGATCACGCCGAACGAGTAGATCAAGTCGTACGGCTCGGGAGTGACGTACCGGGTCAACTCTTCGGCGTTGGCCTGACGGAAGTCGATCCGGTCGCCGAGGCCGAACACGGCGGCCCGCTGGCGGGCCACCTTGAGCGATTCCTCGGACAGGTCGACGGCCGTCACCCGGGCCCCGTGGCGGGCGAAGGTGATGGTGTCCGTCCCGATTCCGCAGCCGATCTCGAGCACCCGCTTGCCCGCCCACCGCGAGAAATCCGCGAACCCCGGGATGTGCGGCTCGACGAAGTACTTCCGGGTCTCGACCTCGTCGTAGTACTCCCTCGTCCCGACTTCCAGCGGGGAGTGCCGGATGTTGCACGGCCGCCGGTTCCAGTAATCCTGGACGGCCTCGATCGGCTTATCCGCGAACGCGCGCGGGGGCATGGTAGGATTCCCATTAGTTGGTCCGGCTCACGCCGGCCGGGTCGGCCCGTTGCCGAGTAGTACGTGCTCGACCCGCGGTCCGAGCCGGCTGCCGGCGAGCATCCGCCAGCAGTCGATGACGACGGCCGGGCCGGCGAAGTCGCCCGCCCCGACCTCCTTGAACTCGTCCTCCGTTGTGGCGACCACGCAGACCGGGGCCCGGGATACGCACTCCTTCGCCGAAGCGGCGTACTCGATCCGGTCCCCGAAGACCGCCCGGGTCGTGTCCAGCGCGAGCGGGTCGTAGGCCACCACGGCTATGCCGCGGGCCAACAACCGGCGGACCAGGTCGACGCCGGGGGATTCGTCGATCACCGGGGTGTTCGGCTTGTACGCGAGCCCCAGAACGGCCACCCGGGCCGGCCCGCCCGGGGGGAGATGGGCGACGACGACGTCTTCCAGGTGCCGGTGCTGGTACGAGTTCACCACGTCGAGCGCCTCGAACAGGTCGACCCCGACCCCGAGGGCCCGGCCGTAGGCGACGATCGCTTTCCCGTCCCGCGGAAAGCACGGCCCGCCGAAGCTGAGCCCGGCCCGGAGGTAGTGCGACCCGATCCGCCGGTCGGCCCCGAGGGCCCGGGTGATGACGTCCACGTCCGCCCCGGGCGTTCGTTCGCACAGGTGGGCCAGCGTGTTCGCGAAACTGATCTTCAGGGTCACGTAACAGTTCAGGCTCAGCTTCATGATCTCGATGTTGACCGGACTGGTGCGGACCACCGGGGGCTCGTTCGCGCACATCCGGCGGTAGACCGACTCGGCCAGCGCCCCGGCCCGCTCGTCGCTCTGGCCGATCACCACCACGTCCGGCCGGGTCAGCCCTTTTACGACATCCCCGAGGGCGATGAACGCCGGCGCGTAGCAAAAGCCGAAACCCTCGTTCACCCGCCGGCCGGAAACCCGCTCGAGGAGGGGGATGAAGACCCCCTCCGCCGACCCGGGCATGACCGTGCTGTTCAAGACGAACAGGTGGTAAGGTTTGGCGCTCGCGCGGAGGCGCCCGGCCAGGGCCGTCAGGACGGCCTCGACGTAAGTGTTCGAGAACGTCCCGTCCGCGTTGCTCGGGGTGGGGACGATTATGAAAGTGGTGTCGCTGCCCTCGACGGCGGCGGCGACGTCGTGGGTGGCGGACAGCCGGCCCGCGGCCGTGTCGATCAGGGCCTGGAGACCGGGCTCGTGGACCGACGCAACCCCTCTCCGCAGGGACGCCACGGCCCGGTCGTCCCGGTCCACCCCGACTACGGTGAACCCCTTGGCGGCAAAGACCGCGGCGAAGCACTGGCCGAGCTTACCCAGCCCGACGACCGACAGGGTGGGGAGGTCCGTCATCTTTCATTCCCGCCCGGTTGAGTCGGGCGAGCGCTCGTGGTGTCGGAGGAAATCGCCGGCCCGTTCTCTATTACGCCGGCCCCGCCCGTACGGACCGGTCACTTCATCCCAAAAAGCCGACCGATGACCCGTAGCGGGCCGGTCATTTTCCACGACAGCGAGTGATATACCACCCGGAGCTCGACCGCCGGATCCAGTTCGGGCGACCGCGACGAGGACCCGGCCGCGGGGAGCGGCCTCGGGGCCCCCCGGAGGGGCGGGAGGAGATCCTTTTCGCTCGTTCCGGCCCGTCGGTGTTGGTGATGTTAGTTTTAATTAAGTAGTCGTGGGTTGACCCATGTTTGGACGCCGTCTTGAAATTTTATCTTTCCGTACGGCGTCTCGGCTTCTGATCCGAATGCGTAGTTATTACGTATCTCGAACCCGATCGGGGTTAAAAAATTGACAAGACCGACTTCGATCTTCTGGGTATGGGTACCTATGTGGAGACGCTTAACTTTCTTGGCCAATTGGTCAGGCACTGCGGTCAGGACCGCCAGCTCCGAACCCTGAACATCGAGATCGATCAAATCAACGGAATCGAGAGGATCGAGTAGGGTGGCGAGACTTATGGCCTTCACTTTCTTCCACATGGCATTAGTAGAGTATCCCAGAGCTTTCGAAACGACGCCTGCGAGCCGCGACCGAAAAGAGGGACTGATAATTGATTGTCCATACCATTTTTGGGCGTCGCCGACGAGGAAGCATTCCGTTCCGTCATGCCTTGAAACAGCGGCCTCGATCAATTTGCGGCGGGCCGGGTCCACGTCGTTGGAGTCCAAATGCTGCTTCAACCACTCGAAGTGATTCGGCTCGGCCTCCACCCCAATTACCTGATAGGGTATATTGCCGTACTGCCGTGCCGCGGCAACACCGTTAGCCAACCACCGCCCCCAACCTGCGCCGAGTTCTATCATGGTAAAGTGGTCTCGGGCCTCGGTCACTGCCTCTAACAGATCTATCCATTCGAAGTACTCTTCATCGAAATCAGGGTAGGAAGGGCTCACAATCCCTCGTGGCGACTCGGGCCAGTCGGCGAACAAGGTATTGGTAAGTACGCCCAGAAAGTTTACCTGATAGCCATTTGGTACATGCCCTTGCCATCGCTTAAACTTGTTGAACACCGGATGATGAGACAACATCGTGTGATTACCTTCTTTGCGTTACCACTTCTACTTTTCCGTCCGGATTGAGGAACTAACGTGTAAAAACTATCTCGGCGGGGCTGATGCATGATTCCGGAAGATGATCCTCGGTAAGGCCCCAGCCCTCGGTGTTGAACATCATGGCCCGCTTATCGCGGTACATTCGGCGAACCCATTTGTTGTACTGCTCGACGGTCAGTTGTTCGATTCCGGCCGCGGCGAGCCGGGCGTCGAGTTTAGCCTCTCCTTCCGGCGTCCACCCGGCTCCGTGCTCGATGTGGTAGACCCGCATTTGATCCGGAAGAATTGTTTCCCAAAGACCATGGTTGTAAGCGCAATGGAGAAGGAGAGAGTCGAGGTGCATCGAGAACACGTCCAGCTCCGCGTACCCCCGGAGCCCGAACCAGACGTCACGGGCCATGAGGGTAAAATCCCCACACCCGTTCGTGTGAAGGTCTGGGTAGCCCAAGAAGCGCCGCCCGAACCACCCGCCGAAGAGGCGGTGGCCGATGAACAGGGGGACGAACACCGGCCAGGTCGCAGCCGCCTTGAGCTTCTTTTTCAGGGGCGCCGTCCTCCACGCGGCGTACTGTTCCCCGACCAGGTCCCGGGAACTCGCTGCCGCACCGACTGGCTTCGGCCCGAAGAAGATGATGCGGTTTCGGGCGTTGACCCTCAGGCGGTGGTCGCGGCAGTAGGCGAGCTGGTCGTCGAGGGGGGCGTCGGGGGGGACGTCGGCCGGGACGTCGTGCCGGTCGGTCCGGTACATCCGGTCGGGGCGGAGGTTCCGGGCGGCGATGAACCGGACGAGGTCGTCGCTGAACAGGAGGTCGACGTTGGTGGCCAGGACGAACTCCCCCCGGGCCCGCCGGATGCCCACGTTCTTGGCGATCATCTGGTACAGGGGGAGGGCCTTGGCGTGCCTGTACCGGGCGTGCACGGCCGGCGGGACCTCGACGACCCGGACGGCGCACGGGGACC
>JAQGHQ010000353.1 GCA_028288765.1 Gemmataceae bacterium | reverse complement strand
AAAATCGATCCGCGGCAATACGGTTCTGCGGTAAATCGTGCTAACACTTCATTCGTCTGTTCTTCGCAGTTCATCGGGGTTGTTCACCCCCGGGCGGGTGTCCGGTTCGGGCCGTGACCCATTGCCGACAATCCGCCTACGGCGGGGTCACCAACCCTTCGCCGGCCGAGAGGCCACTACCCCGCTTGACGTCCACTGATCGATGCCGCGGAGGGTTCCTCCATCTAGTTCGGGAACGCGCCGGGCCGAAGGCCGCGGTCGTGGAGCGGGCCGCCGGCCGGGCGCGTTGCGGGGCGTGGTACAACCCGGCGAGCGAGCACCGCGGCCGGCGGCGGGGTCGGCGTCCGCCGGTCAGCCCCCGTGGCCCCGCATGGCGAGAACGGGGCGGTAGACGGCCAGCAACTGGGGCCCGTACCGGGCGTCGTCCAATCGGTCCTCGGCGGTGGCCCGGGCTGCCGCCCCGAGCCGGGCCCGGAAGGCTGCGTCGCTCGCGAGGCGCCCGGCGGCCGCTGCCAGCCCGGCCGCATCGCCCGGGGCGACCCCGACCCCGTCGAGTCCGTCGGTGAACAGTTCGGCCGCCCCGCCCGCGGCCGACACGATCACCGCCCGGCCGCAGGCCATCGCCTCGGCCACAGTCAGCCCGAACGGCTCCGGCAGAGTGGAGGCGTGGACGACGACATCGAGCCCGCGGTACACCCCGGCCGGGCACGGGCGGAACGGGATGAACCCGACCCGGTCGGCGACCCCGCGGTCGGCCGCCGCCCGTCGTAACTCGGCCTCGGTGAACTGGGCGGCGGTATGGTAAATCGGGCCCCCGACCAAGTACCACCGGACCGGAAGGTCCGGGTGACTTCCGGCTAGGGCCTTCGCCGCGTCGAGGACGGTCAGGTGTCCCTTCCATCGGGCGTAGGTGCCGACCAGCCCGAGCCGGATCGTCCCGGGGACGGCCGGGGGGAGTCCGGCGAGGCGGTCGAGGTCGTCGGCCGGGCCGGGGCCGAACGTGGTCAGGTCGACCGCATTCGGGACGACTACGACCGGCACCCCGGGGAGGGACCGGCCGGCGTCGGCCGCGACCGCCCGGGAGATGGCGATGGCCGCCCGCACCCGCCCGCGGGCCCGCCGGAGTAGCCGGGCCGCCAGCGGCCGCAGCCCGTAGAAGTCGTGCAGGTGCCAGACCACCGGCGTGCGCCGGGGCACCACGACCCGGGACAGCAGGTGTGTCTTGATCCCGTTCGAGTGAATGACGTCGGGCCGGGCCCGGGCGACTGCTGTCCGGAGCCGGGCCAGATACCGGCCCCCGTCGGGGACCGCGAGGGCCGCCCTCCCGAGCAGCCCGAGCCGCTCCCCCCACCGACCGGCGGACCGCATCTGACTGTCGCCCAGACTGCGAAGTGACGCCGGCATCGGCACCACCTCTGTTTCGGCGCTGAGGGCGGCCGCGGCCGCGAGGAGGGGGCCGTCGGTCAGGGCGATCACCCGGAGGGTGGACGTAGGGTCTGCCCGCCGGACCCCGGCGACCGCGGATAGAAGCACCCGCTCGGCCCCGCCGATCGACCCGATGGGGCTTAAGAAAAGAATTCTCATGCTCTGGCTCGTTATAACAGCGACGGGCACCCCGGACCGGTCGAGGGGTCGAGCCCGGCCAATCTTAGGAGAAGTTGCTTGAAGGCCGGGATGGAGTATGATTGTTCTGCTCTGGGAATGAGGAGGGTATATGATTTGCGCAGCTCTGGCGTTCCCGGCCGTCTTCGCCGTGCTCGGCATCTCCGGGATATCGTCGGCCCAGCCCGATCCGGGGCAAGGAGAATACCCCCTCACCCGAAAACCAAAGGTGGAAGCAGTCCGTTCGGGGTACGGTGGAACGGTCACATCCATCGGCAAGGATTCGATCACCGTGAAACGAGGCGACGGAAATCCGGCCCTCACCTTCCCGGTTTCACGGATCTTGGCAGAGGGAAGCTATCCCAGAGGTGAGCCGCAGGAGTTTAGTTATCGTCTCTCCGATATCAGGATCGGCGACGAGGTTGGAATACGCTATGACCGCATCGACGGAGTAAACGTCTGCAAAGCCCTCCTGATCCATCGCCGACCGGGGGGCGAGGTTCCGCCGGCAAACAGGCCGCCGGACGACGACGGATTTTACTATCACGAATGGGCCAACATCCGCCGCCGGTGCGAAGCCAAGGGTGTCCCATATCCCCCAACCAGTGCGTTTCCTTGGCTGGAGGATCATATTGCCCCGCCGCCCCGCGTAGTTCAGCAGAGTATCCCACGACCGGGTCGGTAAGGGACAGCAATGATGTAATTACAGATGTCAGATTAGCTGACCCCCGCCGACTGTCTTTCCCGGTTTGTTTGTGAATCGGGGGGAGCGTCGGCGGTTTTTTATTCTCTCAGATCCGGGATCGGCGGAATGGAAATGGCCAGCTCAACATGCAGCCCCTTCTCCCCTTCCGGGTGATCGTCCGGACCGAGGGCGAGCTCATGACGCTCGCCTTTCACGATGCAGAAGTAGCCGCCGCCCTTGCGGGTCGGCCAGAAGCCGATGCTCGGCTTGCGTGGCACTCGACACCCCCCGTGAGCGTCTCCTTCCAGGATAACATACAAGCACCGTTGCCAGAATTTAGAGAACTGCGTTTTTACAGGTACTTTTTGGGCAATTCGGCCCCCGCGACGAAGCTCAACTTTCCGATCTTGCACATCTGGTACACGTTGATGCGGAAGTCCGGGCACGTGCTGACCAGGCAGTACGCGTCGGTCGGTGAAAACCCGTACTCAGTGATTAGCCAGTCCATCAGGTTCACCGTCGCCGCCTCCACCGCCGATTCCAGCGGCCGGTCGGCGTACACCGAGACGATCGACCCCGGCTTCTCGATCCGCATCCACGGGATCCGCTTCCGCTTGATCAGGTCCAGCCGTACCCGGACCGTGGCCTTCGTTTCCGCCGCCGTGCCCACGAACTCGGTGTCCCCCTGGCTGGCGTGGACGTCGCCCAGGTAGAACAACCCGCCGGGGTGGTACACCGGGAGCAGGATCCGGTTGCCGGGGGCCACGTCGCGGATGTCCAGGTTCCCGCCCCACGTCCCCTGGCCGTCGAGACTCGTCGTCACCTCCCGGTCCGGGGCGACGCCAATGGTCCCCACGAACGGCGTGATCGGCCACGCGATCCGGTCGCTGAAGTGCAGCGTACCGTCGCGGGTCGTCCCGCTCGGCCCCGGGGTGTGGCGGAAGATCCGGGTCGTGTAATCGCCCGACAGTTCCGGCCACCGGGTCGATTCGCCCAGCGGCCCCCGCCGCGGCCCGGTCGCGACCCACGAGTAGTCGTCGACCACGATCTCGTCGAGCGTCACCACCAGCACGTCGCCCCGCTCCGCCCCCTCCAGGTACACCGGCCCGCCGATCGGGTTGGCGGTCGGCGGGGTGCGGTCGAACCCCGGCCGGCGGCCCGGGATCGCCTTGTCCTCCGGCGACTTGAAGAACCCGGTCGAAGCGTCGTAGGTCTCGATCTCGAACGGCTCGCCGCACCGCACCCGCAGGAGCGGTTCGTCCCGCCAGTCGAACGCGTACTTCCGGGCCTGCTCTCGGTCGATCTTCTGCACAGCGCGTCCTCCGGTTGAAGTGGACGAGTGTAACACCCGCCGGGCGGCCGGGGAAGCGGCAGACAGCTTGTTTCGGTCGGAGAAGGGATCGCCGACCCGGAGGGTCACATGACGCGGTCTTCGGCCCACGTGTGGCGCCGGCCCGTGGCGAATTCCTTGTACTCGTGCTCGATCGGGGTGTGGATCGCCTGCGGGTCGAAGGCGGTGTTGACGGCGCGCAGGAGAGGAATGATGTCGGCGTCCGGGTAGCCGACCCCGCGGACCTCGAAGTAGTCGCCGTTCACGTCGATGATGTGGAACCGGTCGCGGAAGACGTGGACCTTCCGCAGGATGCGCAGGTCCCACCGCGTCCGCTTCAGGAACTCCAGGGCGGCGTCGAGTGCCCCGGGAGCGAAGTCGTGGGTGGCGAGGGGGGTAGACATGGTAAAGAGACCTAACCCCCCAACCCCCTTCCCTGGAAAGGAAGGGGGAGAAAGAAGCGTTCGGGTCATCCTCCCCTCCCTTCTTAGGGGAGGGGCTGGGGGAGGGGTTTACGTTTAACGCAGCCCCGCCAGTTCCTGGAGCAGCCGCCAGTTCTCGAGCCGGTCCAGCTTGGCCGCGAGCAGCGTCTCGGACGGGTTCCCGTCCTTGTCGAAGTGCTTCGAGAACCGGCCCTCGCTCCGGGCGAAGTCGATGAACGTCACCTCCTGGTTCGTCTTCGGGTTGATGAACCAGTCGCCCTTCATGTTCGGGTTGCCCATTAGCGACAGCCGCTTCTTGAGCGTGTCCCCGCCCCGCGGGTCGTGGATCATGATCGGGAACGCCCGGGTGTCGACCGCCAGCCGGGCCTGTTCCCCGGCCATGTTGTCCGCCACCCCGTGCTCCGGCTGGCAGGTCGTGTAGCAGGCCACAATCGCCGGGCCGTCGAACTCCATCGCCCCGAGCACCGCCTTGTAGAAGTGGTTGACGTGGGCGGCCGTCGTCTGGGCCACGTACACGTGCGGGTGCATCATCGCGATCTGGGCAATCTCCTTCCGCCGCTCCTGCTTCCCGAACACCGCCTTGCCGTGGACCGACATCTTCGTGTTCTGGCCGGTGAAGCTGGCCGTCGACGCCTGCCCGCCGGTGTTCGAGTACACCTGGGTGTCGAGCACCAGGACCTTGATGTTCATCCCGCTCAGGAACATCCGGGAGAGGGCCTGGAACCCGATGTCGTACATCGCCCCGTCGCCGCCGACCACCCACAACGGCTTGTCCTTCCACCCCATCTGGTCCCACCGCATCCGCACGCCGATGGCGTAGGTCGGGGCGTTCTCGAACAGCGAGTTCGTCCACGGCACCAGGTACGGGTTGTACGGGTAGGTCGAGGTGTACACCGTGTTGCACCCGGTGGCCGCCACGATCCCCCACTGCTCGCCGTACTTCGACCCGACCGCGGCGCACATCATCCGCAGCGCCGTCCCTTCCCCGCACCCCGCGCACGACCCGGCCCCGCCGGTGTAGATGTGCGTCTGCTCCTTGAGCATCATGTCGATCAGCAGATTTCCGCTGATGTACTTCTCGTTGCTCGGGCCGATGTTCTTGAAGTACCGGTGGCTCTTCCGGGCGGTGGTCATCACCTCGTCGGTCTTCGCCACCATCTTCAGGGCGTCGTCGTCGCACACGGTCACGCACTCGGCGCACCCCTTGCACTTCGACGGGTCGATGATGATGTTGAACATCCCGCCGACGCCGTTGTTCTTCTTCGCCCCGCCGTCGTAGTACTTCTTGGTCTTGGACCACTGGGCCCGGAACATCTCCCGGTCGCCCTCCGGCACGCCCTGGAGCTTCTGCTCCCACTCCTGTTCGGAGAGCACCTTGCCGAGGATCGCGGTGTCCGGGCACTCGGTCACGCAGTCCATGCACCCGGTGCAGTTCTCGGGCTTGTACTGCGGGATCTCCGGGGCGATGTAGCTGAAGTCGCGGAGCGACGCGGTCCCGGCCGGGATGAGCGACCGGGCGACGGACAGGTCGGCCGGGAGGTACTTCTCGCCCGTCCCCTCCTCGTACCCGCGGATGATCCGCTCGTTGAAGTCGGTGACGTCCAGCACCGGCAGATGGACGGTCTTGTACGACCGGTCGACCAGCGTGCCGTAGCAGTTGTTGTTGAACGGGTCTTTTTCGCTGGCCTCGTTCATCGAGGGGGCGGCGGGGGGAGTTGCGACGACCATCGGGAGAGCTCCTCGGGATCGGGAGAATGACGAATGACCCACCAATGACCCACCAATGACGAAGAGAAGAACCGAGGCTGTCCCCCGTTTCGGGTACGTGGGTCTTCCCGGGACCGGGAGCATGACGAATGACCACCAATGACGAAGGGAAAACGCTTGCCCACGCGGGGTCATTCCTTCGTCATTGGTGGGTCATTGGTGGGTCATTCGTCATTTCCCATGCGTCGTTGCCAAATCGTTAAGAGCTACGCGTTGATTATCTCGGAGGGAATTTCCTTCATGTCGCCGTACCCGCGGCGGACGCAGGTCAGGTTGTCCTGGACCACCTGATCGCCCCGCTTACCGAAGTACTTCCGCAGGGCCTTCTCGACCCCGGCGTACACCTGCTCGTCCGACATCTCCGCCTCCTTGGCGTAGGGCGTCAGCCGGAGGAACGCCCCGAGTAACACGATCCCCTGCATCCGCATCTGCAGGTCCGGTTCGCTCGCCACCTCCCGGGCGATTCGAACCATGTCGCAGAAATACACCCGGGCTTTCTTGTCGCGGATCGTCCGCCGGTTCTCGGCCGGGACCCGCTTCCACACGTCCGCCGGGTCCGCGTACGGCGACTGCATGAAGATCGCCCCGCCGGGGACCAGCCCCTTGAGAGTGCCCGGGCTGATGATCGCCGTCGGGTCGTTGATGCACAACAGCTCGACCTTCTCCAGCTCGCAGTGGATGCTGACGTGCGTGTCGGCGATGGTCAGGTAGTACGTGGTCGGCAGGCCCTTCTTCTCCGACCCGTATTTCGGGTACGCCTGCACGTCCTTCCCGAACACGTTCCCGGCGATGGTCGCGATCACCTTGTTCGTGGTCACACTCCCGAACCCGCCGACCGAGTGGCCCCGCATCGAGAACCCGCCCGTCGGCCGCAGGTCCGGGTCGTCGCCGGTCCGCAGGGCGAGCGGGTGGTCGATCCCGACGCAGAAGTAGTCCGGGCCGTCGACGATCATGTTGTGGTACGCGGCGATCAGGTCGCCGGGCCGCACGTCGCGGCTGCCGAGCCCGGCGGCCGCGTGGTAGACCCGCGGGACGGCGGCGACCTTCTCCTGCCCGTTCTGCCCGACCACGGCGTCCAGGAACGCCGCCTTGATCTCGCGGGTCAGGTGGTTCCCGGTGGTCGAGAGCGGGTCGTCCATCCGCTCCAGGATGGTAATCGCCTTCACCCCCCGGAGGGCGTCCACGATCGCCCGGGCCGGGAACGGGCGGAACGTCCACACCGTCAGGCACCCGGCCGCGACCCCCTTCTTCTCCCGCAGGTAGTCGACGACGACCCGCGCCGTCTCCATGTAGCAGCCCATCCCGACCAGCACGAACTCCGCGTCCTCGCACCGGTACGCCTCGACGTGCCCGTACCGCCGGCCGGTCTTCCGGGCGAACTCGTCGAACGCCTCTTCCAGCTTCGGCGCGACCTGGTCGTAGTACCACCGCTGGGCGATCTTGCCCTTCATGTACGAGTCCTGGTTCTGGACCACCCCGGACATCATCGGGCTGTTCGGGTCCATCAGGTTCGTCAGTTTGGTCTTCGGGTCGCCGACGAACTCCTTCATGAACTCGGGCTCGATCAGGCGGACGGTTTCGACCGTGTGGGTGGTGAGGAACCCGTCCTGGACGTTGAAGAACGGGGTCTGGCTGGCCTCGGCCGCGCGGCGGCAGATGAGACAGAAGTCGCCGGCCTCCTGCGCGTTGCGGGCGAACAGCATCCCCCACCCGACGTCGGCCACGCTCATCACGTCGTCGTGCCCGGCGTGGACGTTGAGCCCCTGGCTGGTGAGTGCCCGGGCCCCGATGTTCATGACCACCGGGAGCCGCTTCCCGCTGATCGTGTACAGGACCTCCTTCATGAGCACGAGGCCCTGCCCGGAGGTGAAGTTGGTCACCCGCCCGCCGGCCACCGCGAACCCCTCGCACACCGACGCCGCCGAGTGCTCGCTCTCCGGCTCGAAGAACATCAGGGAGTCGCCCCACAGGTTCTTCTGGCCGTTCATCACCGACGCGTTGAACCCGCCCCCCATCGTCGTCGAGCTGGTGATCGGGTAGGCCCCGGCGGCCTGACTGATAGCGACCTCGACGTGGACGACGGCCTCGGCCCCGTCGCACGTGGTGGGGATGCCGGGGTACTGGTACTGGGGCGCGGTCGGTTGTCCGAGCGGCTCGGCCGTGCGGACCGGCCCTTTGGCCACGGCGGTGCTCATGAGACTCCCTTCGCAAGGGCGGTATCGGGCGGGAAGAGTTGGGTCGAGGACGACGGGGGGCGGACAGGTCGAGGCCGAGACGGGCGGTAGGGCCGACCTGCCCGCGGGCTCACCGGGCCCGGCGGCGGCGGACCTGGCGGAAGATGAGTGAGAAATACCGGCGGTCGTCCACGCTCGGGAACGCGGCCGGCCGGCGGCCCGACCCGGGCTTCGCCGGGCACCACCGGAGCACCCCGCCGTCCACCTGGTAGATGCACAACGCGGTCTGGCCCTTATCTGCCGTCGGGCCCTCCTCCACGTGCATGTCCATGTGGTGCGGGCCGGGGCCGGCGGCCAGGTCGAACGTCCCGATGTAGACGTCGCCGCCGACGAACTCGAACGCGTACCAGTTGCCGGCGACGAGCAGCCGGGCCTCGCACGGGCCGGCGACGGACACCCAGGACCCTTGCAGCTGGTCCAGGTCTGTTCGGAGCTTGGTGCCGGCCGCCGGGGCCGGCGCGGTGACGGGCATGGGAGAGTCTCCTGTCGCGAAACCGTGGGGAGAGGCACCGGCCGGGGAGGGCCGGGTCGGGGTGCGGGTCGGTCCATTCGGCCTGGGACGGGTGAACAGCTGGCGCGAACGGATCGACTGCAACACGACCGAGTGAGTATCTTCGCGGATTATACCTCAACCACCGGCGGCCGCAATCGCCCTCGACGTTCTTTCCGAATGGGCGGACCCGCGCACGGCCGGCGGACCGGGTCCGGATCGATCATTCTCACCGGTGCGTCGCGAGAAAGTTTTGCGGCGGTGGCCACTGGTTCGTCAGGCGAGTGGCCGGCGGAGTGTGTCCGACGGGGGAGCTCGGCGATCGGGTCCGGGGTGGCACTCCGGGTTGCGTACTCCCCTTGCTTTGCCGAAATCCTTGGTTGAATGCCAGGTCGCTGGCCGGGGTTTCAGCCCGAAGGGCTGGGACAACAGAGCCCGGGCAACGTCCTGGGTTCGCTGTCCCACTCCTTCGGGGCGACGACCGACGCCGACCGCTGGGCCAGACCAAGGAGTTCGCTACGTCGAACTCCTTGGTCAGCCGCGAAGGTCGCCTACACCACGTCGGCCAGCTTCTTCAGCTCGACCTCGATCTCGGCCAGTTCCGCCTCGCTGTCCGCATTCACCTTCCGGAGCGCTTCGAGCTTGGCGAGGGCCTCGTCGTGAGCCTTCCGCCTGTTTCCGAGCGTCCGCTCGGCGTCGGCGAGGGCCTGCTGGGTATAGCAGGCCTCCTTCTCCGCCTTCAGGATCTCCTCCGGCAATTTGCGGTGCCGGTTCTGGAGGTTGATCTGGTCGGACAGCAGCTGCGCCCGCATGGCCCGGGCCTTCGCCCGCTTGACCACCAGGTTCTCGTGGTCCTGTGTTTCCTTGGGGGACACGGGGACCACCGTGACCCGCGTGGCGGCCACCTCCACCGACTCGCGCAGGGTCTTGCCCCTGGCTTTGTGGTAGACGACCGTCAGCACGAACGTGCCCAGGGCGAGGACCACCGGGACCGGATTGGCCTCGACGTTGTCTCGGACCCGCAGGGCGGCCTTGGTCGCCGCGCCCGTGTACTGCGCGAACTCGTTGGGGTGCGTTCCGTACCCCATCCCGACCGCCGCCACCAGGCACACGGTCACCAGCGCGATGCGTTTCATCGGGGAACCCTCCATTGCGTCCGGCCGCCGTGCCCGCCTGACAGACTCGTAGAATCGGACGGTTACCGATGTGGACAGCGGCCCGGTTCTCGGGGTTCGCGCGAGACCACGTGGCTGCGCACGCTCGATCGGAAAGTGACGCCGCCTGAATGGTCTACCGAGCGAGTAGGAAGGGAAGTTGACCGGCACGGATCTTCTGGGCGACGCTGGACAACCCGAAGTTCGTCGACGACCGGAGCCTCCCATTCCCCATCACCGGCGATGGCGAGTTCCGCACGTACGTCGTGAAGCCGGCCGACTCCCCGGCCTACCGCGGCGGCGTGGTCCGGTTGCGACTCGACCCGGGCGACTCTGGGGAAACGGGTGGGCGGGTGCGAGTAAAGTCGGTTACACTCGGCGGGAATTGACCGAACGCGGACAACTCGTACCCACGAACAATACCCCTGGGCTTGGTTGGGAGAAGATCGGCATGACTGCTCGATACGTCCTGCTCGCGTGCCTCTCCGTTCTCGCCGGGTCCTCCGCCGTCCGGGCCGACGACCCGGCGTCAGTCTTCGAGGAACGCATCGTCCCGATCTTCAAGTCGCCGAACCCGTCGAGCTGTGTGCGGTGTCACCTCGCGGCGGTGGACCTGAAGGATTACATCCTCCCGTCTTCCAAAGACACGTTCCTCGCCCTCCGCGACCAGGGCCTGATCGATCTCGACAAGCCCGCCGATTCCAAGATCCTGAAGCTCATCAACCGCGGCGCGGACGAGAAGTATGGCCCGAAGTTGATCCCGGTCAAGCAGCGCCAGGCGGAGTACGACGCCTTCGCCGCGTGGATCAAGGCGTGCGCGGCCGACCCGGCCCTCCGGGCCGCCCCGAAGCCGGACAAGACCCCCGCCCTGCCGCTGAAGCCGGTCGAGGTCGTCCGGCACGCCCGGAAGGACCGGATGCTGGAGTCGTTCGAGTCGAACGTCTGGTCGATGCGGTTCCGGTGCATGAACTGCCACACCGAAGGCACCCCGCAGAACGACAAGCTCCGGACGGAACACGGCGACCGGGTCGCGTGGTTCCGGAAGGGCGGCCCGGCCGCGACGATGGAGTACCTCCTCGCGAGCAAGTTGATCGACGTGACCGACCCGGAGAAGAGCCTGCTCCTCACCAAGCCGCTCGGGACGGTCAAGCACGGGGGTGGGATCAAGTTCGCCCCCGGGGACCAGGGGTACAAGGCCATGCGGGCGTGGATCGACGACGTGGTCGCGATCAAGTCCGGGAAGTACGCGAAGGCCGCGGACCTGCCGGCGAAGGAGACCGGCCCGAAGAAGTTCGGCACCGACATCTGGCTGAAACTCGCCGCCACCCCGGACGCCTGGGGGGACAAGCTCCTTCAAGCGGACGTGTTCGCCTGGGACGCGAAGGCCGGGGCGTGGGAGCAGGACCCGATCGCCACGTCCGACCGCGTGGTGTGGGGGAAAGGAAAGCTGTGGCAGCACAGCCTGACGCTGCTCGCCGCCCCCGGGTCCGAGCGGGCAAGGGCGTGGACCGCCGGCAAGCCGGTGCTCCCGCCCGGGAAGTATCTGGTGAAGGTGTCCGTGGACACGGCCGGGCGCGCGAAGAAGGACTGGACGGCGACACTCGGGGCCGACGAGTTCGCCGGCCAGGTCGAGGTCCAGAGCCGGTGGCCCGAGGGGTACGGGGCCATGACCGTGGTCGACGCGGGGAAGGCGAAGAAGTGACCGAGTGTGGTCCGCTCGCGGAGCGAGCAGACCACACTCGTCGAGATCTTCGGTGGGTAGATTTTCACCCCAACGGGGTGGGAGCGATTAGCCCAGGGCAACGCCCTGGGCGGGGAACGATCCCGCGATTCGGTCGGACGGTGGCCGCAGCCGCGTACCCCGCCCAGGGCGTTGCCCTGGGCTAAACGCTCCCAGCCTTTCAGGCTGAAATCCCTGAGTCTCCAGGTCCTCATGGAATTCGACACAGCAAACGGACCACACCCTCCGGCCGTTCCGATTTCTTCACGCCCTCTCCGCGAGCGGTCGTTTCTTGGTCCCCAACCGCTCAGAAACGACCGCCCGCCGCGCGAGCGGACCACCTTCTCGGTCACCGCACCGGTGTGCCGATCTTCCCGACGGCCACGGCCGACACTGTGCCGCACTGGGCGCACCGCCGCCGGAACGGGCCGAGGACCCGCGCGGCGACTTCCGGCGAACCCGGCTCCAGATACCCGTCGATGTACGGCAGGAGCACCTTCGCCCGGAACCGGAGCCATTCCCGTACGGTCTCCGTGAAATCGTCCGGGGGCCGGCGGTCGAGCCGCAACCGGTGGGGGCCGAAGGCCAGCTCGTACCCGCTCCCGAACCGCCCCGTCTTCGTCGCCCGCACGTCCGCGTCGGGGTCGGCGACCATCTGCCCGCCGACGACGACCCCCCGGGCACAGACCAGAACCGGCCCGAGCTGGTCCTCGACCTCGGGGGCCGGGTGGTGGTACAGGAGCAGGTCGGGGAATTCGCGCAGGACCCGCCCGCTGATGTTCGGGGCGACCCGGGCCAGATCGTACACCGCGTCCGCCGGGCCCACCCGCTCCCACCGCCGGGCCGCCCGCATCGACCACACCCCGTACAGCAGGCCGAGCCGGTGCAGCGGTTCCACGCCCATCGCCCGCCGGAGGTTCGGGGCCACCGCCCACAGGTCGATCAGGTCGCGGGGCCGGAGGCCGGCGTCGAACGCCGCCGCGAGCAGGAGGACGCGAAGGCGGGCGAGGTCCCCGGGCTCCGGGGCCGGGTCGCGCTGGACGACGCACCCCGCCACGTACTCCGCGTACCCGATCGGCCGGTCGCGGAACCCGGCCGCGGCGAGCCCGGCGACGCCGGCGATCCGGTCCCGGCCGATCCGGGCCGTGTCCTCGACCTGGAGGACGCCCGCGGCGGCGAGCAGCTGTAACGCCTCCTCGGCATCCTCCGCCTGCCCCGCGGCGGCCCGGTCCAGCACCCGGGCGAGTACCCCGGCCCGGGCCACGGGGTCGCCGCGGCCGACGCTCGTCCGGCAGAGCCGGGTCAGCCAACCCGCCCGCCGGTCGCCCCTCACCAGCCGGCGGGCGAGGACCGTCCACGCGGCGTCGACCGCCCGCTCCGCCCGCCGCGGCGGGGGCTTGCGGACGGCCCACACGACCCCGTACACGACGACCGCCGCGAGGACGAGCCGGAAGGCGGCCGTGACCGGCGCGGCGACCGCCGCCGGGACGACCGCCGCCGCCGCGACGGCGGCGAGGAGGACCGCGCCCGCCGCGAGGGTCGCGAGCCCGCGGGAGCCGAGCATCCGCCCGCGGTCCGGGCCGGACCGGAGCACCGCCGTCGGGGTGGCGACGGCCAGCGTCCGGAGCCAGTCCCTCCCCCCGGCCTCGACCACGTACCCGTCCCCGGCCAGCCGGCCGCCGGCGAGCGCGAGCGGGGCCGGGAGCGGGGGGAGCGGTTCGGGCAGCTCGGCCAGACACCCCGGGCACAGCCCCGCCCGGTGCTCCTCGGCCGCCGCGCGGAGCGGGGCGAGGTCGTCGGCCGGCGGGTCGGTCGCGGCCGTCCAGCCCCGGAGGGCGGCCGGGTCGACGAGGATCGCGGCCCGGTCGAGGGCGGTCGTGTCGTGGGTGGCGGCGTGATCGGCCTGGAGCTCCTCCACGGTCCGCTGCAGGCCGCGGACCTTCCCCCGTTCCATCAGGAGCCCGTGCTCGTGCCAGAGGTGCCGGACCATTGCCATCCGCGGGAGCCGGACCCCGCACCGCGGGCAGTCCATCTTCACCCGCTGCTCCCGCCGCTCGATCAGGGCGTCCAGCCCCCGGCTCTTGTCCAGCTGGTGCTGCAGCTGCCGCAACCGCTCCAGGCCGCGGAGCGGGGACAGCCCGGCGGTCAGGGCGCGGGCGACCGTCTTCGCGCTCTCGAGCCGGTCCGGCAGCGCCCGGAGGGCGCGGGCGGCGGCGGCGACCCGGACGACCGGCGGCATCTTCCGGTCCGACAGGAGCGGGGTGATCTGGGCGAGGACGGAGGCCGGAAGTGACCCGCGGACGCGGACAACCCACTCCAGGAACGCCCGCCGCCCGACCGGCCCGGACCCGAGGAACCGGTCGGCGACCGCGGTGACCTGCTCGGCCGACCGCGACCCGCGGGCGAGCTGGACGACGAGCGGGTGCCGGGCGTCCGCGTCGGTGGTCGCGAGCACCCGGTTCGCCAGGTCGCCGAGGGTCAGCCGGGGAGAGGGTGGGTCGGGCATTGAGGAACCAGTCAATAGGAAATGACGAATGCCCCACCAATGCCCCACCAATGACGAAGGAAAGACAGCGGCAGGTCCGGTCTTTCCTTCGTCATTGGTGGGGCATTGGTGGGGCATTCGTCATTTCCCAACATGTCATTTCCCAACATGTCATTTCTTACCATGAGGTCATTTGCCTGCCGCGAGTTTGAGCACCGACGGCAGCAAGCAGGTGCCCTCCTTGCACGCGGTCACGTGGACGCGGACTTCGAGCGGGCCGTCGTCCTTCCCGCGGGTGACCTTCCCGGTCAGCTTTACCGTCCCGGCATAAACCCGGTACTCGCCGGCGGTCGTGTCCTTGGCCACATCCCCCTTCGGGAACTCGACCGCGACCGCAACCTTCTTCCCCCCGACGGTCGCGTCCACCGTCGTCTCCGACGCCTTGAGCGTGTCGGTCCCGGCCGGGTTCGCGTAGACGTGCCACGGCGCGGTAACGGTGAGGGTCACGGTGAACGGCTGGGTGCCGTCGGCGCCGGCCGGGCCGACCGTAAGCTCCGCCTTCACTACGTCCGCCGATGTCTTCGGGTTCCGGGGCGGGTCGGTAGGGGTGAGTGGGCTCTTCGGCTCGATCGCGGTGGGGTCCTTGTCGGCGATGTCGAGAAGCTCGTCGAGCGCCCGGGCGATCCCCGGGACCGAACTCGGGCTCGTCCGTAGCACCCCGGCGAAACTCTTGACCGTCCGGAACCCGAAGTCGCGGTACTTCAGGTCGTCGGTCTTCCGCCAGAGCCGGATCAGGTTCCGGGCCTGAACCCCGTTGCCGGACGGCTGGGCGCCGTCGTACCCGTCTTTCGCGCGGGCGAAGAGCTTCTCGTGGTCGTGGGCGGTGTAGAAGAACCCACCGCGGGTCGTGTCCGCGTGCCACTTCATGAGCGTGTCGGCGAGCGCCCGGGCCTCGTCGAGCCACCGCTTCTCGCCGGTCGCGTCGTGCAGGTTCAGCAGCCCGTGGACGAGGTACGCGTAGTCGTCGAGGTATGCGTTCCCGCGGGCCGCCGGCTTCTCGCCCGGCGCGGCGGCGTAGAGCCGGAGCAACCGGCCGTCCCTGGCCCGCAGCGTCTTCAGGAGGAAGTCGGCGGCCGTAGCCGCGGCCGCGGTGTAAGCCTTGTCCTGGAACACCTCGCCGGCCCGGGCGTAGGCCGCGATCATCTGCCCGTTCCAGCCGGCGATCACCTTGGTGTCGAGGAACGGCCGTTCGCGTTTCCCCCGGGCGGCGAGCAGCTTCGCCTTCAGCGGTTCGAGCCGCGCGACCAGCTGGTCCTCGGTGGTCTTCAGCTCCTTCGCCAGGTCGGCGGTCGGCTTCGGTAGGCGGAGGATGTGGTACTTCTCCTCGAAGTTCGGGGCGGTCACCCCGTACACGGCCCGGAGGAACGCCACGTCCGACTCGGCCCCGAGGACCTGCTTGATCTCGTCCGCCGTCCAGACGTAGAACTCGCCCTCCTTGCCGTTGCTGTCCGCGTCGAGGGCCGAGTAGAACGCCCCGTCCGGGCTGGTCATCTCCCGCTTCACGAACCCGAGCGTCCCGGCGACCGCCCGCTTGTAAAGCGGGTCCGGGTCGGCCCGGTAGGCGTCCGCGTACAGTTCAACGAGCTGGGCGTTGTCGTAGAGCATCTTCTCGAAGTGCGGGACGGTCCAGGTCCGCTCGGTGCTGTACCGGTGGAACCCGCCCCCGAGGTGGTCGTAAATGCCGCCCTCGGCCATCTTCCGGAGGGTGAGCTGAACGTCCTTCTTCAGGGCCTCGTTCCCGGGTTTGCCGCTCTGCCCGAGCAGAAACGCCCAGGCTGCCGCGCGGGGGAACTTGGCGTGCCGGAAGTCATTCTTCTTGGTCCCGATCCCGCCGTACTCGGGGTCGATCGCGAACGCCCCGGCCGCGTCCTTCACCATGTCGCGGGTGAGGGTGATGAGCGGGACGCCGCGGGCGTTCCGCTCGAGCGCGTCGACCGTCATCTCGGCCACCCGGTCGGCCTGTTTGAACAACCCGTCCCGCTCCTTCGCGTGCAGCTCGATCACTTTCTTGAGGATCGATTTGAGCCCGGGGGCGGTGTCGTCGCCGACCTTCTTGTCTTCCGGCGGGAAGTACGTCCCGCCGAAGATCGGCTTGCCGTCCGGGGTGAGGAACATGGTGAGCGGCCACCCGCCGGACTCGCCGGTCACGTTCAGGGCGGTCATGTACACGTCGTCCAGGTCCGGCCGCTCCTCGCGGTCCACCTTGATGCAGACGAAGTGCTCGTTCAGGACCTTCGCCACCCCGGGGTTGGAGAACGACTCCCGCTCCATCACGTGGCACCAGTGGCAGGAGCTGTACCCGACCGAGAGAAAGATCAGCTTCTTGTCCTTCCTCGCCCGGTCGAACGCCTCCGGCCCCCACGGGTACCAGTCCACCGGGTTGTGGGCGTGCTGGAGCAGGTACGGGCTGCTCTCCTTCGCCAGCTTGTTGGGCTTGCCCTTCTCCGCCGCCGCCGGCTCGGTCGCGCGAAGCCCCGGCGGCCCGGCCGGGGCGAACCCGCCGGCGACCGCGGCGACGAAGAGGCACCCGACGCGGGCAAGGGAACGGGCGGTCATGTGGGGTCTCCGGTGGCGTACCGTTATCGTACCCGCCGCCCGGGGGGACGGCGAACGGGAAGCACCCCCTCGCTCGGGCCGGGGGCTCGCGACTATAATCGCATCACCTGCCACCCTATATCCGCCGGGAGTCGCCATGTCTCCGTTCCGCCGAGCCCTGCCCGTTGCCGGGTTCCTGCTCGCTCTTGCCGCCCCCGTCTCCCCCGCCGACGAGGTGTCCGACAAACAAAGGAAAGTCGCCGAGGCGAACCTGAAGAAGGCCGACATCGCGAAGATGGTCACGGTCGAGACCGACAACCTGATCGTTTGCGCGCCCCTGACCGAGACGCGCGCGAAGACGGTCGCCGAAACGGCCCAAAAGACGTTCAAGGTCGCCCGGAAGGCCCTCCAGTACGACGAGAAGGAGGAGCCGTGGAAGGGGAAGCTGACCGTGTATTACCTGCCGGAGCGACAGAACTTCACCCAGTTCATGCGGCTGGTCGTCGGGCTGCGGGTGGAGACGACTTCTCACGTCGCGATCCGCGGGGACGAGCCCTACGTCGTGAGCGGGGCCGAGATCTCCGCGAAGGCGACGGACGCGGACATCGCCGCCGAGCTGGGGCCGCTGGTCGGCGGGGCCCTGCTGTCGAGTAAGGCCGGGCCGGCGAACCCGATCCCGGGGTGGGTCCGCAACGGGTTCGGGCGGGCGGCGTCCGTCCGGGCCGACGGGCCGAACGGGAAGCGGTTCGCGGGGTACAAGGCCCAGGCCCGGATCGCGGTCCTCGGCGGGGCTGGGAAGCCCCCGGCCCCAGTCGCCGAAGCGTGGGGCGACCGCCCGGACGCCGACCTGATCGCCACCAGCCTGATGGACTACCTGGCCTTCGGTCCGGAAGGGAAGAACTTCCCGAAGTTCGTCTCCGCCCTCCGGCTGAACGAGAACGGCGAACCGCCCACGGCTGCGATGGTGTTCGAAAACGCCATGCTGAAGCAGAACACCCTCGACGCGGCCTGGAAGAAGTGGGTCCAGGGCGGGATGGTGGTGAAGTCTGGGCAGTGAGCAGTGGACCCCGCCGCCTATTTGCTTTGCCGCGGGGGTCGCTCCTGGGTGCGGGTGTGTTATCGCCATCGAGCCGGGCGGTGTCATCGTGCGGAAGCTAAGCGAGGATGCAGAAAACGTCCGCTTCACGCTGAGCGGGGCTTCAGCCTGAAAGTGAAGATCCAGGATGCCTGAGTGTGCATTCCGCACCTTACAGCAGGGGGAACGATGGCCATCCTGATCGAAGGATTCTCGGTGGTCGTTCGCAACTCCACCCTCGCGGCCAAGTATCCCGGTGGTGTGGAGGGCTATCGTCGGGATTGCCCGAACGGTAGCTTTTGCGCGGACGAGTGCTTGAGCCGGGTTGGCTTCATGGTGAAAAGCGACGCCGATGTTTTCCTGGCCCAATTGGCGGCAAAAGGGCTTATCTCCCATCTGAAAGATGCTGCGGAAGATGCTGCTCTGGTGTGCCAGGTCGACGGGCCCCTCCGGCCCTGCCCTTGGCTCGAACTCGGTCGGTGGGGCCAAGCCGTGGTTGCCTGGCTTGCCGACACGAATCGAGGCGACCTGCACGCACCGGCCGGGTGGAATCCCGAAGGTCGTGTGCAGCACATATCCTCGGAAGAAGTCAAGCGGCGGTTGGAATTCGTCCGTTCCCAGGGCAATGTCGACGTCTACCGCGACAAGACGACGGGGCAAGAATTGTGCGTCGGGCGGACATCGTCAACTTCAGATCAGGCTAAATCGCGGCACGATGAGTTGTATCGGCAGGGGTGCAGCCTCATTGAAGGCCTGATCATTCTCAGCAACCAGGCGCCCGGCCAGCTGGACCCGCGTCACCGGCAACGCCTGGAGGATGCCATTCCTCTGTTCGTCGAGGTGGTGCAGATCAACCCAGGGAACTGGGCGGCGATGTGGCTGCTCGGAAAAGTCTACCAGCGGCTTGGCGATTTCGAGCGTGGCTTCCCGTGGTTCGCGAGGGCACACCGCGTCAATCCGGATCAACCGGACGTGGCGCGGGAGGCCGCCATTGCGGCTATGGATCTGGGGCGGTCCGAAGAGGCGATTGCGTTTTGCGAGCGCGCCATTGAGGCCAAGCCTGATGATCCCGGCCTGCGGGCTAACCTCGCACTGGCGCTGCTCTTCTCAGGAAAGCCGCGTGAGGCAAGGGCGGTCGTCCAGGAAGCGCTAGCCCAGGATCCTGCAGATACGATCACCGCTCATATCGTACGGATTATTGAGGAAGTCTTGAACGGTAAGCGGACATGTCCACATAACACCAAGGACTTGCAGTGAAGTGTCGAACAAAGCGTTGAAGTTGACCGGGCCGACAATCGGCCGCCGGCCTGGCGACGGGCCGCCCTGTTCCGGGGCCGTCGGGAAAACGGCCTGACAAAACCTGTCACCCGTCACCGGACGGCGGGGTTGTTACAAAGCCGCTGTTGCTCGGTTGAACCCCTCGGTTGCTGGCGGGCCGTCACGCAGGGCGGCCCCTACAAATCCTGCTCCGGTAGCGGGCCGCCCTCCGTGGCGGTCCGCGCCACGCGAGCCTTTCAACACTGCAAGCCGCTGTCTCACACAGCCGTCGGTTCCGGCGGTGCGGGCGGCATGTACCATTCCGGGGTGACCATCCAGGCGAGCGTCCCTTCGCCCTTGCCCGGCACATCCTCGAAGCGGACGAGTGCGGCCCCGGCTTTTTCCAGGTGGACCTGTTCCGGGTCGGTCCCGAGGAGCCAGCCGAGGTAGGCCGGCAGGTCCGGGTCGTGCCCGACGATCGCGAGCGACTGCCCCCCCATCCCGGCAAGGAACCGGGACAGCTTCCGCCGCCGCAGGGCCCCCGGGGCGAGCAGGTCGCAGAACTCCGGCCCGGCCACGCCCGGCCAGGCCCGGAGGAGCTCCTCCGCGGTCTCGCGCGTCCGGACCAGCGGACTCGAGATCACCGCGCCCACCGAGATCCCCCGCTGCCGGAACGCCTCGCCCAGGGCCCGGGCCTGCTGGTGACCGAGCAGCGAAAGCGGCCGGTCGGCGTCATCGCCCTTCCACTCCTTCGGGTTCCCGGCGTCGGCGTGGCGGATGACGTACAAGTCCATACATGGCTCCGAATTCGGTCGGAGCAGTGCCCCTGAAAGGGTACCCCCTCGCGACCCCTGATTCACCCAATCTACACCTGCGCTGCCCTTCCGGCGATGCGTCCGGAGTCGTACACTAAAGGTTGCTTGCGCTATCGGCCCGTCGGTCCCCTGGAGCCCGTGATATTCACCCTCGGTGGTATCGCCGCGGCCGGATTGGAGCGAAGGCGGGAATTACGTCCGAAACGTGGCCCCGATCGCGCCCCACGGCTTCTCCCCCGTGGCCCAACTGACGGAAGGAAGCGGCCTCGCTTCGTACCGACCCTTGTCCCTTTTAGGTCATCCGCGGCTTTATTGCCGCGGCCGAATCCAAGATGAAGCGGAATGACATCCGAAACGTGGCCGTGATCGCCCACGTCGACCACGGCAAAACGACGCTCGTCGACCAGATGCTGCGTCAGTCCGGGCTGTTCCGGTCCGAGGAGCTGGACAAGCTCGTCGGCGGGCAGCACGGGCTGATCATGGACTCCAACGACCAGGAGCGGGAGCGGGGCATCACCATCCTGGCGAAGAACTGCGGCATCCGCATCGGGGACGTGAAGGTCAACCTGATCGACACCCCCGGGCACGCCGACTTCGGCGGCGAGGTGGAGCGCATCCTGCGGATGGCGGACGGGGCGTTCCTGCTCGTCGACGCCGCCGAGGGCCCGCTCCCGCAGACCCGGTTCGTGCTCCGCAAGGCGTTCGCCGTCGGGCTCAACCCGATCGTCATCATCAACAAGATCGACCGGCCGGACGCCCGCATCCCGGAAGTCCTGTCGCTCATCTTCGACCTGTTCATTGAGGTCGGGGCGACCGACGAGCAGGCCGACTTCCCGGTCATCTACGCGAGCGGCCGCCGCGGGGTCGCGACCACCGACCTGGCGGTCGAGCCGAAGGACCTCCGTCCGCTGTTCGACGCCATCCTGACCCACGTCCCGCCGCCCTACGTGGACGAGACGGCCCCGCTCCAGATGCAGGTGATGGCGCTGCAGTACAGCGAGTTCCTCGGCAAGATCGCGATCGGCCGGGTGTTCGCCGGGGCGATCAAGAAGAACATGAAGGTGTCCGTCGTCCGCCAGGCCGACGGGTCGAACTTCCCGGACACGGTGGTGCAGGTGCTGGAGTTCGACCGCCTCGGCCGCCGGGAGGTGGACGAGATCCGCGCCGGGGACGTGTGCGCGGTGGTGGGCATCGACGACGCCGAGATCGGGGACACCATCTGCGAGCCGGACCGGCCGCGGGCGCTCCCGCCCCTCACGATCGACGAGCCCACCCTGGACATGCTGTTCAAGGTGAACGACTCGCCGTTCGTCAGCAAGGAGGGCAAGCCGCTGACCAGCCGCGAGCTGCGGGACCGGCTGGACCGGGAGCTGCAACACAACATCGCCTTGCGGGTCGCCCCGGGCGAGCGGGAGAGCGAGTTCATCGTCAGCGGGCGGGGGCTGCTGCACCTCGGGGTGCTACTCGAGACGATGCGCCGCGAGGGGTCGGAACTCGCCGTCGGCAAGCCGCGGGTCATCATCAAGGAGGTCGACGGCCGCAAGCAGGAGCCGTACGAGCACCTGGTGGTGGAGGTGCCGAACGACCACCACAACTCGGTGATGCGACTGGTGCTGGAGCGGCAGGGCGAGTTCCAGCGGATGGAGAGCCACCGCGGGACCACGCAGGTCGAGTTCTACATCCCGGCCCGGTCGCTCATCGGGCTGCGGACGAAGATGCTGACCGCGACGCAGGGGACCGCGATCATGCACCACAACTTCCTCGAATACCGCCCCCTGAAGGGCGGGGCCCTCGGCCGGGCCACCGGGGTGTACATCTCGAAGAACACGGCGAAGGTGACCGCCTACTCGGTGGACGGCCTGGCGGGCACGCTGTTCGTGGCCCCGGGCGAGGACGTGTACGAGGGGCAGGTGGTCGGCGAGCACGGCCGGGACAAGGACATGGTGGTGAACGTGACCGACCCGAAGCCGCTGACCAACATGCGGGCTTCCGGGAGCGACTCGAAGGCCGCGGTCAAGCCGCCGGCGCGGTTCTCGATGGAGATGGCCCTGGAGTACATCGAGGACGACGAGTTGGTGGAGGTGACCCCGAAGGCAATCCGGATGCGGAAGCTGTACCTCAAAGAGGCCAATCGGAAGAAGTTCGACCGGCAGAAGGTGTGAGACGGGAGAGGCGGGTCCCCGGTGGCCGCCAAGCCGGGGCGGTGGCGACGGCTGGAGCCGAAGCCATCGTCCCCTCACCCTTACAAGGTGTCCGGATCGACCCCGAGTTCCCGAAGCCGCGCCGCCAACCGTTCGGCTCGTTGTTCGGTTTGCCTCTGAAGTGCCCCAAGTTCGACGAACGCCAGAAACCGCCGACCGTCCGGCCCCGTCAGGACCAATTCCGTACCGGAAGTGTCGAACCGGACCCCGAGCCGGGGACTCACGAACCCGTTCGGCTCTTGCACCGGTCGAAGCCGTCCCTCAGTTCGCGTCCAGGCCTCGAAGGTCGGGTCTTCCGGGTCGTAGATGTAGTACTCTTCGGCCCCGTACCGGTTGTAGAAGTGGCGCTTGCCGTTCATCTCGTGAGCGGTGTTGCTCGGCGAAAGAATCTCGAACACCACCTGGGGGAAGATCCCTTCCTCCCACACGCGATAACTCGACCGGTGTCCTTTCTCCCGGCCGAACACGACGTAGATGTCCGGTGCCTGGCAAATCCCCGGCTCTCTTTCGACCGGGTAGACCAGGTTGTCGCCGGCCACGAAGACGGTCGGGTCGTTCCGAAATAGCAAGTCCAGATTGCCCTGGATCGTGGTGATCCATTGGAATTGAAGCGTATCGTCGGCCATGCGTTTCCCGTCGGAGCTTGGGTAAACGACCGTCTGGCCGGTGATCGCGCTCATAGTTGCACCAAATACAAGAAAAGCCCACCCGGTGCAACGGGTGGGCTTTTCGGGTTCCCGGCC
>JAQGHQ010000326.1 GCA_028288765.1 Gemmataceae bacterium | reverse complement strand
ATAACAGCCGGGCATGCCGGGGCGAATCTGGCCCTGATCCGGAAGGTCGCGGTGGCCCTGCTCCGGCGGGCGCCCGGGAAGGGGAGTACGGTCACCAAGCGACTCCAAGCCGGATGGGATGACGAGTTCCTCCTCAAAGTTCTCCAAGGAATTGATGGAGATGTAGTGCGGTAGCCCTAGTGTCCTGAGTTAGAAATTCATTAATTATCTCTTGCGCGATCGGCGGGTCCGTGTTAGGGTCCTCGGAGGAGGTACCTATGTCCCTCGGACGACCCACGAAACCCATCACCCTGACCGACGACGAGCGGTCCAAGTTGGGCGCCTGGGCTCGTCGCCCCAAGACCGCCCAGCGGCTGGCGGTCCGGGCCAAGATCGTCCTGGCCGCGGCCGACGGCCGGTCCAACACCGCGATCGCGGCCGACCTCCGGATCACCCTCCCGACGGTCGGCAAGTGGCGGCGGCGGTTCCTCGACCGGCGACTCGACGGATTAACTGACGAGCCCCGGCCCGGGGGCCCGCGGACGATCACCGACGCCCGGGTCGAGGAGGTCGTCACTTCGTGTCTTTGTGGTGGACTTTCACTCCTCCTCACCCCACCGCCGCCTCGACCACCCGCCCGGCCACGTCGGTCAGCCGTTCGTCCCGGCCGCTGTGCGGGTAGGTCAGCTTCTCGTGCTCGAGTCCGAGCAGGTGCAGGATGGTGGCGTGGAAGTCGTTCACCGTGATCTTGTCCTCGACCGCGTGAAGCCCGAACTCGTCCGTCGCCCCGATGGCGGTCCCGCCCTTCGCCCCGCCGCCGGCCAGCCACATCGTGTAGCCCAGCGGGTTGTGGTCGCGGCCCTTCCCGCCCTGCGAGTTCGGCGTCCGCCCGAACTCACTGCACCACACCACCAGCGTGTCCTTCAAGAGCCCCCGCTGCTTCAGGTCGGCGAGCAGCGCGGCGATCGGCTTGTCGACGTGCCCGCACATCTTCTCGTGGTTGGCGTTCACGTCGTCGTGGGCGTCCCACTGGGTCACGAGCGGCCCGCCGCCCGAGTACACCTGCACGAACCGCACCCCCCGCTCGACCAGCCGGCGGGCCAACAAGAGCCGGGTGCCGAAGTCGGTCGTCTTCGGGTCGTCGAGCCCGTAGGCCCGCTTCGTGGCCTCGGTCTCCTTCGCCAGGTCGACCGCCTCGGGGGCGTGTTGCTGCATCCGGAACGCGAGCTCGTAGCTGGCGATCCGGGCGTCGAGCTCGGCGTCGCCGGGAGTGGCGTTCAGCTCATTCAGCTTCTTCACCAGCTCGAACGACCGGCGGTTCTGCTCGGCCCCCACGTCCGGCGGGGGCTTGAGGTTCAAGATCGGGCTCGCCCCGCGGCGGAGGAGGGTGCCCTGGTAGATGGCCGGGAGGAACGCCGCCGACCAGCACGGGGCCCCGCCCTCGGGCACGCCCTCGGGCTGGGGCATCACGCAGTACGCCGGGAGGTTGTCGGAGACGCTCCCGAGCCCGTAGGTGACCCACGACCCGAGGCTCGGGAAGCCCATGAGCGTCCGCCCGCTGTGGAGCTCGTACATCGCCGGGGCGTGGACCGTGCTCGTACACCAGCACGACCGCAGGAAGCAGATATCGTCCACGCACTTAGCCAGGTTCGGCAGGAGGTCCGACACCTCCAGCCCGCTCTTGCCGTGCTTCGCCCACTTCCGGGTGCTCGGGAGGATCGTCTCCCCGCCGCTGGTGAACTGGCTCTTCGGCCGGCCGGTGGTTTCGGGCAGGGGCTTGCCGGCCCACTTGCCGAGGCCGGGTTTCGGGTCGAACAGGTCCATCTGGCTCGGCCCGCCGACCATGAACATGAAGATGACCCGCTTCGCCTTCGGCTCGAAGTGCGGCTTCCGCGCGGCGAGCGGGTTCATCGACAGGGGAGCGCCGGGGGCATCGGCCCCCCGGACCTCGTTCGCCAGCAGCCAGTTCAGGGCGAGCCCGCCGAGCCCGCCGCCGGCCCGGAACAGGAAGTCGCGGCGCGACGCCGCGACCGGTATGTGGGTGTTCATACCGCCCAGAGTACCCGCGCGAGGAAACTGCCGCAAGGACGCCAGGTGTTTCAACGTCTGGTCGGGATAGTAGTCCGCTCGCGGACCGAGCGGACCACACTAAAAGGCGTGGACCCGCACCCTATTCACTCCACCGGCCGCACCCAGTTCACCTGGGTGATCAGGTGGTCGAGGGCGGCGAACGAGATGTGAGCGTTGGTCGTGAACCGCGGGGTACTGTTGGCCGGGAACGTGGCCAGCGTCGCGTCGCCGACCAGGAATACGTTGAAGTCCGCCGCCAGGTTCTGATACCCGGCGGTCGTCTTGCAGAAGCACATGTCGGTCGCATACCCGGTCAGGAGAACGTGTCGCACGCTGTTCTTCTTCAGGAAGTCTCGTAGCGACGGGTAGCCTTCCGCGTCGTAGATCACCACGTCGTTCGGGTCGACCGTCACGGCGGTACTGACCGGGATCGGCAGCTGCCAGAACCCGTCCCCGTTGTACCGGCGGCCCGGGTCCAGCCCGGGGAACTGCTTGAAGTAGTCGATCACCGGCCGGTCCGCGCCCAGGGTCAGTTTGGCCGGGAGCGGTTCTCCGGTGTACGAATACGCGGCGAGGGCCCGGCGAAGGTCCTTCTCCCCCGCGGCCCGCTCCTCCGCGGTCGGCATCTTCGCGAACGACCGGTATACCTTTGTGCGGATCGGGTCGGCGGGGCCGGGCAAGCTGTACATCACGAACGCCGCCTTGTCGCGGAGCCGTTTGAGGAACGGGTCGAGCACTTCCCGGGTGTGCCGGCCGGCGAGAGCATTCTTCTCCGGCGTGCAGAAGTCGACGACTCCATTCGGTTCCGGAGTCTTCCAGCCCCACGCGTCGTCCACCGCCCACGGGTGGACCATGATCACCGCCGTCTCCTTCGCCCGCAGCCGGTTCGGCATCTCGACGATCCCGCGGGCGTTGTACGAGAACCGCCACGCCCGCACGTCGAGGTCGCCGCCCGGGTCGTCCACCAGCCTGGGGGCCTCGAACCGGCGGGTTTCGATCACCGGCTCCACGTACTGCGGGAAGTCGGCCAGGAGCGGCTTCGGGTCGGCGATCCGCGTGAGGGTGTTGTCGTATACCCGGGGCGGGTCGGCCGATTTCGCTTCACCGGCGAGCCCCGGGCTGGCCGCCAGGGGTGCGAGTTCGAACACGGCGGCGGTGGCGACCGAACCGAGCACGAAGCCGAGCAGCAGAGAGCGGTTCACTGGAGGAATCCTCGGGCAGGCGGGATCATCTGATACACGAACCCGTCGAGGCGGTCGCATTTCGTCAGTGCCCGGGTCGCCCGCCTGCGTCTCACCCGGCATCCACCCACCCCGGCGAGCGGGACGGCTCGATCGGGGTGGGTGCCGCGAGCCGAGCGGCACAGGCAGTCCGGCCGGGGTACCCGCTCGCGGGTCGCGCCGGACCTACCCCGATATCGAGCTAGACGGCCCATTTTCTGGGTAGCTCCGGCACAACGCTGATTAAACCGAATGCGACCGCCTCACCGGGTTCGTGTGTGAGGCGACATTCTGGGGCGTGGTTCCGGCCGGTCCGGTCGGGTACACTATCTCCGAAGCCAAACCTCTCCGCACGAACAAACCGCCCGCCGGAAGCCCCGAATGTCCCGTCTGATTCCCGCCGCCGGTTTGGCGGCCGTACTGGCCGTCGCGCTCGCATCGGCAGAGGAGCCGTTCCGCCCGCCGGAATACACCGTTTACCGGGTAGCAAAGCCGCCGAAGATTGACGGCAAACTCGACGAACCCGATTGGCAGGCCGCCCCGACCACGACCGCGTTCCACTTCCCGTGGTGGAAGGCCGGGGAGAAGGAGCAGACGACGGTGAAGGTGCTCTGGGACGACGACACCCTCTACGTCGCGTGCGTCTGCCGGGACGCCCACATCACCGCCCGACACACGGAGCGGGACGGCAAGATCTACGAGGACGACTGCTTCGAGATCATGGTCGCCCCGAACCCGGAGAAACCGGAGGTGTATTTCAACCTGGAGTGGAACGTGCTCGGCGGTCTGCTCGACAACTTCCGCCCGGACGGACCGAAGAAGCCGCGAGCCCCGAAGTGGGACGCCGAAGGGGTTCAGCCCGCGGGCACCTACCAGGGCACCCTGAACGACGACACTGATACGGACACAAGCTGGACGTCGGAGGTTGCGATCCCGCTGAAGAACTTCGCCCTCGCGGGCGGGCCGCTCCCGCCGAAGCCCGGCACGGTTTGGCGGGCGAACTTTAATCGCCAGGGTGGGACGACGAACCCGCAGTCCAGCCAGTGGTCCCCGGGCGATACCCCGGCCCCGAACTTCCACACCCCGCACCGCTTCGGCAAGCTGATCTTCTCCGACAAGCCTCCGCCCGCCCGCTGACCCTCACCCGGCCCGGTCATGATCCGCCGCCCGTACAGTTTGGTCGCTCTTCTCGTTTGTGGCGGGCTCTGGGTCCCATTCGCACCCGGTCAAGGCTTCTCGCCGACCGAGGCGGCGAAGCGGATGAAGCCGGCCGACGGGCTGGAAGTAACCCTCTTCGCGGCCGAGCCCGCCGTCCGCCAGCCGATCTTCGTGAAGTGTGACGACCGCGGACGGGTATGGACGATCCAGTACCTGCAGTACCCGAACCCGGCCGGACTCAAGCGGGTGAAGGTGGACCGGTGGTCGCGCGCCGTCTACGACCGCATCCCCGACCCGCCGCCCAGGGGGCCGAAGGGCGATGACCGCATCACCATCTGCGAGGACACCGATGGCGACGGCCGGGCCGACCGGTTCAAGGACTTCGTGACCGGGTTGAACCTGTGTACCGGAGTCGAGTTCGGGTTCGGCGGGGTGTTCGTCCTCCAAGGCCCCGTACCTCCTCTTCTACCCCGACCGGAACCGCGACGACGTGCCCGACGCCGACCCCGAGGTGCTCCTCACCGGGTTCGGGATGGAGGACGCCCAGTCGCTCGCGAACCACCTCACCTGGGGCCCCGACGGCTGGCTGTACGGGCTGAACGGGAGCACCACGACCTGCCGCATCCGCGGGATCGAGTTCCAGCAGGGGGTGTGGCGGTACCACCCGACGACGAAGGAATTCGAGCTGTTCTGCGAGGGCGGCGGGAACGTCTTCGGGCTCACGTTCGACGACGACGGGAACCTGTTCTACTCGTCGAACCTGGGTCTGTTCTGGCACGCCCACCCGGGGGCGTACTACCTGAAAAACGTCGGCAAGCACGGCCCGCTCCACAACCCCCACGCCTACGGCTGGCTGAACCACGTGGCCCACGACGCCCCGACCGGCGGACCGACGACCGGCGGGACGGTCTACCGCGGGCACACGTTCCCGGAGCGGTTCCGCGGCCGGTTCCTCGCCGGCGACTTCCTCCGCCACACCGCGTCGACCTGGGAAGTGAAGTCGAACGGCGCGACCGTGACCGCACACGCCCGCGAACTACTCCTCGACAGCCGCGACAGCTGGTTCGGGGCGACCGACCTGTGCCTCGGCCCGGACGGGTCGGTGTACCTGAGCGACTTCTACGACCGGCGGACCGCCCACCCCGACCCGGACGCCGACTGGGACCGGACCAATGGTCGCATTTACAAGATCGCGGCGGCCGGCACAAAGCACGCGGCGAAATTCGACCTCGCGCAGCTCTCCTCTCGCGAACTGGTCGATCAGCTCAAGCACCCGAACGGGTGGTACGCCGACCGGGCGCGGATCCTCCTCGCGGGTCGGCGGGACAAGATGGTCTGGCCGGCGCTGCGGGAGATGGCCCGGCAGCAGAAAGACCCCCGGCTCGCACTCAAGGGGCTCTGGGCACTGCATGCCTCGGGCGGGCTGGACGACGATCTTGCGGCGGAGCTGTTGAAGCACCCCGCGGAATACGTCCGCGCCTGGACCGCGCAGCTGCTCGGGGATGCGAAGAAGCTGTCGCCCCCGCTCGCCCAGCGCCTGGCGGAGCTGGTCGCCTCGGACCCGAGCCCGGTCGTCCGCGCCCGTCTCGCCTGTGTGGCGCGGCGACTCCCGGGCGACCAGGCCCTTCCACTCGTCGAGGGTCTGCTTCTCCGCGACGTGGACGGCGCCGACCCCGTCATCCCCTGGCTGCTCTGGTGGGCGGTGGAGAGCAAGGCGATTTCCGACCACGACCGGGTGACGGCATTCTTCGCATCGGCCGACCACCGCCGGAGCGGGCTCATGCGGGCGAACCTCGGCCGGCTGGTCCGCCGGTACGCCGCCGAAGGTACCGCCCTCGGGTACCGCGCCGCCCACACGCTGCTGACCGCATTGCCCGCACCCGAGCAAGCATTGCATCTGGACGACCTCGATCGCGGGCTCGCCGAGCGGGCGGTCGGGTTGCCGCCGGTCGGCCAGGGCGGGCTGTTCGACACCCTTGCCACCCCCGGGACCGAGCCCCCGAAACCCGCGAAGAAGTACGATCGCTTGACCCCGGAGCTCGTCGAGTTCATTCGGGCCGCGTGGACGGCTTCGCCGACGTCCGCTTCGCGGACCAGGCTTGCCCTCCGGGCCGAGCTCGCCGCCGCCCGCGACCGCGTTCACGCCGACGTTGCCGACCCGAAGACCCCCCGGCTGTTACTCCTCGACCGACTCGCGACGCTCGATGAGCTCGGCACCGAAGGATGCGTTCCGGCTGTTCTTCCCCTCCTCGCGTCACCCGATGCGGACGTGCAAACGCGCAGCCTCACCGTCCTGGCCCGCACCGGTAGCCCGGGCGTCGGTGATGCGATTCTGAAGGCGTACCCCACGATGCCACCGGCGGTGCGATCCCGGGCCCGGGACGTGCTGTTCGGGCAGAAGGAATGGGCGCGAGGGTTTCTCGCGCTGGTCGAGGGTGGTAAGGCGTCCCCGGCCGATGTGCCGGTCGAGCAGGTCCGGCTCCTGGCCTTGCTGGGCGACGCGGAGATCGACACCGCGGTCCGCAAACAGTGGGGGAGCGTGAAACCCGGCACGCCGGAAGAAAAGCTCGCCGAGGTCCGGCGGTTCGGCAACGACCTCCGGGCCGGGACCGGCGACCCGGCCCGGGGCAAGGTACTCTTCGCCAAACACTGCGGGGTGTGCCACAAGCTCTTCGGTGAGGGCGGGAGCGTCGGCCCCGAGCTGACCAACACCAGCCGGGCCGACACCGCCTGGCTCCTCGCCAGCGTGGTCGACCCCAGCGCGGTGGTCCGGGCCCAGTACGTCCAGCAGGTCGTCCAGACGACCGACGGGGTCATCCGCAGCGGGATCATCGCCGACCAGGACGGCGCGAGCCTCACCCTCGTCGACGCGAAGGGCGAGAAGGCCCGTCTGGCCCGCGAGCGGGTCGAGTCGATCCGCGAACTGCCGACCTCCCTGATGCCCGAAAAGCTCCTCGACCCGCTCACCCCGCAGGAGCGGCGGGACCTGTTCCGGTACCTGCAACAGCCCGGGAAATGACGCCATGCCCGCACGGCCGACCCGCCGCCGGTTCCTCACCGCCTCGGCCTCCGGCGCGATCGTCTCGGCGGTCGGGTTCTCGTCACTCGCGCCCAAACGGAAGGCCCTCGTCGCCATTACCCTCGACCTGGAGATGTCCGCCGAGTACCCGAAGCGGGGAATGACCGAGTGGAACTACCGTAAAGGGGAGCTCGACGCGGACACAAAGAAGTACGCCGTCGAGGCCGCGAAGGTCGCGAAGGACCGCGGCGGGCTGATCCACTTCTTCGCCGTCGGGCAGTCCCTGGAGCAGGAGGACGTCGGCTGGCTGAAGGCCCTGGACGCGGCCGGGCACCCGGTCGGGAACCACACCTACGACCACGTGAACCTGAAGGCCACGAAGCCGGAGGACGTCCAGTTCCGCTTCCGGCGGGCCCCGTGGCTCCTCCGCGACCGGCCGGTCGCCGACGTGATCGAGGACAACGTCGCCGCGACGACGACCGCCCTGAAAGCGCGGTGCGGGATCACCCCGAACGGGTTCCGCACTCCGGGCGGGTTCCACGACGGCCTCGCGGACCGCCCCGACCTCCAGAAAATGCTCCTGAAGCAGGGTTTCGCCTGGGTCAGCTCGCTGTACCCCGCCCACAAGTCCGGCACCCCGAAGCAACCGCCCGGCGACGACGTCTACGCGGACATCGTTCGGGGGCAGGCCGCCGCCCAGCCGTTCGTCTACCCGACGGGGCTGGTCGAGGTGCCGATGAGCCCGGTCAGCGACGTGACGGCCTTCCGCACCCACTACTGGAAGCTGGACTGGTTCCTGAAAGCGGTCCGGCTCGCGGTCGGGGAGGCGATCAGGACCGGAGGGGTGTTCGACTTCCTGGCCCACCCGTCGTGCCTGGTCGTCGAAGACCCGACGTTCGAGGCGGTCAAGCTCATCTGCGCGCTGGTGAAGGACGCGGGCGAAGGGGCGGCGGTCGTCGACCTGGGTACGATTGCCGCCCGCGCCGAGAAGGGAAGCTAATTAACAGTTTTATTAATCAAATATTTAACGATAGTACATAGTGAATATATTTACGGATAGTATATTATATGTCTTGATAAGATGATTGTTCACGGATGAAGAAAAGAAGGGCCCCGGCGACTGCAACACAGGGCCTTGACGGCGATCGCCTTCGCGCTCCAGCAAGGAAGAGAGACCGCCGCCGGCAGAAGATGGCCGGCCCAGGGCACGAGAGCGACCAGCGGGCAAGAATCCCCACGTCATTGAGCGTGCCCGCCGTCGTCTGGCATCACCGAGAATCGTTCGGGCGTACCCGGCCGGGCTCGCGATCGCGTCGGCTGGTTTTCGGGAGGATGACGTCCTCGGCTCTGGGTGCCGGCACCGGTCGGGAGACCGGTGCCACACCGGAAGACGGAACTCCTCTCCGGGGCTCTTCTTCTCGTGGCACCGGTCTCCCGACCGGTGCAGTAATACCCGTCAACGAC
>JAQGHQ010000281.1 GCA_028288765.1 Gemmataceae bacterium | reverse complement strand
GCGATCCGGTGTGCCGGCGGGCCGCGGACCTTCAGATCCCGGTCTCCGGCGACACCAGCTTGCGGGGCATCGGGCGGGCGGTCGATCACCTCCGCCCCGACTGCGTCGTGGTCTCGTCGTACGGCCGGATTCTCCCCGCCGGGTTGGTGGCGAAGACGCGCTTCGTCAACGTCCACTATGCCCTGCTCCCGCGGTACCGCGGGCGGGCCAACGTGAACTGGGCGGTCATCAACGGCGAGAGCGAAACCGGCATCTCGATCCACGTCCTCGGCCCCGGCCTCGATGCCGGCAACATACTATTTCAGCAAGCGGTTCCGATCCGGCCGGGGGACACGGTCACTCACCTCTACGAGAAGTTGAACGCGCTGCAGCGCGAGCACCTCGGCGCGGTCGTTCGGCGGCACGCGGCGGGTGACGAGGGCCACCCGCAGGACGCGAGTCGGGCAACGTACGGGTGCACGCGACTGCCGCCGGACGGTGAGATCGACTGGGCACAATCGACCCACCGGATCGCCGCCCTGATCCGGGGCTTGACGCCGCCGTTCCCCGGTGCGTTCACCTACTTCGCCGGTGCCCCGCTCACCATCCGGCGGGCGGAGCCGGTCGTCGATCCCCCGCGGTACAGCGGCCGGATCCCGGGCCGCGTGGTCGGGATCGCCAAAGCGGACGGGGCGGCGGACGTACTGACGGGAGACGGCGTTCTGCGAATCGCCGAGGTGCAGGTTCGTAGCAACCCGCCGTGCCCGGCCGCGACAATTCTCACCTCCACGAAACACACCTTGGGGCTGTCCCGGGGCGAGCTGTTGGACCGGATTCTGGTCCTCGAATCCGCGCTCGCGGCGCTGCAACAGCACACCTCGCGCCCGCAGTGAAGCGCGCCCGGCCGTCACCAACCCGCGCGCCCGGCCGCCGGCGCCGGCGGCCCGAATCCACGGCGCGAGCATCTCGGAACGCCTTGTTCGCCGGCCCCGCCCTCCGGTCGAACCTGTCACGGGGCACGAATGCAACCAGCCATCTCCGTTCGCGGGGTCTCCAAGCGGTTCCACCTCGGGAGCCGCGGTCACCAGCCCTATCTCACCTTCCGGGACGCGGTGGTGTCCGGCGTGCGTGCCGCCCGGCGGTGGGCCGCCGAGACGCTCCGCCTGGCAAAGCCCGCCGCGCCGGAAGGGGACGAGGTGTGGGCGGTGAACGACGTCTCGTTCGACGTGAACCCGGGGGAGGTCGTCGGCATCGTCGGTCGGAACGGGGCGGGGAAATCGACCCTCCTCAAGTTGATGAGCCGGATTACTTCGCCGACCCGGGGCGAGATTCTCCTCCGCGGCCGGGTCGGGAGTTTGTTGGAAGTCGGCACGGGGTTCCACCCGGAGTTGACCGGCCGCGAGAACGTTTACCTGAACGGCTCCATTCTCGGAATGAGGCGCCAGGAGATCGAGCGCAAGTTCGACGAGATCGTCGCGTTCGCCGAAGTGGAACGGTTCCTCGACACGCCGGTGAAGCGGTACTCCAGTGGCATGTACGTCCGGCTCGCGTTCGCCGTCGCGGCCCACCTCGAACCGGAAGTCCTGCTCGTCGACGAAGTGCTCGCGGTCGGCGACATGGCGTTCCAGCGGAAGTGCCTCGGCAAGATGGGCCAGGTCAGCCGCCTGGGGCGGACGGTCCTTTTCGTCAGCCACAACATGACGGCCGTGAAGGCGCTGTGCGGGCGGGCGGTGCTAATCGAAGGCGGTCGGGCCGCCGCGGACGGCCCGGTCGATGAGGTCGTGGACCGGTACCTGACCGGCGGGTTGGACACCGCGCGAACCGGCACCATTCCCGAACACGCGCCCCGCCACACCGACCGACCGGGCGAGGCGTACTTCCGCTCCGCCCGGTTGACGGATCTCGCCGGCCAACCACTGGCGCAGGTGTACTTCGGCCAACCGTTCCGGGTTCACTTCGAGTGCGACGTGGTGAAGGGGATCCCGGACGGGCTGTTCGAGGTGAGCATCAGCACCCAGGACGGAATTCACGTCACCCAGGCGACGACGCTCGACGGAGGGGCGCCCCCGCGGCACCTCGGGCCCGGGCGCCACACGGGTTCGGCCACGTTCGAAGGGCTGACGCTGATCCCCCGGTCGTACACGATCGACCTCGGCGTTCACCACTGGGACGGCGCGACAGCGGACCATGTCCAGCGCACGCTCGACTTCACCGTCCTCCGCATGGCCGAATCGGGGGATGACCACTACCCCTGGCCGATGTCGCGCGGCTTCGTCCGGCCGAAGGTCGCGTGGGTGGGAACGAATCCGAGCTGACCCCGCCGTCCCGCACCGGAGAATCCTGATGGCGACCGTCGACGTGATCGTCCCGTGCTACAACTACGGCCGCTACTTGCGCGAGTGCGTGGGAAGCGCGTTGTCTCAGGAGGGCGTGGATGTTCGGGTGCTAATTATCGACGACTGCTCGACGGACGACGGCGCGGCCGTCGGCCGGGCGCTGGCCGTCGAAGACGTGCGGGTCGAGTTCCGCCGCCACGAGACGAACCGGGGACACATCGCGACGTACAACGAGGGGATCGACTGGCTGTCGAGCGCGTACTGCATGTTGCTGTCGGCCGACGACGTGCTCTGCCCCGGAGCACTGGCTCGGGCGGCGGCGGTGATGGACGCCCACCCGGAGGTCGGCCTCACGCACGGCCGGTGTATCCGGACCGATCGCCCCGCGGCCGGTCAGCACCTGGTGACGGACCCCGGGGTGAGCATTCAGACGGGAGCGGAGTTCGTTCGCTCCATTTGCGAAACGGCCACCAACGTCATCGAGACTCCGAGCGTCGTCGGCCGCACGACGGTTCAAAAGACCGCGGGGTATTACCGCGCGGAACTCCCACACGCCGGCGAGATGGAACTGTGGTTCCGTTACGCCGCCCGTTCATCGGTGGCAGCACTCCAAGCCCACCAGGCGTTCTACCGAACCCACGCCAACAACATGTCGCACGGCTACCGGGGGGCGCGGGATCTGGCCCAGGTCGAGCTCGCGTTCGCGTCGTTCTTCGCGGGCGACGGGAGCGGGTTGCGTGGCGCGGCCGAACTCCGGGCGACCGCTTCCCGTCAAGTCGTCGAGCGCATCCACCAGGAGGCGTATTACGCGCTCGAGTGCGGGGAGGACCGGGCGTGCCGGGAACTCCTCCGCCTGGCTGCGGACCTCAACCCGCGCACGTGGTTCGCCCCGAAGTGGATGCGGCTGCGATTCAAACGGCTGATCGGGTTCCGGCTCCGGCGAGCACTGCGTGCCGGGCGCGCGTGGGTCGGACGCCGACCGCGCCGGCCCGATTCTCGGACAGCTACCGTGTGAGCCGGTCGGTTCTGTCCCGATTTCACCAGCGGATATGTGCCGTGAAGATTCTCTTGTCGTGTCACCAAGCGGAGGTCGGGGGCATCCAGACCTGGATGGTCGGCCTCGCCCGGTCACTGCGAGTTCACGGCCACGACTGCGAACTGTTCTTCTTCCGCGGGGGGGCGTTCGAGGCTCACATTCCGACGGGCCTGCCGTTCCACCGTGGTGACTTGGCACACCTCCTTCGGTTGGTACACACGAATCGGTACGACGTCGTCCACGCCTGCAACACGGATTGGGAGGACGGCCTCGCGGCGGTCCGCCACCTCGGGGCGAAACTCGTACTCACCTGTCACGGGTGGGTTTGCCCGTGCTGGAGTTCGAGAACTTGCGACGCGCTCATCGCGTGTTCGCGGTGGAATGCCGTGAGCCAGCAAGAGCCCTCCGATCTTCCGGTCCGTCTCGTCTACAACGGTATCGATACGGACTTCTACTCGCCGCCGACCAACCGGGCCGACGGCCCTCCGATCGTCGCCTGGGTCGGGAGGGGCGGCGCTCTCGAACAAAAGCGGATCGACCGATTGGCGGCCATCGCCGGGCGAGTAGTCGCAGGCGGGGTGCGGCTCTGGGTGGCCGACCCCGACGGGGCGGCGCGCGTTCCCGAAGCGGTCGCAACCGCCCTCCGGTCGTCGGCCGCGTTCTGGGGGCCGGTGGAGCCCACGAAGATGAGGATTTTTTATCAGCAAGTCGCGGCCAGCGGCGGGTGCGTCCTCTCGACCTCGACATTCGAGGGATTGCCCCTGGCACTGGCCGAGGCCCAGGCCTGCGGGTGTGCGGTAATTGGTCCGGACGTCCGGGGCGTGAACGAGGCCGTCGATCCGACCCGGGGCGGCGTGATCTATCCTCCGGATCTCCCGGCCGACGGACTCGCCCGGTTAGTACTCCAGACACTGAGCGACCGGGAGTCGATGGCGGCGCGGGGCCGCGCCAGCAGGCGGTTCGCGGTGGAGCGGTTCGGTCACACCCGGATGGTCGGGGAGTACTTGGCCGCTTACCAATCGGTCTTGGCCACCCCCCGCCGGATGCTGCGGCGGCCGGCCGGCGGCTTCTTTCGTTCTTTCGTTCGGTTCCGAAGTCCCCACTACATCGCCCACTATTGGGCCGCGGGGCACAGCCAGTTTGTTGCGGCGGAGAAGCTGCTGGAATCCGGAGACCGGCTGGTCGCGAAAGCCGCGGTCGCCGCGTCGCTCCTTACCTGTCCGACGCTCTTCCTCCGGCCGCGCCGGCTCTCGCATCTGGTCGCCGCTTGGCGCGGGTGCCATCTCCATCGTTCGATCAAGTAAATGATCGACAGTAACGACTCATGAACCGCCAGACCTTCGTCTTTGCGTCCTCCACCTCCCGAAGCGAACACAACCACGGACGACCCGACCCTGACGAGGGTGGGCGTCGTGATCCCGGCCGACTATCGATCCCACCTCGCCGGCCGCGCCATCGAGAGCGCCCCCGCCCAGCCCCGGCCACCAGACGAGGCGGTTGTTGTCGATGATGTCTCACGCCATCAGATGCGCATGTGATTTTGGGCGATAATCTCAATATCTAATAAGTCTATAGTAAATCAATACGTTTTAACACTGGTGAGCCTGAACCCCCGAGCCGTCCGATTGCTCCTCAGAGGCGCATCATTGCGGGACCGGACTGGATCGCGCAGGTCTGCACGGGAGATCCTCCGACGGCTTCTCCTGAAATGATCGTCCGGACTTATACCGGAACCCGGTGACGGTGTCCGTTTCGGGTCCCCCTTTCCCCGTGAGGGAGAGGGATGACGGGAATGGCCCGGGTGGCAGGTCCACGGCTCGGCGGGGACATGCGATCGCCCCACATGCCGGATCCGGACCGGGTATTCGCCCGACCAAGCTCGGCCATGTCCACCCAAAGCCGTGGACATGCCACCCGGACCAATGTGACTGCCTCAGTGGGTTCGTGTATGAGAGTTGGCCGGGTGAGGCATTCGGCGCTCCTCGCTCCCAGTTACCCCGTTACATTCCGAACCCCACGTCACGCCCAACCAACTTGGCGGTGGTCCCGGCTCTGTCCTGTGGTCTCAGGGATTCAAGCAACGGCCCGAACCAGCTGCTGTCAACCCGACTGGGAGGTGAGTCATGCACCGGCCGATCGTATCAGTCATCATTCCGTGTTTCCGCCAAGGCCACTTCTTGGGCGAGGCCGTGGACTCGGCCCTCGGGCAGTCGTACCCGGCGGTCGAGGTCATCGTCGTCAACGACGGCTCCGACGACCACACGGACGAGGTCGCGCGCGGGTACCGCAACCGCATCCGGTACATCCATCAGGTCAACCAGGGCCAAGCCGCCGCCCGGAACGCCGGGATTGCTGCCGCAACGGGCAAGTACCTCGTCTTTCTTGATGCCGACGACCTCCTCCACCGGGACGCAGTCGGTTGGCTGGTTGAGGCGGCGGGAGGGCGGGAGGAGATCCTCTGCGTCATGGGCGTGCAATACTTCGAGGGGGAAGGGGTGCCACGTGGTGAGCGGGTGCCGCCAACCGGTTCCGACCTTGGTGCCAGGCTCCTGACGTCCAATTTCGCCGGACCACCCTGCGCCGTTCTTTGTCCGCGCCCGAAGGTCGTTGCTTGCGGCGGGTTTGAGACCCGGCTCCAAGGGACTGAGGACTGGGACCTGTGGGCTCGGCTCGTCTTCGCCGGGTGCGAGGTCGTCTCGGTCCGTCGGGTCGGCGCCTACTACCGCCTTCACCCGAGCTCGTGGACCAAGAACAGCGGGCGCATGGCCAGGCAGTTCGCCCTCTACCACAAGCGGGTTCTCGCCTTGGTACGGGCGCTGCCCCAGGTGGTGATTTCGCTCGGGCGCGATCCCCGCGACTTGGCTTGCGAGGTTCGCGGACAACTCGCCACCGCGCTGTGCGACGTCGGCTACCACAGCCGGGAAGAGGGGCGGTACTGGGCCGCCCTCTGCTTCTATCTGGCCGGGCTCCGGTGGGGTCAGGTCGGTGCCCTGGCAGGCATCTGCAAGCTGCTCCCGCATCGGTTGGTTCGCATGGTGCGACCGGCTCTGTGTTCTTGACTCCGGACGTTGGGGTGTCCCGGTCATATCGAAAACAGGCCCCACACGATTCACTAACGAATCCTTCGTTATGAACGCCAGCCTCGGATTTGTTTGCCCGACGTGCGGCAAACGACGGCGAGTTGCTCTCGCCGTCAGGTATCGGGCGCGTCGGCCGCTGCCGCACGTGCCCGAAGTGCGGGCGCAACGTTGTGACGGACGAACGTGAGCGCCCGGAAAAACCTTCCATTAATAACACATCTGACTGATCAAGAATTCTCGGCTTCGGTTCGCTCGATTCTAATCTCTTTCGGAAGGGGATGAACTCCCCCAACACTCGCGAACCAAAACACGCCGTGTTTTTCTCCTCGGGAATAACCCCCCCGCGCCGCCAACGCGCGGCGGAACCGAGGGCGAAAACCCGTGATCGCTCCTCTGATTCGCCCTTTTCGCGGCCTTCTATTGCCGTAATCTTGGCGCCGTTACCGAGGTCATCATGAGGCACTTCCACTGGTTGATCGGGGACAAACGCGGCTCCCGCACCCACGCCTCCACCTGCACCGACCACGAGACGGACGTGTGCCCCGGGTCGGGGGCGTCAACCCACGTTTCGGCACCGCCGGCCCGGTACCGGCTGACCCTCGAGATCCTTGAAGCCCGGGAAGTCTTCTCCGTCAACCCGATCATCGCCGAGAACCAGCTGCCCGGCACCTCATCGGACGTGTGGGGCGTCTCCGGCTCCGGGGACTCGACCATCCAGGGGTTCACAACCGACATCAGCGTGAACCACGGCCAGACGGTGTCCTTCAAGATCAACGACTCGGCGAACAAGCTGTACCACATTGACATCTACCGGACGGGATACTACCAGGGCAACGGAGCCCGACTCGTCACGACCATCCCGGCCGCGCGTGTTTTGCGACAAGTCCAACCGCACCCCCTCACCGACACGGCCACCGGCCTGGTGGATGCGGGCAACTGGGCGGTGTCGGCCACGTGGGCGGTCCCCGCCGCCGCCACCTCGGGGCTCTACTTCGCCCGGGTGGCCCGGGACGACACCGGTGGGGCGAGCCTGATCTGGTTCGTCGTCCGCGCCGACGGGGGAGCATCGGACCTCCTGTTCCAGACCTCGGACACCACCTGGGAGGCATACAACCAGTGGGGCGGGAACAGCCTCTACCTGGGGACGGCCCCGACCCCCGACGGGCGGGCCTACAAGGTCAGCTACAACCGGCCCCTCGTCCTCGACGGGATCCCGGGCGGCTACGGCGACTACAACTCGCCGCTTCACGCCGAGTACCCGATGATCCGGTGGCTGGAGGCGAACGGGTACAACGTCAGCTATTCCACCGACGTCGATACCGACCGCCGCGGGGCCGAACTCCTCGGGCACAAGGTGTTCATGTCCGTGGGCCACGACGAGTATTGGTCGGGGCCGCAACGGGCCAACGTCGAGGCCGCACGGGACGCGGGAGTGAACCTCGCTTTCTTCAGCGGCAACGAGGGATTCTGGAAAACCCGGTGGGAGACCAGTATCGACGGCTCCGGCACCAGTTACCGGACCCTCGTCACCTACAAGGAGTCGAAGGACGGAGCCCGGACCGACCCGCTCGACATCTCCCAGAATATCTGGACGGGGACCTGGCGGGACACCCGGTTCAGTCCCCCGGCCGACGGCGGGCGCCCGGAGAATGCGATGAGCGGGACGATCTATATGAACGACCGGACCTCGACCGACCTCGGGATTCCCCTGCAGGTGTCGGCGGCGGACGGGAAGTTGTGGTTCTGGCGGAACACGGCAGTCGCGACCCTGGCGGCAGGGCAGACCGCCACCCTCGGCCAGTTCGTGGTCGGGTATGAGGTCGATGAGGATCTCGACAACGGGTTCCGGCCGGCCGGCCTGATCGACATGTCCTCCACCACGTTCAGCACGCCCAGCCACGTGCTCACCCCGTGGGGGACAGACGTCGGCGCCGGCACCGGGACGCACAAGCTCACGCTCTACCGGGCCGCGAGCGGGGCCCTGGTGTTCGGGGCGGGGACCGTCCAGTGGTCCTGGGGGCTCGACGGGAACCACAACGCGCAGGCGAGCACGCCGGACGCCAGCATGCAGCAGGCCACGGTGAACCTCTTCGCCGACATGGGCGCCCAGCCCGGCTCACTCCAGACGGGACTCGTCGCCGCCGCCGCGTCCACCGACTTTACCCCCCCGACCTCCACCATCACCGCCCCGGCCGCCGGGTCGGCTTTCCAGGTGGGTACCGCGGTCACGATCAGCGGGACGGCGACGGACGCGGGGGGCGGGCAGGTGGGCGGGGTCGAGGTGTCGGTGGACGGTGGCGCGACCTGGCACCCGGCGACCGGCCGCGGCACCTGGAGCTATACTTGGGTCCCGACCGGCAGCGGGACGGTGGTCATCAAGAGCCGGGCGACGGACGACCGCGGCAACATTGAGGTCCCCGGACCCGGCGTCTCGGTCACCGTCGCGCGGGGCAACAGCACCAGCCTGTGGACCTCCACGACGACACCGGCAACGCCCTCGGCGAACGACCCCAACCCGGTCGAGGTCGGGGTGAAGTTCCGCTCGTCCCTCGCCGGGAACATCACGGGTCTGCGTTTCTACAAGGGGGCCGGGAACACCGGGACGCACGTCGGGAAGTTGTGGTCGAGCACCGGCACGCTTCTCGCCAGCGCCACCTTCACCGGCGAGACCGCGAGCGGGTGGCAGGCCGTCACCTTCTCGACGCCCGTCGCGATCGCCGCAAACACCACCTACGTCGCCTCCTACTACGCACCCACCGGCGGGTACGCGTTCAACGGCGGCTACTTCGCCAGCGCGGGCGTGGACAGTGCCCCGCTCCGCGCGCTCGCGAACGGGGAAGACGGGCCGAATGGGGTGTACCGGTACGGGGCCGGGGGCGGGTTCCCGACCAACTCCTACCAGTCCACCAACTACTGGGTCGACGTCGTCTTCACCCAGGGGGCATCCGATACCACGCCGCCGACCGTCGTGGGCGTCACTCCCGCGAACAATTCGACGGGGGTTCTCCCGAACACCCCGATCACCGTCACGTTCAGCGAGGCGGTGGACCCGACCACCATCACCCTCGTGGTCAAGGATGCCTCCAACGCCGTCGTCCCCGGCACCCTTACCTACGACCCCACGGCGTTCGTCGCGTCGTTCACCCCCGCCGCACCGCTGCCCCCCGCCGCGACGTACACCGCGACCGTCTCCGGGGCGAAAGACCTGAGCGGGAACAGCCTCGCGGCGGCCGTCACCTGGTCGTTCAAGACGCGCGGGATCTGGCTCCAGACCAGTGTCGCGGACTTCACCACCGGGACCACCGCCGGCACGGTGGTGACGAACGACTCCGGGGGCGAGGTCACGCTGGCCCCTCTGTTCCACGAGGATTTCAACGGCACCACCCTGAGCGCGACCACCTGGGCCACCAACTCGTGGGCGGCGGGCGGCACACTGACCGTCTCCAACGGGATTCTGACAGTCGGCCGGTCCGGGGTTCTTTCGACACAGGGCTTCACCAACACGGCCCTTGAAGGGCGCGTCCAGTTCGGGGCGTCCGCCTACCAACACTTCGGGTGGGCAACGGGCTTCGCCTCGACGGCGGGCAACTACTGGGCGGTCTTCAGCACCTACGGGACGACCAACCAGCTGTACGCCCGCGTGAACGCCAACGGCTCGACCACAGACGTGGCCATCGGTACACTACCGACAGGATATCACACATACAAGATCGTCCCGGTCAGCACCGGGTTCGAGTTCTACATGGACGGCACGCTCCGGACGACAATCGCCGCCAGTTTCCAGTCGCGCGTGGCGCTCAAGGCCGGGCTGTCCGACTACCTCGGCACCTCCGGGCAGTTGTTACAGGCCGACTGGATCACGGTCAAGACCTACTCGACCACCCAGACCGGATTGTACACGTCCGCGGTGTACGCCGCGCCCGGACCGGTAACCTGGGACGCGATGATCATTACCACGACCGTGCCCACAGGGACCAGCCTGTCCGTGTCGGTCAAAATCGGGACCCAGACGACCGGCGGCATGGTGTGGCAGGCGGCGGTGGTGGGGGCCGATGGGAAGATCAGAGACCAAAGCAACAACCCGATCGTCGGCCAGTACATCCAGTACACGGCAACGTTCACGACGTCCGACCCGACGAAGACGCCGATCCTGGACGACATCGGCTTCACATGGTTGTGATCGGGACAGACATCCGTCTCGGCCCGGGGCCCGGGTGGGGGATTGAAGGCCCTCACCCGGGCCCCGGGCCGGTCGCCGGGTTCGCGGACCACGGCGGAACCCGACGCGGGTCGCGGGGGGAGGGCACCTTTACATCCCCGCCCGGTCGAGACACTCTTTCGCGGGAGTGTAACGGAGTGTCAGCCCCGCCGGCGGCGGCACCCGCCCGGCTACCTCATTTCTGTCGCCCGATTCCCAGTAACTCCCTGATTTCCCAGCCCCCGGCGGTCCTCGGAGAGGAGCCCGGCGATTCGGCCCCGTGTTTGCAACTCTCCACGACTGTCAGCCGTTTCACCCGACACCTTGGTTGTCACAGGAGCCGCCCTCCTGGGACCACCAACCCAATCGAGTTTCCGAACCCCTTCCGCAAGTGGGTGCGTGTCACCCACGGGCCCAGGGTCCGCACCGAACCCGGTCGCGCCGTCCCACCCGGCTGCCCCCGCGGCCCGAACATCACTCACCCCGAGCTGTCATGAATATTGGGGTCAGCCCACGCGACAAAGTCGAAGCGGCGGCGCCCGCCCCCGCGGCCGACGCGAGTGCGCGGGTGTCCGAGGAACTGGCCGGTCGCATCCGGGGTCGGACGGCGCTGATCGGGGTCATCGGACTCGGGTACGTCGGGCTTCCGCTGGCGCGAACGTTCTCCGCCCGCGGGTTCCGAGTTCTCGGGTTCGACACCGACCCCGGGAAAGTCGAAAAACTCCGGTGCGGCGAGAGCTACATCGGGCACATCCCCGAGACGACCGTTCGCGAGATGCGGCAGAACCGCTTCGATCCGACCTCCGACCCCGCCCGGCTCGGCGAAGCGGACGTCGTCATCGTCTGTGTCCCGACGCCGCTCACGGAAGCACGCGAGCCGGATCTCTCTTACGTCATCGACTCCACCAAGGCCATCGCCGCGAACCTGCGCCGGGGGCAGCTGATCATTTTGGAGAGCAGCACCTACCCCACGACAACCCGCGGCGTCGTTCTGCCGCTCTTGGAAGCCACCGGCCTCCAGGCGGGGGTCGACTTCTTCCTCGCCTACAGCCCGGAGCGCGAAGACCCGGGCAACCCGAACTTCTCGACGTCCACCATCCCCAAGGTCGTCGGCGGGCTGGAACCGCGGAGCCTGGAACTCGCGGTGAGCGTGTACCGCGAAATTGTCGTTCGCGTCGTGCCGGTCTCGACCCCGGAAGTCGCGGAGGCGTGCAAGATCCTGGAGAACACGTACCGGGCGATCAACATCGCGCTGGTGAACGAGTTGAAGGTGCTGTACGACCGGATGGGGATCGACGTGTGGGAGGTGATCGACGCCGCGAAGACCAAGCCGTTCGGGTTCCAGGCGTTCTACCCCGGCCCCGGTCTGGGCGGGCACTGCATCCCGATCGACCCCTTCTACCTCACCTGGGTGGCCCGGCAGTACGGGTTGGTCACCCGGTTCATCGAGTTGGCGGGCGAGGTGAACACCGCGATGCCGGCTTACGTCGTGAGCAAGGTCACGGACGCACTGAACGACGCGAGCAAGGCCGTGAACGGGAGTCGGGTGGCGATCCTCGGGATGGCGTACAAGAAAGACGTGGACGACCCGCGCGAAAGCCCCAGCTTCGAACTGATGGACCTGCTGCTGAAGAAGGGCGCGGCCGTCAGTTACAACGACCCGCACGTCCCGTCGCTCCCCCGGATGCGTCACTGGCCGCACCTGGGGCCGATGGAAAGCACCCCGCTGACGCCCGAGTACCTCGCGGCGCAGGACTGCGTGCTCATCGCCACGGACCACACCGCCTACGATTACGAGTTCGTCGTCCGGCACAGCAAGGTCGTGATCGACACCCGCAACGCGACGAAGGGCGTCCAGACCGGACGGGCCAAGATTCTGCGGGCGTGAGGCCGGTGGGTCTTCGAGAGCCGCGGCCGCGGCCGCACGCCCGACCCGAAAGACACCACGGCGGGCCTTCGCTTGTCGTCCCCATCCCTCGGCTTCTTCCTGTTCGTCCTCTGCACCGGCGTGCTGTTCGTCCGGCCGACCGAACTCGTCGAGTCCTTGGCCGGCGCTCCGCTGTACGAGGTGTCGATTCTCGGCTGTTTCGCGGTGTCCGTCCCCCAAGTGACGGCGCAACTAACGGCGCGCGCGTTAGTGAGGAACCCGATCACGCTCTGCGTCACCGGGCTCCTGGCCGCCGTCGCGCTGTCACACCTGAGCCATTTCGCGATCGCGGAAGCGGCGACGAGTTCCTTTGCCTTTTTCAAAATCCTTCTGTCCTACTTGCTCCTGGTCGCGGTCGTGAGTACGGTGCGCCGCCTGCAGTGGTATTTACTCTGGCTGTTCGTCTTCATCCTCACCCTCACCGTTTTCGCTACCCTCCACCACCACGGCGTCATCGACAACCCCGCGCTCGCCGCCAACGCCGAATACGTCTTCGACAAAGACACCGGCGACGTCGTGGGTACAACGGTCCGGCTCTCCGGGGCAGGCATTTTCGGCAATCCCAACGATCTCGCCCGCATCCTCGTCGTCGGGATCGCGTTGTCTCTGTACTTCGCGGATGGTGGAACGGCGGCCTGGGTCCGCCCGCTCTGGCTCGGGGCAATCGGCTTATTCGGACACACCCTCGTGCTCACCCATTCGCGGGGAGGATTCATCGCGCTCCTCGCGACGCTGTTGACCCTGGCCTATTTCCGCCTCGGCGCGCGGCGGGCTCTCCTCCTCGCCGGAATCGCCCTGCCCGTTGGGGCCCTCACCCTCGGCGGGCGACAGACGGAGTTGTCTACCGCGGAGGGGACGGGGCAACAACGAATCCAGCTCTGGAGCGACGGCCTTGTGGCCCTGCGCTCCGCCCCCGGGTTCGGCATTGGCATGGAGGAGTATCCCAAGATCACCGGCGGTCTGGGGGCGCACAACTCCTACGTCGAAGCTTACGTGGAGCTGGGTTTCTTCGGCGGAACCTTGTTCTCGGGGGCGGTGTTCGCCGCGTTGTGGATCGGCGCCCGGCTCAACCGTTCGAGATTGGTCCCCGACCCCAAAGTCGAGCGGGTCGGCGTGTACCTACTCGCGACCCTGGCCGGGTACGCGGCCGGCATGCTGTCCTCCTCGCGGTGCTACGCGATCCCGACATACGAGCTCTTGGGACTCGTCGTCGTTTACCTTCGCATCACGAAAGCGGACACCTTACTGCCTGGATTTAGAGTAACTATTCAGTCAGTCATACGATCAATTATATTGAGCCTTCTGTTTCTCGCTTTAATACAGTTCTTTATCCTGAGTACGGTGCAATTCGGCGTCAAACCCTAGAGACAAGTACGCCGCAACTGCGCGTCCGTTTCGACGCGCGCCGGGTTCGATGCCGCTTCTTACTGGTTGTGCTCTCCTCATACGTGCCGCTCATGAAAACGGGGAAGAAAGCGCTGCTCCGGTCCGCCCTTTCTTTCGTGGGTCTGACCACCATCCGGTGGTGGTTTCTCCCGTCGCGGCTCTACTGCTTCACCTTCCACCGTGTCGGCGATGCGGCCGCGACAGACTACAGCCGAAACGTGTTCTCCTGCACGGCGAAACGGTTCGAGGAACATGTGGTCTTTCTCAAGGAAAATTTTGACCTCGGGGGCCTGGAGCGCCTGTCCCGCCGGGGCCTGACCGGGAGCCCGGGCAACAACCCCCCGGCCCTGATCACCTTCGACGACGGCTACATCGACAACTACCTCATCGCCTTCCCGATCCTGCGCCGGCACGGCGTCCCGGCGGTGTTCTTCATCCCGACGGGCTTCGTTGCCTCTCCCCGGTTACCGTGGTGGGAGGAGATCCCCTGGATTCTGCGCCAATCCAGCGGCACGGCGATCCGCCTCCAAGGCGCGGACGAACCGTTCGCCCTCGAACCCGACGGCGGCGAGAAGAGCATCCGGCGCGTCATGAACTTCGTGAAGTCCCGCCCGGCGCCCGTCGAAGAGCAGGTGGAAGAGATTCGCGCGGCCTGCGGGGGCGTTCGCCCCCCCACCGACGGACCCGGCGAACGGTTGTTCGCGAACTGGGGCGAATTGAAAGAGATGTCCGCCGCCGGAATGGACATCGGCTCCCACACCCACACCCACCGAGTGCTGGCCCAGCTGAGCCCGACCGAGCAGGGGAATGAATTGGCGATCTCGAAGGAAATCCTCGAGGCCAAACTCGGTCTCCGCGTAACGTCCATCGCGTACCCAATTGGCACTCGCGTGGCCTACACCCAAGAGACGTGCTCAATTGCCGCCTCACTCGGGTACCAGTGGGGCTTCAACTTTCTCTGCCATGCGAACGCCTTCCCGATCGCGAACCCGCTCGACGTCGGGCGATTCGCGGTCAGCGAAAACCTCGACCGCCGGTCCTTGCGGTCGATGATCTGCTTCCCGCGGTTGTTTGCCTGAGCCGTGCCGGTCGGACCGACCGCCACGGAGAACCGAGCCACCCGTGAGATCCGCCACCGCACCCGCCCTCCTCCGCCACGGGGACCTGCGCGTCGAGGTGGTTCGGCACGCGTCGCCCGAACGGGAGGGGTGCGAGCGGGAGTTGCTCGCGTCCGGGCTCCCGCTCCCGTTTCCCCACCGATGCGCCTGGGCGGAGGTCCGCCGGGGGGCCGAGTCCTGGTTCCTTGCCCTCCGCGACGAGACCAACCGCTGTCGCGGCGGGTTCGCTGTCGAGATCAATCGGAGTCGGGCTCTTCCCTGGCACCGCATCTTGCGGGTCGAACGGTTCGGGCACGGTCTGCCGCCCGACCTGTTGCCCGTTGCGGTGCTCGGTCTGCGCGACCTGGCACGCCGCACCCCTCGTGTTCTGCGGGCACATGTCGAAGTCTTTTCTCCAGTCGCGGAGACGCGCCAGGCCGCCGAAGCCGCCCTCCGAATTGGCGGCTTCGGACCGACGGATGACCGCCGCCGTTACGCCAACACGATCGCCATCGACCTTCGGCCTGACGAGAGCGCAGTCCTCGCGGCATTCCACCGCTCCGCACGAAAGAAGATTCGCGCGGCCTCGAAGCGACCGGTCGCAGTCAGGCCGATCGAGGACAAGTCTCTCGTGCCGCGCATTCTGGAATTGGACCGTGAGACACGAGACCGAACGGGAGGAAAACCCAGACCCTGGGACTGGACCGTGAGCATCGGACTGTCCAAACAACACCCCACCCTGTCGCGCCTCATCGGCCTTTTCCGCACCGACCGCACCGGCCCCGAATCCCTCCTCGCCTTTGCGTGGGGGTGCGGACACGGCGACTACGGTCAGTGTGAAGCCGCGGGCTCCACCCGAAATAGTGATCTGCGCGTTCCGCTCGCGTACCCACTCATCTGGGATCTCGTCTGCTGGGCCAAGCGGAATGGCGCCACCTGGTTCGATCTGGGGGGGATAACTCAGGGGCACTTCGGGAGCGATGACCCACTCGGGGGCATCTCGGATTTCAAGCGGTATTTCAGCAAAAATGTCGTCCCCGTCGGAGGCGAATGGATTCTTGAACCCCGCTGGCTGCGCTCCAGGGCCGCCCGTGCGATCAGTGCCGGTGCCGCCTGGCTCTCGGGCCTCCGTCCCGCTCGGAAGCCCGCCCCAGTCCCCATCCCCGAACCGGAACCGCCCGCGTGACAACCCGCCACACCCTGGAACCGCGTCCTTCGGGCCTGGGAGCTGCTCCCGTCAGCGTCGTCATACCCGCCTTTAACTGCGGCCACCTGATCACCCAGGCGGTCGAGAGTGTGTTGGCGCAGACCTTGTCCGCGACCGAGATTCTCGTGGTGGACGACGGGTCCACGGACGACACGCGGCAGCGCATCGCCGCCTATGCCGGCCGGGTCCGCTACCTCTACCAAGCGAACCAGGGGGTCTCGGCGGCGAGAAACCTGGGAGTACAAACCGCCGGCCAGGAGTTCGTCGCGTTCCTCGACGCGGATGACGTCTGGCACCCGCGAAAGCTCGAATTCCAGATGCCGGTGTTCGCCAGCCACCCGGAACTGGGTTTGGTCGGAACTCACTCCGTCGACTGGCCGGCGGTCGGGTTTCCCACCGCGGCAGACCCACACCGGGTTCGCGTCGTGAGCTGGGCGCAGCTGGTGGTGAAGAACGCCCTCGCGACTTCGTCCGTCGTGGTTCGTCGGCGCCTCCTCGCGCGCGCCGGCCCATTCGACAGTAGCATTCAAGGCCCCGAGGACCGCGACCTCTGGCTGCGGGTGGCGGAACTCGCACCGGTTGCCAACCTGGAGTTGCCGCTGATGGGCTACCGGGACGTGCCGGGGAGCGTCAGCAAGCAGGCGGAGCGGTGTCAGGCGGGGATGATCCGCATCTTGCAGAAACTCGACGAGCGCAAGGTCTGGCGCCGGCGCTGGCTGCTCCGCCGTCGCGCGTACAGTTACGCCTACCATTCCTGTGCGTACCTCCACGGCGCGGCCGGGTCATACGACCGCGCCCTCACCTGCTCCTGGAAATCTCTGCTCTGGTACCCGTTCCCTTACAGCCGGCGCGAGGTTCAAATCACCGGCGAACGCCCGAAACGGCTTCTCGTCAACCTCCTCCGCTGGTTCGGGGTCAAGGGCGTCGATGCCCATCCGGTGCCGGCCGGCGCGGCCGAGCCCCTCGCGGCGCCGCGATAGTCCCGAACACCAAAGAGAGCACGTCGTGGGCGACCGACTCAACGTGACTCACATCGTCCTGTCCCTCGACGTGGGGGGGTTGGAACGCAACGTCGTCAACCAGGTGCGCGAGGGCGAGCGCCTGGGTCAGCGTGTCTCGATCCTCTGCGTCGAGCGGCCGGGGGCCCTCGCCCCGCGAGCGCGGGAGCTCGGCGCGCATCTCGTCAGTCTCGATAAGCGGCCCGGTTTCAGGCCGGCTCTGGCGAGGCAGATGCGGGCGGTTCTGCGGGAGCTGCGCCCCGACGTGATTCACACTCACCAGATCGGACCGCTCCTCTATACCGGGTTGGCGACGCTGGTCCGCCGGCCCCTCCTCGTGCACACCGAACACGGCAAAGAGGACTACGCCGGCCACCAGACCCGGCGCTGGCTCGGGCGGATCGCCGGGCGCTTCGTCCGGCGGTTCTACTGCCTCTCCCAGGACACGGCCGACTGGGTGGCCCGATTCAACATCGTTCCCCGCAGTCGCGTCCGGCTCATCCGGAACGGCATCGATCTGGACTGCTACCGCCGGCCGGGGGACACGGCCGGCGTCCGGCGATCGCTGGGCATTCCTCCCGACGCCCCCGTCATCGGCACGGTCGGGCGGCTGGACGAAATCAAACAGCAAGACCTGCTCCTCCGAGCCTTCGCGAACCTGCGGGCGCCGGCCCCGCCGCCCCACCTGCTCCTCGTCGGCGATGGCCCCCTCAGGGGGCCCTTGCGGCGGACGGCCGAGGACTTGGGGATCGGAGACCGCGTTCACTTCGCGGGCTACCAGGCCGAGACCACTCCGTACCTCCACACGATGCAGTTGTTCGCGCTGACGAGTCGCTCCGAGGGAATGCCCCAATCGTTACTCGAGGCGTGCGTCGCCGGGATCCCCGTGGTCGCGGCCCGCGTCGGTGGAATCCCGGAAGTCATCGAACACGGCCACAGCGGGTTGCTGTTTCCTTCCGGGGACGAAGCGGCATTGGTGGCCGCGCTCGAGGCGCTTCTCGCGTCCCCGGACTCGGGCCGCCGCCTCGCGGGGCGTGCCCAGGCGCGAGTGGAATCCGCTTTCCACATCGGCCGGATGGCTGGTGAGTATCACCGCGACTTCCTTCAGCTGCTCGGTCGAAACCAGACCCCCGGGGCGTGAAGATGGGGACCACCAAACTCGGGACGACGCGCGATTCGGGCCACCCGTGTCCTGCCCCCTTCGGGACACGGTACCAGAGCCTGGACGCCTGGCGCGGTGTCGCCTGTCTGATGATCGTGGTCCTTCACGCATCGTTCTACGCACGATACGATCCCGGATCGGCGGACGCTCTCGATCGGGCCGGCACGGCCCTGCTCCAGGTGGTGTCCCGGTTCGGCGTCGGGGTCGATATCTTCTTCGTCATCAGCGGGTACTGCATCGCGGCCACAGCCGATGCGACCCGGCGCAAAGGCCGCCCGTCGGGCGAGTACTTCTATCGGCGGTTCCGGCGCATTTACCCGCCCTACTGGGGCGCGCTGGTTCTCACGATCCTGCTGACGTGGGCGCTCGCGGCCGTCGGCCAGCCGGACATCCTGAAGGAGTCGGGGGCGATCGACACGGGTTCCATTCCGCACGCTTCGGACCTGTCCGCGAGCCAGTGGGTCGGGAACCTGACGCTCACCGAGCACTGGCGCTACCACCTGTTCGGCAGCTCGGAACTGAAACTGCTCGGCCCCTCGTGGACCCTGTGTTACGAGGAGCAGTTCTACCTCGTTTGCGGCGCGATTCTGCTCCTCAGTCCGGCGCGGTTCTACGCCGGGGTTGTGGGCGTGACGGCGTTCACGGTCGCGGGTGCCGCGTTCAACCTGCTGTGGGGCGGAGCGCCCCTCCGCGGTTTCTTCTTTGATGGTCGCTGGCTCCTCTTTGCCGCCGGGGTCTTCGTCTACTGGCACCTGACCGCCGCGAGCCGGCGGGCGCGGTGGGCGATACCGGCGCTCCTGGCGCTGAGCCTGATTGCCACAACCGGCGTACGCTACGCGATCCTCACTCGGGTCGGTGACGCGCAACAGAAGAACCAGATGTTCGAGTTCGCAGTCGGGTTCGGATTCGCGCTCCTGCTCATCGGCCTCCGGCCCTGGGACGAGCAACTCGCGCGGTTGAAGGTCGCGCGACCGTTCACCTTCTGCGGTCGGATGTGTTACAGCCTGTACCTCATTCACTGGCCCGTGACAAAATTCGTGAGCGCGGCGCTCTTCATGTCCGGGTGTCGCGGCGTCTGGCCGACCCTGCTCGTCACGGTCCCGCTCGCGCTGACCCTCTCGCTCTTGGCCGCGTGGTGGTTTCACGTCTGGGTGGAGCGGCGCTTCTGCAACCCGCCGCGTGAACCGGGTCAGCCGCGCGAGACGGCGCGCGGGGAGCCGGCCCACCCGGTCGCACCCGCGGGGTCCCGTCCCGCACCGTATTTCGGGGCCGCCGCTTGGAAGTAGCCCCGCGTCGGTGGGGCCCTCAAATTCGGTGACGAATCAAGTGAAAAGGAACGCGACCGATGTGTGGCTTCGCCGGCTTTATTGACAGCACGCGGGCGACGGGGGGCGACGCGCTCCGGCACGGCGCGCTGCGCATGGCGGACGCCCTTCACCACCGCGGGCCGAACGATTCGGGCGTGTGGGTGGACGAATCCGCCGGCATCGGCTTCGGCTTCCGGCGCCTCTCGATTGTGGACCTCTCGCCCGAGGGGCATCAACCGATGCGGTCGGCGACCGGCCGCTACGTCGTCCTCTTCAACGGGGAGATATACAACCACGCGGTGCTGCGCCGGGAACTCGCCGCCGGGGAATCGCCCCCGGCGTTCCGCGGCCACTCCGATACGGAAGTCTTGCTCGCGGCGGTCGAGCGGTGGGGCGTTGAGGGGTCTGTCCGGCGCTTCGTCGGGATGTTCGCGTTCGCTTTGTGGGACCGGAAAGAACACCGGCTAACGTTGGGCCGCGACCGCCTCGGGGAGAAGCCGCTGCACTACGGCTGGATGGGCCGCACGTTCCTCTTCGGTTCGGAACTCAAGGCGCTCCGGCCCCACCCCGACTTTCGGGGCGAGTTGGACCGCGACGCCGTTGCCGCGTTCCTCCGCTCGGGTTACATTCCCGCGCCGCACTCGATTTACAAGGGGATTTACAAGCTCCCTCCGGGCACGCTGCTGGCGCTGAGTGGGACCATAGCACAAGAACGGCCCGCGCCCGTTCCGTACTGGTCCGCCAAGGAGGTCGTCGAGGCGGGCCAGGCCGATCCGTTCCCGGGGACCGAAGCCGAAGCGGTCGGGCACCTCGATCGCCTCCTCCGCGAGTCCGTCGGGCTGCAGATGGTCGCCGACGTTCCGCTCGGCGCGTTCCTGTCCGGCGGCGTCGACTCGTCGGCGGTCGTCGCCCTGATGCAGGCCCAAAGCCCACGACCGGTCAAGACCTTCACGATCGGCTTCGCCGAAGCCGAGTACAACGAGGCGAACCACTCTCGGGCCGTGGCGAAGCACCTCGGAACGGACCACACCGAACTCCACGTGACGCCGGCCGACGCGCTCGCCGTGATCCCCAAGTTGCCCGGCATCTACGACGAGCCGTTCGCCGACTCCTCGCAGGTCCCGACGTTCCTCGTGTCCCAGCTCGCGGCGCGGTCGGTCACGGTCAGTTTGTCCGGCGACGGCGGCGACGAACTGTTCGGCGGCTACTCCTGGTACTTTCAGGCACGACGCATCTGGGACATTGTCGGGCGGGTGCCGAAATCGCTCCGGCGACTGGCCGCGACCGCCCTCGGCGCGGTGTCACCCCGGCTCTGGAACCGAATCCTCCCTCTGCTCCGGCCGGTTGTGTCCCGTCACGTGACCGGGGACCGGGTCCACAAGTTCGCCACCCTCCTTCGTGACGTCAACGGACCGGACAGCGTTTACCGGTCACTGATGACCCGGTGGACCGGCCCCCCACCAATCGTTCACGGCGCCTGCGAACCGCGTACCGTGCTCACCGACGAGGCGTCTTGGCCCCGCCTGGGCGGATTGATCGATCGCGCCATGTACGTCGACGCCGTGACCTATTTGCCCGACAACACGCTCGCCAAGGTGGACCGGGCGAGCATGGCGGTCGGGCTGGAGTCCCGGGCGCCGTTCCTGGACCACCGGGTGATGGAGTTCGCGTGGCGGCTCCCGCCGGCAATGAAGGTTCGTGGCAGCCGGGGTAAGTGGGCGCTGCGGCAAGTGCTGTACCGGTACGTTCCCCCGGCGCTGATCGAGCGCCCCAAGATGGGTTTCTGCGTCCCGATCGATTCCTGGCTCCGGGGGCCGCTGGCCGAGTGGGCGCACGGCCTGCTCGCCGAGAAGCGGCTGCGCGAGGAAGGCGTTTTCGACCCGGCCCCGGTCCGCCGGAAATGGCGGGAGCATTTGTCCGGGGTGGGCAACTGGCAGCACCAGCTGTGGTGCGTGTTGATGTTCCAGGCGTGGCTGGAAGCGGAAAAAACGGGGCCCCGACCGGCCGACCACGGGCCGCCCCGAAATGCCCGCGCCGGACCCCCGGAACGGGGCGTCGTGGCCTCGTAGGCCCGGCCGGGTGGCGAACCTGGTCGTGCCATCGGCGGAGGGCACCCGGTGCGAATTCTAGTACTGACGACTCTGTACCCGAACCCGTTCCAGCCGACCCGGGCGACGTTCAACCGGCAGCAAGTTCGGGCACTGGCCGCGGGCCACTCCGTGGACGTGATCTCGCCGATCTCCTGGGTGGACGAACTCGGCGCCCGCCGGAAGGGCGCGCCGGCGCTCCCGCGCGACCGCACCGTCGCGTGCGACGGCATCCCCGTGAAGCACCCGCGGTACCTTTACCCCCCCAAAGTGCTCCGGAACTGGTACGGCCATTTCTTCCGGCGGTCGGTCCGCGCCGCGTTTGAACGCACCTGCGCCGCGGTCCGGCCCGACGTCGTACTCGCGCCGTGGGCCTACCCCGACGGCTGGGCCGCGGTCGAGCTGGGGGGGCGCGCCGGGGTACCGGTCGTTATCAAAGTTCACGGCTGCGACATTCTGTGTGGCGGCGCCGGCCTGGACAGCGACCCGCCGCGGATGCGGCGCACGGCGGACGCGCTGCGGCGGGCCGACGGAGTCATCGCCGTCAGCCGGCACCTGGCGGATATAGTCATCCGCCTGGGCGCGTCGCCCGACCGGGTCCACGTGGTTTACGACGGGATCGATCCGACCGTCTTCCATCCCGCTCCTCTCGCCGAAGCCCGCGCCCGACTCGCCTTGCCGCTCGACGCGCCGATGATCCTCTTCGTCGGAAATCTTGTCCCCGTCAAGGGCATCGAGGTGCTTCTGGATGCGTGCTCGTTGTTGGCCCGCCGGGGCGCGAAGTTTACCGCCAACTTAATTGGACAGGGACCGTTGAAGGGCGCCTTGGAAGCGCAGGTTCAGCGACTCGGGCTCGGTGCCCACGTCCGGCTCCGCGGCGGGTTGCCCCATCACCAGCTGGGGGATTGGTTCCGCGCCGCGACCGTGTTCGCGCTTCCCAGCTACTCCGAAGGGGTTCCGAGCGTCTTGTTGGAAGCGGCGGCGTGCGGAACGCCCTTCGCCGCCAGTCGCGTCGGCGGCATCCCCGAAATCGCCCATCTCGCGCCGAGCCGACTCGTGTCCCCCGGTGACCCGGCGGCCCTCGCGGACGCGCTGGCGTCGTCGTTCGCCGCCCGCGAAACACCACCGCCCCGAGCGGCGTTGACGAGCTGGGCGGAATCCGCCGCCGCCCTGGCTCGCGCCCTCGAATCGGTGGCGTCCCGGACCACGGATCGGCGTTCCCCGCACAACACCGTCGGGCATTTCTCTTAAGGGTCTGGCCCCTTCCGTCCGTCGGGTCACGATCAACCCCACCGCCGCAAGACCCCTCAGGAACCGCGATGAACGCTGTCGCTACCACCCCGGCGGCCCCGGCCACCGATCTCGACTCGAACACCGTCGTGCTGTATTTCGGCAACGACTGGTTCGCCGAGAACCGGACTTCGAGCCACCACCTCGCCCGCCAACTCGCGAACCGGTTCAAGGTGTTCTACATCGAGTGCCCCGGGATGCGCGCCCCGCGCGGGTCCGGGCGTGATCTCATGAAAGCCGTCACGAAGGTGGGGAGGTTCCTTCGCGGCACCCGCCGAGTCGAAGCGGGAATCCACCTCCGCACGCTGTTCCAAATCCCGTTCCACCGGTACGGCGCGGTTCGGTGGCTGAACCGGCACGTCATCCGCGCCACTCTCGGTTGGATGAAGTGGAGGCACGGGATCAAGACCCCGCTGGCGTGGTTCCACTGTCCGCACGTCTCCTATTTGGTCGGCGCGTTGGGTGAGCAGCTCGCGGTCTACTACTGCACCGACGACTACGCCGCGTATCCCGGCGTTCACGCGGAGACCGTTCGCACGATGGACGCGGACACCGCGCGCCGGGCCGATCTCGTGTTCGTCACGTCGGACACCCTACTCGCCGGCAAACAGCGGGTAAACCCGAACACGCACGTCAGTCCGCACGGGGTGGAGTTCGACCACTTCGCCCGCGCGCAAGATCCGACCCTGCCGATCCCCGATGACATCGCACACGTGAAGGGCCCGGTGATCGGGTTCTTCGGCCTCATCGAGAGTTTCGTCGACCTGGACGTGATCGACTGGTTGGCGGTCCGGCGGCCGGAGTGGCAGTTCTTGCTCCTCGGGCGCGTGGCGGTGTCGGCGGCCGCGCTCCCCACCCGCCCGAACATCCACTTCATCGGGAAGCGGCCGTATTCGGAGCTGCCGGGATACGCGAAGCGGTTCGATGCGTGCATCATTCCGTACCGTCCGGGCGACTGGAGTTACCACGCCAACCCACTGAAACTTCGCGAGTACCTGGCGACCGGCAAGCCCGTGGTCGCGATCGAAACACCACAGACGATCAAGTTCGCCGACGTTGTCGAAGTGGTCTCCACCCGGGACGAGTACCTCGCCGCATTCGACAAGGTTCTGGCCACCGCCGCGACACCGGAGACGGTGACCCGCCGGCAGGGCCGCGTCGCCGGGTCGAGTTGGGCCGCGCGGGCCGACTCCGTGGTCGAACGCATCCGCGCGACCCTGACCGAACGAACCGTGCCAAAGCCGTAGCCGGCCCGCGCCTCTCCGGTTCCCCAATCCGCCGCCGCGGCATTTCGAACTCGGATCTCCACTCCCGTCGTCCGGGTTTCGCCGTCCGGGACCCGGCGTCCGCCCCCCTACCGAGTCCGCGCCATGGTCATCGAAATCGGGTTCTGGGCCCTGATCGGCTTCGTCTGTTACACGTACGCGGGGTACCCGCTTCTCATCAGTTTGGCCGGGCGCCTGCGCAGACGAGAGGCGCACACTCAGGAGGGGAAACTGCCCGCCGTATCGCTGATCCTCGTTGTCCACAACGAGGATCAGACGATTGCGCGTCGGTTACAGGAACTGACCAGTCGGATCGCGTCGGCGGGTGTTGATGCGGAAGTGATCGTTGTTTCGGACGGGTCCACGGACAACACCCCCGTGATCGCGCGGGCGTTCGTGGGGGGGAGCGTTCGGCTCATCGAGATGCCCACCAACTGCGGGAAAGCCGCCGCGCTGAGCACCGGGTGCCGGGCGGCTCGCAACGAAATCCTCGTTTTCGCCGACGCCCGCCAGGAGTGGGCACCGGACGCGATGGCCCAGTTGCTGCGGGCGTTCGCCGACCCGGACGTCGGTGCCGTCAGCGGGGATCTCGCCATCGAAAGCGGTCCGGGTGTGATGGCCGGCGTCGGGTTGTACTGGCGGTATGAAAAGTGGCTCCGCCGAAAGGAAAGTCATCTGCACTCGACCGTCGGGGTGACGGGCGCGATCTCCGCCGTGCGCCGCACCCTATTCCGCCCGATCCCGGCCGGAACGCTCCTCGACGACGTCTACTGGCCACTCCAGGTGACCCTCCAAGGATACCGGGTGATTCACGCGAGCGGGGCACGAGCCTTCGACCGGTACCCCGATCAGGTCCGGTCCGAGTTCCGCCGCAAGGTGCGCACCCTCACGGGGAACTTCCAGCTCCTCGTGCTCTTGCCCGCGGTCTTGCTCCCGTGGCGGAACCCCGTGTGGCTTCAATTTCTCTCCCACAAACTGTTCCGCCTCCTGGTGCCGTGGGCGCTACTCGCCGCGCTGGGGTTGAATCTCGTTCTGAACGGTCCGGTTTACGAGATCGCGCTCCGGGCGCAGGTTTTGTTCTACGCTCTTGCCGCGGCCGGGCTCAACCGAGCCGTCGCGCGCCGGTCCCGAATCCTGTCGGCCGCAACCTCCTTCGTCGTCCTCAACGCGGCGGCATGGGTCGCGTTCTGGAACTGGATATTCGGTCGGGCAACGAGTTCCTGGGTGAAAGTCACCTACCAACCGCACCCGATGAGTTACCCGACCGTCCCGTGAGGGACCGGCGCGCCAGAATCCGGCGGCCGCGGCGACCTTCACAATCCCGCTCGCGTCGAATCCGGCCCCCCACCGGACCGCGGACAATACAAGGCCGGGTCGATCCCGAACCGCCCCCTTCGTTACCCCGAAGCAGGATCCGGAGTCATGCCAATCACCGATGCGGTAGGCGCGACCGGTGCCGCCGGCCCGGGGCCGGGGTTGGGGGCCCGCACGGTGGTCCGGTACAGGAGCTTCTGCCGGTGGCTGCTCCCCTACGTCCTCCAAACGCGGATGAGACGAATGCCGCGCGCGGGGGAGCCGGTCCACGTATTGCTCTGCGTTGCGGATCACTTCGAGCCGCACCACGGTGCGTCCTCCCCGGCACAGGTTCACGCCCGCCTGGACCGGTGGGTGGGCGAGTACCCCCGGTTGTTCGACGGGTTCCGCGACGCCGACGGGCGCCCGCCCCGGCACACCTTCTTCTGCCCGATCGAGCAGTATTATCCGGAGGAAGTTGACGCCCTCGCGGGCTTGTGCCGCCGCGATTACGGTGAAGTCGAAATCCACTTGCACCACGACGGGGATACGGCGGCGGTGCTCCGGGAACGGCTGTCGCACTCCAAACGCCTGCTGGCCGACCGGCACGGGCTGCTCTCCCGGCACCGGGACACGGGCGACCTCGCGTACGGCTTCGTCCACGGCGACTGGTCCCTGGACAACTCGCACCCGCACGGGCGGTGTTGCGGCGTGAACAACGAGTTGAGCGTCTTGCACGAGACCGGCTGCTACGCCGACTTTACGCTGCCGTGCGCGCCCGAGCCGATGCAGACCCGGAAGATTAACAGCGTCTACTACGCGCGCGGCCGGCCCGACAGGGCCAAGTCCCATGACGCGGGCGTTGACGTGGGCACGGGCGCCGCGCCGGCCGGATCGCTGATGCTGATTCAGGGCCCGTTACTGTTCAACTGGGGCTCTCGAAAGTGGGGAATCGTGCCGCGCATCGAGAACGGGTGTCTCCAACAATCGCAGCCCCCCAGCCCCCGGCGGCTCGACCTGTGGCTCAAGGCCCGGGTCCAAGTCCCGACGCGCCCGGACTGGTTCTTCGTCAAGCTGCACGCGCACGGCGGGACCGAGGAAACGCAGTCCGTGTTACTGGGCGAACCGATGGCGGACCTGCACCGCGAACTGGCTCGTCGCGCCGCACGCGATCGACACTTTCACTACCACTACGTCACCGCCCGCGAGATGTACAACCTGGCGCGGGCGGCGGGAGCCGGGTGGGAAGGGTCGGTCGAGGACGGTCGCGATTTTGAGCTGGTGCCCAACGGCGCCGTCCCTCCGCCACGCCACGAGAGAGCGCGCCCCGGGGTCGCCGGCCGCCCGGACCACGCCCCGCGCGGCTCCGATCTCAATTCGCGGTTCGGCGGGAGAAAATAGTTCCCGCAGTAGCGTCGGTCGCGTTCGCGACTGGCAATGACCCGGCTGGTGTCCGGCTCCTGTTGCACACAGCTTTTCGAGGCGGGTTGCCCGGTACGGAACACGGGTTTCGAGCACTTTCGCCCGCGTGCAACCTGACCCGGACGGCGCCGCAAATCTGTTCCGCGGGGTAACGTGCGATGCGTAAATTGAGTCTGGTCACCGGCGGCGCGGGCTTCATCGGCTCGCACCTCGTGGATCATCTGATCCGGTCCGGGCGCCGGGTTCGCGTCCTGGACGATTTCAGCACCGGGTCGCGGGACAATTTGGCGGCCCACGGCGACCGGGTGGAGGTCGTGCAAGGCACGCTGACCGACCCCGTCACGGTCGCGGCGGCCGTCGCGGGGGTCGGGGTGGTGTACCACCTCGGCGCGCTCGCGTCCGTGGCCCGGAGCGTCCAGAACCCGGCCGCGACCCACGGCGCCTGCGCGACGGGGACGCTACACGTCCTCGACGCCGCGCGCCGGTCGGGGGTCCGCCGCGTCGTCTACGCCGCGAGTTCCAGCGCCTACGGGGGAAGGGGGGCGGACGGCGCGCAGCACGAGGGGCAACCGCTCGCCGCGTGCTCGCCCTACGCCGCCGCGAAACTGGCCGGCGAACTGTACACGGAGGCCTTCTACCGCACCTACGGGCTGGAGACGGTGCGGGTCCGGTTCTTCAACATCTTCGGCCCGCGCCAGCGGGCCGACAGCCCGTACTCCGGGGTCATCGCCCTGTTCACGGCGGCGATGGCCCGCGGGGAGGCGCCCCGCGTCCACGGGGACGGGACGCAGTCCCGCGACTTCACCTTCGTCGCGAACGCCGTGCACGCGCTGGCGCGAGCCGCCTACGCGCCCGACGTCGCCGGGAACGTGTATAACGTCGGCACCGGGAACAGCACCTCACTCTTGGAACTCGTCGCGGCGCTCAACCGCACCCTGGGGACAAACCTCGCCCCGGTCTTCGGGCCCGCGCGGGCCGGGGACGTGATGTTCTCGCGGGCGGACATCACCCGCGCCCGGGCCGACCTCGGGTACGAGCCTTCGGTAGATTTCGAGTCCGGGTTGCGCCAAACGGTCGAGTGGCACCTCCGCACGCGCGGGCCGAAGTGACTCCGAACGGCGGCCGTGCGTCGTGACGAATACCGACTCTCGAGACGCCTCGCCGCCCGCCCAGGTTCGCCGTTCCGTCGGCGACCCGCCGCCCGCTTACGGACCCGGGTCTTCAACCCCATCGAGTCGCGAGGCACGGATTCCTCAAAATCACTTTTTCCAATTCCCGGCGGAACGGATCTCTGTGGGAATCGTGTGTGAACCACGGCGGGAGCCGCCCATGTCCAGCGCACTCCACTCCACACTTTCGAGCGGCGATCGGGCGGCCACGCCCGACTCACCGGTCCTCGTAACCGGGACCCGCGTCGGGCAGCTCGTCGTGTTCCTGGTGGCGCTGGTCCTGGTTGTCGCTTACTACCTGGCGGTGACCGTCCTGAAACTCATCGCCCGCAAACATGCGTAGTGGCACCGGGTCGCGTTCGCCGTCCTAATGCTCCACCCAGGGCCCAACCCCTGACCAGGTCCATAACAGGCGCTAAGAGACCCGGTCCGCGCGCCCCGGCCTGCCCGTCGAAGCGTTGCAACGGCCGCGAACCGGCGGGACAACGAAATATCGCTGCCCCGACGGTTCGCAGTTCCACGCGCTGCGTCCTCACCGCCCCACAGATTAGCTCCAATTAATATCCGAGCTAAGGAAGGTCGGGGTGAGTTGCGGGTTGGTCGTCGTCATGGTCACGCGGTACTGGAGGTACCGCCCGGCCGGGCTCGTGACCTGCCCGCCGTTCGCGACGGGTGCCCAGCTCGACCAGGTGCCGTCCGGCGTCGCCGCGTTGCCGCTCCGGGTCTGGACGGTCAGGGTCGTCCCGGCCGGGACACTCGCCGTCCAGGTCGCCGTCCCCCAGGTCGCGGAGCCCGCCGCGTCGAACACCTGCGAGGTGAAGGTGCCGGACGGGCTGGACGACAGAAGCCGGATCCAATCGGCTTTGACGGGCGTGGCGGTGAACGACGACAGACTCGCCTTCAACGCCGCACCCGCCGGCATCGTGGCGGAGATGGTCGTCTTGAGCACCCCGTCGACGAGGAACTGGTACCCCCCGGCGACCGGCTGCACGGTGTACGTGTGGAACCCGGTGGGCAGCGCGCCGAGGCTCACATTCTGCGTCGACCCGTTCACGTTCACCCGCGCGTACAGGGTGTTCGTGGACGCCAGCGTGCCGAATACCGCCCAGTAGTTGCCCGCCTCGGTGCTAAACCCGGTGGCCAGCCCGAAGATCTGGTACTGGCCCGCCCCGAAACTGACCGACCCCGACACCCCGCCGGTCCCGGCCGGTGTGGTCGAGGCGACCGCCGAGGCGGCCACCGACACGCTTCCGCCGGAGACGGTCGCGGTCCCGCCGGTCGCCCAGGCCGTGGGGGCCCAGCCCGCGCCGAGGGTGGTGCCGGCGAAGTCGTCGGAGAAGGTCGGAGCCAGCTGGACGCCGCCGGTCGGACTGGTCAGAGACGTGCTGCCGAACGATCCGGACCCGAAGGCGCTGCCGCCCTGGTGCCACACGTTCGCCGGCGCA
>JAQGHQ010000100.1 GCA_028288765.1 Gemmataceae bacterium | reverse complement strand
GGCGAAGGTCGTTCGCCAGCGTTCCACGATACGAGGATCTTGCACGGCCATCACGGGGGCTCCTACGGGCGAGGAAAACCCCAGACTAACTCACCCCACAAGACGCTCGTTCACCGGACGTTAACGTATGACTGTAACGGGCCGGCGAATCACGTGGGGGGTTGAGGCGCAACGGGAGTGAGCCCGCTGATCCCGACGGGTCAGCAGGCGGTTCGCGAGTGGAGTTATCGAAGGCCGTTCACCCGGCTACGGTGGACGTGTTCGGTGCATCTCGGGTCCGGGCCAATCGCCACCGGTCCGGTAACCACGCCATCAACTCCTCGGCCGACGGCTTTTCCCCGAGCCGGAACAACCCGGGCAGGGCGTCGCGCAGGTAGCCGCGCGGTATCGTCTCCGGCAAGTCGGCAGTGGTAACTCCGCACCCCCGATGTCCCGGCGGTCACGACTTGGGTCTGCCCCCAGGCGCGGCGGGCTTTGCGATGGCGGCTTCGAGCTCCACGATCAGGGCGGACATGGTGGTGTCCAGGGCGACGGCCAGGGCCTGGAGGACGAGGAGTGTGGGGTTGGTCTCGCCCCGCTCGACCATCCCGACGTAATTCCGGGAGAGGTTGGTCAGCGCCCCCAAGTCCTCCTGGGAGAGGCCGGACGCCTCCCGCCGTCGGCGGATCAGTTGACCGAAAAGAGCGGGGAGTGGCTGGGGCATCGGCCGGGTGATTGAAATAAATCAACCATCCCGACTCGCTACGAACTGTCTACCAAGTATACCTGTCATAACCACACGTGCCGCACCGGCCCGCCACACCCGATGGGGTCGGGCGCGTGGCATGCTCAACCGTGCGAATAGCCCACCGAGCGGTGGCATTCCGACGACCCGGTATCGCGAAGATCAGATGCGACGAATGGCAGATGTCTGCCGCGCCATCTCAGGTGTCGGCTGCCTCCAAGGCTTGCAAGCCACGGGGGTGCCATTGCGGAGCCGACTCCTCGTGCCCCAAGTCGCCGAGCCCGTTCCCGAACCGCGACACATCGGGGCGAACCTGTCTGGCCTCCGCGGGCTGACCCTGCGAAGGAGTCACCGGCGCCATTAACACTCAGCCCCTGCGTGGTAGAACGCCGTTCGAAGGTACCGAAGCAGGGCCACTTCGCCCCGCCCCAGGTCTTCGTGGCGGTGAGACCCCGCGCCTCCACAGGCCAACATCCAGATCGGCGCGCCGGGAAAGGTATCGGACTGGCGAGGATTGGAGACAGGAGCCGCAATGCCCGCTCGGATACGGAATATCTGCGGCCATGTCCCCTGCAGTGACCCGTTTGCCACAGAGTCGCCCGGCGGGGACCCGGGGCAGTATTCCCTCGTAGACCCCGCCATAGTTAGTGGGGTAGGCCCCCGGCCGGCGATTTCCGTCATGGAACGGCCGGTTCGACTTCCACCGTCCCGCGGCCATCTGTTTGCGTCTACTCAACTGCCCGCTTATCTTGGCCTCATCTTTGGCGGTCTCGGTGATCCGCTCCCGTGCGGACGTGTCGTCCCGTCCGCACGGACCGGAGATCGAGTCCACGGAAACTGCTGACAGATGCCAACCGATAAGCCTGATGAGGGGGCCGCCGCGCCACCCCCGAGTACCGCAACGTCCAGCCTGCTCGGGGGCGTCCGGGGGAACGACCGGGCCGCGTGGGAGCGGCTCGTCGATGCCTTCTACCCGCTGGCCTATGGCTGGTGCCGGCGGGCCGGGCTCCGCCCGGAGGACGCGGCCGACGTGTGCCAGGAGGTGTTCCGCTACGTGGCGGCCGGGATAGCGGGCTTCCGCCGGGACCGGCCGGGGGACACCTTCCGGGGCTGGCTCCGGCGGATCACCGAGCGGCGGATCATCGACCACCGCCGGTCGCGCCGCCGGCAGCCCGAAGCGGTCGGGGGCAGTGACGCCCTGGAACAGCTGCTCGGGGTGCCGGACGGCGGGGACGCCGACCCTCCCGATCATGGGAGCGTATCGGGGGCCCTCGACCCGATCCTCGATTCCGTCCGGGGGGAGTTCGAGCACCGGACCTGGCAGGCGTTCTGGCGGACGACGGTTGACGGGCAGCCGGTGGCCGCAGTGGCGGCGGAGTTGGGGGTGACGGGCAACGCCGTCTACCTCGCCCGGTCGCGGGTGCTGGCCCGGCTTCGGCAGATCCTCGCCCGGTCCCCGCTGGCCGAAGAGGAGGGTGGAGCATGAGCGAGGCCACCAACCCTCCCGACCCCGATCACCTCCGGACTGTCCTCCTCGGAGGAGGCACAGCCGAGGAGCGGGCTGCGGTCACTGCCTACCTGGCCGCGTATCCGGATACCCTGGCGACCCCCGGCCCGGACCCCGGGAACGACCCGCTGGTGGCCGAGTTGCTGGCGGCACCCGGCCTGTTCGCCCTTGAACCCGAGTTCTGGCGAGGACTGCGCCAGGCCCGGGCCCTCCCGGCCGGTCCGGGGGCGGGCGAGCTGGTGGGAGGTCGGGTCGGCCGCTACCGGATCCTCGCCCCGCTCGGCCGCGGGGGGACGGGTGGGGTCTACCGGGCCGAGGACGCGACGGGCGGTCAACCGGTCGCCCTCAAACTCCTCCCCCCCGGCGGGTCGGCCGACCCGTTCGCGGCCGAGCGGGTTCGGCGGGAGCGGGAGTGGCTGGCCCGGCTCGATCACCCGAACGTCGTCCGTTTGCTCGACGCCGGGGAAGAGGCCGGCAGCCCGTTCTTCGTCATGGAGCTGCTCGACGGGCTGGACCTGTCGCGGCTGGCCGGGCTGTCCGGCCCGCTCCCGGTCCCGGAGGCGTGCGAGCTGGCCCGGCAGGCGGCCGAGGGCCTGGAGCACGCCCGGGGGCGCGGCCTGGTCCACCGGGACGTCAAGCCGTCCAACCTGTTACTGACCCGGGACGGGGTGGTGAAGGTGCTCGACCTCGGCCTGGCCCGGTCCGGACCGCCGGACGGGGACGCGGTTTCCTTGACAGGGAGTGACCAACTGCTGGGCACCCTCGACTACATGGCCCCGGAGCAGGCACTCGACACCCGGGCGGCCGACGCCCGGGCGGACGTCTACGGGCTGGGTTGCACCCTGTACCGGCTGCTGGCGGGCCGGCCGCCGTTCGGCGGTCCGGAGTACCGGAACCCGCTCCGGAAGGCCCTGGCCCACGTGCGGGAGCCGGTGCCCCCGCTCGGGGACCTGAGGCCGGACCTGCCCGCCGGGCTGGACGGAATCGTGGGGCGGATGCTGGCGAAGGACCCGGGCGAGCGGTTCCCCACGCCCGGGGCAGTCGCTGTGGCCCTTGCCCCGTTCGCGACCGGTGCCGACCCGACCGGACTGGCGCGGCGGTTTACCCCGCCCGCCGGTGTGACAGAGGGGAGCACAACGGCGTGCCAACCCACCACCCGAGAGCCGACCGGTCGGCCGTCCTGGATCAAGCGGCGGCCCCGACTGCTGGTAATGATCGTGGCCGCGGCCATGGGGTTGCTGGCGGCGATGGCGGGTTGGGACCGCCGGCCTGCAGCCGGGGACACCGACCGATCGGACGAGGCGGGCGCCGCCCCGGCACCCGCGCCAACGGCCGACCCGCCACTGAACACCCCGCCGGGCGGTGGGCGGTGGGTGGTAGCCCCGAACGGGGACTTTGAGGCGGAGGCGCCAGGGGGCTGGCCGGCGGGCTGGCCGCCCCAAATGCCCGCGCACGCCGGGGCGTGGGGCCGGTTCGTCCGGAGTACCCGCATGGCCGTCTCGGGCCGGGCGAGCGCCGAGGTGGTCGCACTCCGGGACCTCCCCGGGCCGCGGGGGTTCGCCCACATCACCGACGAGCAGCAGGTGACCCCAGGCCGCCGGTACATCCTGAGCGGTTGGTTCGACACGACGGAGATGCCAGACGGGAACCTGTACCTGGACCTGGCCCAGACAGGGTTCAACGTGATCGTGATGGCGACCCCGGGTAAACCCTGGCACTTCGCGTGGAAGGAGTTCACGCCCGATGGGGAGTGGGTCCGCATCCGGCTGGTGCGGGACCGGGCCGTGAAGGCCGGGGAGCGGGCGTACGTGGACTGCGTGGGCCTGACCCCGGCGGACGAGTTCGCCCCGCCGGCGCCGGGGGAATAGCGGGGCGCCGACCGCCGAGCGCCGGGAGTTGGCGATTACCCCCGCGGGCCGAGGGCGGGTGCCGTGTGGCGATCGGGCCATACGGCACACCGGTCCGATGTGCCGGTCCACCGTAATACCCGGGGTGGGGAAACTCCGGTCCTGGAAGCAACCAGTACGGAGTCGGTTTAACGGGGTTTCCGGACGGGACGGACGGCCGTCATCCCGTGCGGCATTGCCTCGGGTGGGGGTTTTGAGCAGCAGGTGCACGGTCAGCCGTTGCCGTTCGCCTGATAACCAAGCACAGCGGCCGGAGTTGACAGATGCATCGGGTATCTCGTCGGGCGGTGTTAAGGGTGGCCCTCGTTGTCCTGGTCCTGCCGCTGGCGGCCGGGTGCGGCGGCTCTGTCTCGAAGTCGAACTACGACAAAATCAAGGACGGGATGACCCTGGCACAGGTCGAGGCCATCCTCGGCAAGGGTAAGGAACAGGTCAGCACGAGCACGGGCGGAGCGGTCGAGGTGCCCGGCGGGAGTGTCGGCGGGGTCACGGTCCCCGGCCAGACGGTCAACGTCCCCAAGATGTCGGGCAAGGGGATGGTCTGGCAGGACGGTAACAAGGTGATCACCATCACCTTCATCAACGACAAGGTGATGAGCAAGGCGCAGGCCGGGCTGTAGTGGCCTCACCTGACACGTCGTTCCTGTTCACTGGGCCGGCTGCAGGACCCGGTGACAGTGGTGGAGGTTTATATGGCCGGTCGGTAGACCGGCAGTGACGACCGCAGATCGGCCCGTTCTGGCAGCTCGCACGCGATGCCCTCACTGCCTGAAGAGGTACGATCGGTCTCGTTACCTGGAGAGGAACCACGCCGAAGGGTGGCAGCGTGGTCATCAGTCGCCCACACTGCGGGCGGCAGGGCAGCTACCAACTGACGGACGGGGCGAGCTGGCGACGGGGCGGTCCTTCGTTCGGGGAGTTAGCGGATGGCGACGGTCTGGTACGTAACGATCGACGGGCAGGTCAGGGGCCCAGGGTCGACGGACCAGTTGCGCCAGTTGGCAGCGAGCGGGCAACTGAAACCAACGGACTGGGTATGGAAGGAGGGAATGGCCCGGTGGGCCCTTGCCGGGAAGGTGAGAGGGCTATGGCCGGCCGCCGTCGGTACGCCACCTTCACCGACCCCGCCGGATACGAATCCCTTCGCGGGGTTGGGCGAGGACGACCCGCCCTCACCGGCCGGGCAGGAGGAGGCTGATCCGTTCGCGGGGCTAGGGTGGGATGATCCGCCGGGGCCCCGACCCGGTAGGCGATGGGCCAAGGGTTCCGGGCCGCGGCGCGACCGGACCGCCCCGCCGAAATACCAGTTGGCCGATTCCGTCGCCTGGTTCCTTCTCCGGGGCTGGCTGGACACGCGCCCTCACGCTGTGGGCGTGGTCGCGGTCCTCGTCCTCATCATGGTGCTCTTGCTAGTACCCGCTGGGGTCATGTCCGAGCTGGATAAACACCCGGCCCGCCGCCCGCCGCAGGCGATCCAGACCGCCGTCTTCTTATTCCTCGTGCTGGGGTGGTGCGTCACCGGGTCGCTCGCCTTGTTCGCGAGGTGGGGTATCCGGACCGCATGCCCGGCCTGCGAGAAGACCTGGGCCAGGATACTCCGGCTGGAGACGTATCTGGGCCGAAGTCGTGGGACGGCGACCGTGACTCGGACCGACGTCCACAAGACTGCGTCCGGCGCCCGGATCGGGACCACCGAGCGAGACGAGCAGATCCTGGTGACCTACCACCACTACCGGCACGACTGGCGGTGCCGCTTCTGCACCCACGAGTGGGACACTAAGAGTACCAGCGTGACCGAGGGCTGGTAGCGCCCGCAAGGCCAGCATTACCCGGCCTACGACCGCCGGTCAGCTGAGGATCCCCTTCATGTCCTGGTCCACCATCGACCGAGTTCGGCAGTGGGCCGGCAGGCGCAAGGGCCTGCTGGCCGGCGTCGTAGGTGTCTGCGTCGAGGAGGCCATCGAGCAGGTGCCCGGCGTCCGCCTCGCCGTCAAGCTCGTCGATGAGATCGCCAGGCATGGCGTCGAACGGCTGGTCGACCCGGGGGTCGAGCTACCCGACGTGAAGGCCCTCGGGCAGGCGCTCCCGATGGAGCAACTCGGCCAGATCAACGCCTGGCTGGAGACAGTCGTCACCGGCTACGGGGATCTGCTCGACAAGCTGGAGGCGTTGCCCGTCCGGGACGGGTCTGGGGTGGAAGAACTGACCGCACTCGTCAAGCAGACGCTGCTGGACCGGGAAGATTGGCGGGCCGAGTTCGACGCCCGTGCGAGGGACGTGCGCCGCCTCACGCTGTCGCTGGGCCGGGTCGAGGAGGTACTGGACGACCACTTCCACGTGCAGAATGCGGTGGCAATGAGCCTGGAGGATATCAAGACCCTGCTCGCCGGGTCGCCGTTGTTGGGAGAGTACGCCGAGTTCCGGCGTGCACGGCCCGAGGCCGTGGAGGCACTCCTCCGTGCCGACGAGCATTTCCTGGCCGGTCGGCGCGAACGGGGGGCGGCAGAACTGCTCGACCTGCTCCGGCTGCGCGGAGTCGGGCAGGCGACTTTGTGCAACCTGGTCGGCCTGCGGGACGTCTGCCGGGGAGACCTGTACCGATCGCGCATCGCCCTGGAAGGGATCGAGGGAGTCAACCGATCCTCGGCGGTGACGCGAGCACTTACGGGATTCGGCACGGCGGCGACCCGCGGCGGGGGACCGGTGTGGCGCAGCCTCCCGCGGGACTTCCTGGTCAACCGTAAGTACCGCGTCGATGCGGAGGTCGGCCGGGGAGGCATGGCTAGTGTCTATCGCTGTGTAACGGCCTCGCAGGTGGGGGCCGGTGAGGTGGTCGCGGTCAAGGTACCTGCCCCGGGGCTGATGGTCGACGCCAAGGCGCGCCGCCTCTTCGTCCAGGAGATCGAGGTCTCGCAGCGGCTATCGGCCGGCCGCCACCCCGCCATCGTGCAGACACTCGGCTACGAGGTGTTCGACGACCCGCGAAGCGGCCACGAACTGTACGGCCTGGTACTTGAGTACATCGACGGCCTTACGCTGGCGCAGTTCCTGGCCCAGCGCCGGGTAAAGAACAAGCCGCTCCGGCCGGAGGAGGTCGTCCACGTCCTCAAGCCGGTGTGCGCGGCGCTCGACTACGCCCACTCGCAGAACCTGTGCCACCGGGACGTGAAGCCGCACAACGTGATGCTGGCCCGGGGCGGGATCGTGAAGTTGACCGACTTCGGTATTGCCCGGGTGCTGGAAAACTGCCGTGCGGCGAGGACGGCGCAGGAGGACCTCGGCACCCCGGCCTACATGCCGCCCGATCGCGACTACGACGTACGCAGCGACATCTACCTGCTCGGCAACCTGCTGCTGGAGATGTTGACGTTCGACCCACGGGGGGATGTGGAGGGTCGGCCCGACTGCCCTCCGGGGTGGACGGAGCTGGTCGCCGACTCCATGAACCGGGTGCGGGGCAAGCGGCCCGCGAGCGCCCGCGAGTTCCTGACCCGCCTGGAAGCAGGACCGACCGCGGCCACTGCTCCGCGGCCACTGCCACCATTGATCCCACACGAACCGGGAAAAGACGAGGTAAAGAACCCGAACGACGGCCTATCCCCCGAACGGGATCGCATCATGGACCGGTTGGAGCGCATGGAGAAATCCATTGTACAAGAAGACAGTGACGAGGTTGCGGCGCTGATAGAGGAAGTGGAAGTGGAGCTGGTGCCTCCTGCCAAGACGGGACGGCCAAAGGGGAGGAAGCGGGCGCAGGAGTTGCGCCCTCATCGCGGCGGTCTCCTCACGACTCTGGGACTGCTCAGCTTCTGCATCCCATTCCCATTGGGGCCGATCGCCTGGGTGATTGGGAATCTCGACCTGGCGGAGATTGAGGCTGGGCGCATGGACCCATCAGGGGAGGCCGCCACGCGGACAGGCCGACTGTGCGGCAAGCTCGCCACCTTCTTCTTGCTATGCGTATTTCTGTTGGGCTGTGTGCAATCGCTACTGCTTCCCGTGCTCCGGCCTACGACACGGCCAGCCATTTCCTCGCCGGAGCGACCGTCACCACCGGCGAGTCCAACGACTCCCCCTAGTTCCGCCCGGTGATGGCCAGGCGTCCCTGGTCGTGACCTGGAATCGGGTCCCAGCCGACGCCGTGTTCGATAGCAAGGCCCACCACAGGTATAGCTGGGAGGATCTCGGAGTCCGGTCGATCGTGATCCCAATCAACCCGCGGGGGCAGGGCCGGAAGTGGCCGAAGACGACCTACCGGCGGTACATTGTCAAACGGTTCTGGAAGAAACCCTGGGGCAGTCGATCCAAGCGGGTGTACGGCCACAGCAGTGGCAGGTGGAATCCGCCTTTTCCCGACACAAGCGGCGACTCGGGAGTGCCCTCGGCGGGCGGCTTAACCCTTCCCCGAGAGCGCGAAGGCTACCCCTAGTGTCCTGAGTTGCAAGTTCGTTTACAAATATCCTCGACCTTCTGGAGGATCAGATCGGCGGTCGCGGTCCATCGGAACGGCTTGGGCTCGGCGTTGTGCTCGGCCAAGTACGCTTCGATCGCCTGCT
>JAQGHQ010000252.1 GCA_028288765.1 Gemmataceae bacterium | reverse complement strand
CCCGTCGGCGTCCCACGGGGGGCGCCCGTCGGCGTCCGGCGGAAGAGGGGCGGGGTCGCGGCCGCTGAGGACAATCATTTCCGGACCCTCGGCTCGAACGAAAAGACACGGACCGGCCAACGCCGGGCAATAACCGCGGTCAGGGACCGCTCGGTCGGGAGCACCGGCCGGCTCTCGACCTCGTCGGGCGACCTCCCGGTGTACTCCAGGATGATCGAGATGACCGGGACGTCGGCCGCCGGGAAGATGCCGGTGGCCATCCGGTTGATGCCGACCGCCCCGGGCCCGGCGATCAGGATCGCAAAGACGCCGAACGTGTACGTCTGACGGGGGTGAGGCGAACAACCCACATGACCCGGCCACCCTGACACACATGTCGGCTGCGGCGGCCGGGCGAACTGCGCCCGACAAAGAGGGTAGCCCCACCCGCCCGCCGCCCTTACACACGGGGGCATCAGAGTTGTCGCATGAAGGCGACCAGACACCGCTTTTCGTCCGCGTCGAGCTTCAACTCCAGGATGAGGTTGAAGAACTCGGCCGTGTCCTCCAGGGTGGGCAGCCGGCCGTCGTGTAGGTACGGCGGGCTCTCCTTGATCCCCCGCAGGGTGAACGTCTTGAGCGGCCCCTGGGCGGTCGCCATCAGGCCGTTGATCTCCTGCGGCTTAAAAAAGCGGTCCACCCGCAGATCGCGCATCAAGTTGTCGGTGTAGAACGGGGCCGGGTGGCACTCGGCGCAGCGGGCCTTCCCGAAGAACAGCGCCTGCCCCTTCATCTCGGGCGAAGCGGCTGCGAATTTCTTCGGGTCGAGCTTCCCGTCCAACCCGAGCCCCGGGGCCGGCGGGAAATCGAGCAGCTCCTGGACCTCGGCCATGAAGTGGACCTGGCTGCCCCGCTCCAGCGGGTTGACCCCCTTGGCCGCGGCCGAGAGGATGTCCCCGTCGAAGTAGGCCGCCCGTTGCTCGAACTCGGTGAAGTCCTCAATACTCTTCAGCGCCCGCTGCGACCCGAACAGCCGTTGGACGTACACCCCCCGCAGGCTCGAGGTGTCGATCCGCCGGCGGTGCGACTGCGGGCGGATGTCGCCGACCAGGTGGGTGGCCCCTGAGGTGTGCCCGTTCACATGGCAGTCGAAGCAGGCCACGCCCCGCATACCGTCGGCTCGCTCCGTCTTGCGATCGGCGGTGGCGTTGAACTGTTGCTGCGGGAACTGGGTGACGAGCAGCCGCAGCCCTTCCATGTCCTTCGAGTTCAGGATCCCGTTGAACAGTCGGTAGTAGTTCTCGATGGTCACCACCTCGCCATTCGACACGTCCCCGAGGTCCGGTCGGGTGGTCAGGAAGATGGCCGGCGGGAACTCGGGCAGGAAGTGGTCCGGCAGGTCGAAGGCGACGTCGAACCGCTCAAGCCGGGGCAGGGCCTTCACTTCTTGCTGCGGGAACACCATTCCGCCGACCGGGTGGGTCGGGTGCGGGAGCGGAAGGAACCCGGGCGGGAACAACCCCTTCTCCCGAACCTCGTCGGGGCTCAGAGTTGCCAGCGTCTCCCACGTCATCCCGGCCGGGAGCCGGGCCGCCGGTCCGACCGGGACCGGCTTCCCGCGGGTCATCTTCAGCTTCGGGTCGGGACGCGGGGTCAGGTCATACCGTTCCTCGAGGAGTTTCCGCTGCCGGGCGTCGATGCCCTCCTTTGCCGCCTTATCCCTCGCCAGCACCGCGTCGAACGTCTCCTGCCCGAGGGGCACCGGCGCGATCTGATCGTAGCTCGACTTCGGGCCGGCCGGGCCGGGCTCGCCCCGGGCCAGCCACGGGAGCCACCGGAGGATTCGTCTCGCGCCGAGTGATTTCATGGCTCTCACCTTGTTGGTCACCCAAGCCCCGGACCACCCGGGTTGAGAGTCTGGAAAGGCAAGGGCGGTGCCGTGGCGGGCGGCGACCGCGTGGGTGTGTGAGTCCGGCGGAGGAATCGCCTGCGGAACTGGGAGAAACCACACCCGGTGCGGAAGGTGAGGATCCCCGCCGGGCCGCTCCCGGCCGGCCCGGGGCGTGGCGCGGGTGGCCATTTTGGATGATCGGGTGCCACCGGCGGGTCGGCCGCCCGGCGCGGCCGCAGGCGGAGTTCACCAGGGCGCGGCCGCGCCCCGTCGGGGCGAATGAAGGGCGGGCCCCGCGGCCGGCCCTTCGGCACAGCCCTTGCTCTGGTGTCGTCCCAAGCCCGCTACGCCGGGGCGAACGACCCGGGATGTTCCGCCGCCACCGAGTCCCCCGTCCCGGGGCCCCCAGGGCACCGCCGTGAAGATCGTCGCTGTCCTCTACCCGTCCGACCCCGCCGCCTCCCCAGACCTGCTCGCCGGGTCCGCGGAGGCGCTGCGGCTCCGGCCGTTCATCCGGGCCTCCGGACACGAGTTCGTAGTGCTGACCGACAACGAGGGCGATCTCGACCGCCACCTGCCGACCGCCGACGTCCTGATCACGACCCCGTTCTGGCCGGCGTACGTCACCCGCGAGCGGTTCGAGCGGGCCCCGCTCCTGAAGCTCGTCCTGACCGCCGGGGTGGGGTCGGACCACATCGACCTCGCGGCGGCGGCCGGCCACGGGGTGACGGTGGCCGAGATCACCGGGAGCAACGTCGTCAGCGTGGCCGAGCACGCGGTGATGATGATCCTCGCGCTGGTCCGGAACTTCATACCGGCCTACCGCCAGGTCCTCGACGGCCGGTGGGACATCGCCGAGCTGGCCGCCCGGGCCCACGACCTGGAGGGGAAGACGGTCGGGGTGTTCGGCACCGGGCGGATCGGCCAGCGGGTGCTCGCCCGGCTCAAGCCATTCGGCGTGACCCTCATTTACAACGACATCCGCCCGCTCGACCAGGCCCGTGCGGGGGCCCTCGGGGCGGAGTTCGTCACCCTCAACGAACTCCTGGGGCGGTCCGACGTGATCTCGATCAACACCCCGCTCACCCCGCAGACCGACCAGCTCTTCAACTCCGACCGGCTGGCCCGGATGAAGCCCGGGAGTTACCTGGTGAACACCGCCCGGGGGCGGATCGTGGACACCGCGGCGGTGGTCGAGGCGGTGGCGTCCGGGCAGCTGGCCGGGTACGCCGGGGACGTCTGGTACCCGCAGCCGGCGCCGGCGGATCACCCGTGGCGGCACATGCCCCGCCACGCCATGACCCCGCACTACGCGGGCACCACCCTGGAGGCCCAGTGGCGGTACGCCGACGGGATCCACGAGTGCCTCCAGCGATTCTTCGACGGCCAGCCGTTGCCGGAGGCGTTCCTGGTCGTCGCCGGAGGCCGGGTGGTCGGTCCGAGCTACCGGTCCGCGTTCGAGCCGGCCCGGGCGGGTTGACCGGCCTCTGGTCCGGGCCGGCCCTCCGGAGGAGTCCGGCCGTCTGCGGCCGGGCTGCCGGGCGGGAAATCCTTCGGGTCCGCTCGACTTCGGCGGGAAGGAAGGCGGACGGGGGTGGCGAGCCCACTGTCTCAATCATCGTGAAGGGGATCAAGATGGCGAAGTTCGAGGCGTTCGCGACCAAGACCGACCTGGCCCCGGAAGTACGGGAGAGGGCGATCGGCCTACTCAACCAGCAACTGGCCGACACCCTGGACCTCTATAGCCAGACGAAGCAGGCCCGCTGGATCGTCAGAGGCATGCGTTTCTATCACCTCCACGAACTGTTCGACGCCCTGGCCGAGTCGGTCGAGGAGTACGTCGACTCGGTCGCCGAACGGGCGACGGCCCTGGGCGGGACGGCGCTCGGGACGGTGCGGATGTCGGCCGCGGCCTCGCGGTTGCCGGAGTACCCGTTCGCCGCGGAGGAAGGCCGGCACCACGTGGAGGCGCTGAGGACACGGTTCGCCGCCCTCGTGAAAACCTCGCGGGCCGCGATCGACTCGGCCTCCTCACTCGGGGACGTCGCCACCGCCGACTTGTTCACGCAGGTGTCCCGCGGGTTGGATACGCACCTGTGGATTCTGGACCTCCAGGGCTGATGGGCCGCTTGGGGGGGAGGGGCCGCGACGCGGTCCGTCGAACCGGAGGCAGCGGAGCGGTATGGACCTCCCGATCGGTAGCCCGCTCGGCGCGATGACCTTCATCGTCGCCCCCGCGATTTTGACGAACGCCTCGTCTATCATGGCGCTCGGAACGTCGAACCGGTTCGCCCTAGCGGTCGACCGTGCCAGAGTGCTGGCCGCGGAGGCGGAAGGGCGAAGGACCGTCGACGCCCACGAGGCCGCCCTGCGACTCCAGCACCTGATGGCCGCGGAGGGGCGGGTCCGCTTCCTGGTGCGGGCCCTCACCGCCTTCTACCTGTCCGCGGGGATGTTCGCCGCCGCCTGGCTCCTCTCCCTGTTCGGGGCATTGGCCTTCGAGGTCCACTGGGAACTGCTCCGGCCGGTGGCCTTCGGCGTAGGCCTGTGTATCGGCGTGGGCGGCGTCGGCTGCCTCATCACCGGGTGCGGGTTACTCGTCTGGGAGACGCGCATCACGTTGCGCGTCCTGGCGGGGGAGACGGCGTTCAGGGAACAGGACCACCGGCGCCGGACCGACGCGGAAGATGAATCGGCCGGTGCCGGGTCTCGTCGCCAGTCGGCGGGCACGGGCCCGACGAGTTCTTGAACGGGGTAAGCGGCAGGGGCGGGGACGGGCCTGGCAGACGTCGGGGAGTCGCCCGAAGCGAGCCGGGGAAAACCGCACCACACGAGGGGAGATGCGATGCCGGCTGGCGTCCATTTGGAACCGGCGGCCCAGGCCTTCGGGTGGGTCGCCGCGAACCCGCCGGACCGGTTCGTCCGCCGGCGCTCGCCCGGGGCCGATGCGGCGGTCGTGGCCCCCGGTTAGACCATGTCCCCACAGTTCTCGCGTCTATCGAGGTACGAGATTTGCACTTACATCATGTCCCCGGAGGGTTACACCATATCCCCGGAGGCCGGGTCCCCTGGGGGCACGGCCTTGAGAAGTTCCCGCCCCTCCGGCATCCAGTTACACCATGTCCCCGGAGGCCGGGTCCCCCGGGGTAATCGAGCCGTGCGACACACCCGCCCGCCGGCCAGATACCAGGGCGGTGCGTACGGGCTGGATGGCACCCGTCTGGCATTCGCCGGGGGACAACGTGGGCGGGAACACGACCGCGGCGGTGACCCCGACGGCCGGGGCGCGCGGCGGCCCCTCGGTCGCCCATCAGGCGCTGTGCGACCCGGTCATCGGCGCGGCCTTCGATCCCGCGGTCTACCACGAGTTCGCGCCGGGGTGCGTCCCGCGGCGCGATGGAGTGGTTCCGGGACCCGTACACGACCGACCCCGGGCGGCGGGCGGAGATCGCCGCCTCGCCGCCTCGCCGCTGCGGCCGAGGCGCGGTGGTCGCGCCCCAGACAGCGCGCCGGCCCTCGGCGGCACGAATTGAGCGCGTCCGGCCGACCGCGTTCGATCTCTTCCGTTCGTTCGTCCGCATCGCCCGTGCATGCGGTGGTCTTTCCGGGAGTTCTCGCACCTCGCGGCGGTCAGTCGACCGCGCTCGGGTGTGATCTCGATGGGTTTCGTGTTTCTCGACGTCCATTAACGAGGAGATGCGATGTCCAACCTTCAGCGCCGAGACTTCCTGGCTGGGGCCGCGGCGTTCGCGGCCGCCACGGCGACCCTGGGCGGACGCGGTCGCGTTGCCGCCGGCGACCCGAGCTTCATGAACAACGTCCCCGACCCGCTCCTGTCGGGCAAGGATCTGCCGACCTTCAAGTTCGCCCTGGAGAAGTCGAAGGGTAAGGTGATCGGCAACAGCTTTGGGAAGGAAGCCACCGTCGAGCAGCTGCCGATCTCCAAGGGGATCGCCGGGGTGTCCATGAAGATAGAGCCGGGTGCCATGCGCGAGCTCCACTGGCACGCCACCGCGGCCGAGTGGGCGTTCGTGGACCAGGGGCGGGTCCGGACGACGGTCCTGGGGCCGGGGGGGTATACGGAGACAAATGACTTCGAGCCGGGGGACGTGTGGTATTTTCCGCGCGGCCACGGTCACATGCTCGAGTGCCTGGGCGACGAGCCGTGCCACTTCGTGCTGATCTTCGACAACGGCTACTTCTCGGAGTTCGGCACGTTCAGCATCACCGACTGGGTCGGCCACACCCCCAAGTCGCTCCTGGCGAAGAATTTCAGCCTCCCCGAATCGACCTTCGACGGGTTCCCGGAGAGCGAGGTGTACTTCGCCCGCGGGGCGCCGCCGCCCCAGCAGGCGGCCGACCCGCTCGCGGGGCCGAAGAGGCCGCCGCTGACGCACAAGCACCGCCTCCTCGCCAATCCGCCCCTCGTTAGCACAAAGGGGGGCAAGCTGTGGATGGTCGATTCCACCAAGTTTCCGATCTCCAAGACGATTACGGGCGCGATCCTCGAGCTCGTCCCGGGGGGGCTGCGGGAGCTACACTGGCACCCGACGGCCGACGAGTGGCAGTATGTTCTCGAAGGGAAGGTCAGCGTGACGATGTTCGGCTCGGGCGGGCGGTACCGGATCGAGACGCTGGAGAAGGGCGACGTCGGTTACATCCCGCAAGGGTACGGACACTCGCTCGAGAACGTCAGCGACAAGCCGTGTCGCGTCCTGATCGGATTCAATTCCGGGATCTACGAGGATATCGACCTGACGGAATGGATGGCCGGGAACCCGCTCGACGTGCTGGCCACCAACTTCGGCAAGCCGGCCTCCCTATTCGAGAAGTTCCCCCGCAAGGACGTGTTCATCACGGACAAGAACGGGAAGCAGTAGGAAAGATTAGCGCGGCCCTGAGGGTGACCGGTGAGGAAGGGCGAATGGACTCGCCCGCTCCAGACCGGTCTCGACCCTGCCCGCCGATTACCGAGGGACGAATGAAATCCACGCGTCTCGACCGCCGGCTGGGGCGGCCGGTCGGGCTCTTCGGTCTGGTCGTGCCGGCCCTCCTCCTGGCGGCTCACTTCGACCCGGCCACAAGTCGGGCCGCGGGACCGACACGACCGGAGACGTTCCCGGCGCCCTCACCGGCGAAGGAAGACGAGCTGCTCAAAGAGGCGAGAGGGATATTCAAGCCACTCCCGAAGGATCAGGCGACCCCGGAGGTCCCCGCGATCGTGACCTTCCCCGGCAGCCTCACGGGGAAGCTGCCGGAGACCTTCGCGAACCCACCGGTACTCCCGGCCGCCGGCTTCGACCCGTCGTCCCCCGGGGCCGGCGACCGGAAGGGTCCCCCCGCCCGGCCGATGCCGCCCCCGGTCAAGACCGGGCTGGTCCACCCGATCATCCCCGGGTTCGGCGGGGTGCTGCCCCTGCCGAGGGCCGCGGAGCAACCCAGGAAGGGGGCTAAAGTCGTACTCGACGTTACCGCCACGGCCGAGCCCGTCGAGGTGAACCCCGGGCTGGATCGGGCGGCCAGAATATTGAACCTGTACGGGGCGGCGGGGTTGAACGCCGGGGACGTGAAGATCGCCGTGGTGCTGCACGGCGGGGCCACCAGGGCGGTCGTGACCGACTCGGTCTACAAGGCGCGGGTCGGGCCCGACACGAACCCCAACCTGGCCCTGATCCGCACCCTTCGGAAGGCGGGCGTGGAAGTGTTCGTGTGCGGCCAGGCGCTGCACGCGGCGGGATTTGAAGAGGCCGATGTGGCCGACAGCATTTCGGTCGCCGATGCGTTCCTGACGGTCATCGTCAACCGCCAGATGGACGGCTACGTCTACGTCCCCGGGCAGTGATCGATTGCCTCTCCTCGGCTACACGGTGGGAGAGCCGACGGCGCGGGCGGATTCGTCCCGGCCGAGGTCCTCCGCCCGGCCGGGGTAGACCCCGCCGGTCGCCCGATCCGCCGATACCTCGCCCTCCTGACGGCCGGCTCCCGGCGGAAGGTCGAGCGGGCGACCGCCGTCCTCGCCGGTTCTGGTTCGAGAGGTTGTTGTTGGATGCCTCATCGCCCGGTTGAACCCCTGGGTCGCTGGCGGCCCGAGCCACTTCCGCGCGTTCGACGGATGCCCGTCGGGCTAAATCCGTTTCACGTCACTCGTCAAATCGATGGGCGCTGATCCGGGGTCGGGTGGCCCGCGCGTCCGGGGCCCCGCTGGAATCCAAGATCCGCTGCTGGACGGCCGGGTTCCCGGTGGCCAGTCTGGAGGAAGACCCGGAAGAGCTGTCCGGGTTCCAGGGCAACCGCTAACTTGTCCACATCTGGACGGAGCCAAAGACCCATTCGGCCGGGGATCACCGACAAGGACTTCGAGCCGGCGAAGGAGATCGAGCCTCCTCACCACCCCACACCCTCACGGCCCGACTACCCCGCGACCTCATCACCCTACTACCCCACCGATCACCCATGACCCGTACGCTCTCCACACTCGCCCTGCTGCTCGGGGTGCCGACCGTCGGCGCGGCCGGGCCGTGGGGCCTCGTGTCCGGCGGCAAGTCTGACGAGATGAACGTCGTCTGTACAGTGCCGTTCCCGGCCGGCGACGCGGCGGCCGATGTCAAGGCCCTCCAGCTGCCCGACGGCACCTCGATCCCGGCCCAGGTCGTCGGCCCGTCCGTGCTCCAGCCGCAGGGCAGCGGGCGATACCTTGTGTTCGTGCTGCCGAAGCTGAAGGCCGGCGAGAAGCTCGCGGTCGGGCCGGTCGCGGCGGACCAGTCCAAGACGCCGCCGGAATTCGCGTTCTCCAACAAGACCGGCGAATACTCCGATCTGGTTTACGGCTACGGCAAGCGCCCGGTGCTTCGGTACAGCAACGCCCCGCACGACCCCAAGAACCACTACCTGACGTTCAAGCCGTTCCACCACGTGTTCGATCCGGTCAAGGGCGAGACCTTGCTGACCAGCGGGGCGGTCCCCCTGGTCAAGGAGAACCTGTTCCCGCACCACCGCGGGCTGTTCTTCGGCTGGAACAAGAGCACTTATGACGGCAAGACCGCCGACATCTGGCACGGGACCGATGGGGTCTACAGCCAGCACGACAAGGTGCTGAGTGAGGAGGCCGGGCGGGCGCTCGGCCGGCAGCGGTCGGCGATCTCGTGGCACGGCAAGGACGGGCAGACGTTCGTGACCGAGGAGCGGGAGCTGACCGCCTACGCCGCTTCGGGCGGGACGCTCATCGACTTCGCCGGTGTCCTGAAGACCGACCGCCCGTCCGTGAAGCTGGACGGTGACCCGCAGCACGCGGGGTTCCACTTCCGCGCCAGCATGGAAGTGGCCCAGAAGACGGCGAAGGAGACGTACTACCTGCGGCCGGACGGGAAAGGCAAGCCCGGCGAGACCCGGAACTGGGACCCGAAGGGAAAGGACCCGAAGACGGTGAACCTGCCGTGGGACGCGATCAGCTTCGTGGTCGGCGGGAAGCGGTACACGGTGGTGCGGATGAACCATCCGGATACCCCGGGCGAGGCCCGCGGGAGCGAGCGGGACTACGGCCGGTTCGGCGACTACTTCGAGTACGAGCTGACCCCCGAGAAGCCGCTGCGGGTGAAGTACCGGTTGTGGGTGCAGGAGGGCGAGATGACGGTCGAGCAGTGCGACGCGATGAGCAAGGCGTTCGTCGCCCCGCCGGAGGTGAAGCTCGCCGGCGCGAGGTGACGGGGCGGGGCGGGCGGCCGGCTCATACCGGCCGCCCGCCCGGAAACGCCATGTCGCACAGCTGCCCGGCGAACCGTTCGATCAGGTCCCGCATCGCCAGTTTCGCCCGCCACTCAGGCGGTATCCCTTCCTCCCCGTAGAACGCCCCGGCGATCTGGCCGTACACGGCCCCGGTGCTGTCCGCGTCCTCGCCGAGGTTCACCACCTTGAGCGCGCCGTCGCGGAACGTGTCCGTCGTGTGGAACGCCCACAGGGCGGCTTCCAGCGTGTGGATCACGTACCCGCTCCCGCGGATTTCGGGCGGCGCCTTCCGCCTGAACGACCCGCCCGCGATCGCCGCCACCTTCGGGGCGAGTGGGTCCGAAAGGAAGCACTGGACCGCCGGCTCGTAGTCGTTGTTCAGGATCTGCTCTTTCGACAGCCCGAGGACCGCGGCCAGGAGCAGCCCGGCGAAGTATCGGCAGGCGTCGACGCACTCCGGCGCCCCGTGGGTGGTACGCGAACTGTTCCCGGCCATCAGGACCGCGACCGCGGGGTTGTTGGCGAATGCGAGGGGGGCGGGGGCGAGCCGCATCAGCGACCCGTTCCCGGCCACCCCGGGGTCGGTCGACCCGGGGTACTGCTGCCGGCGCTGCTCGAACCGGTTGAGGGCACCCGAAGTCGCGAACCCGATGTCGAAACACCGCCCCTTCACGCTCATGTGCCCGTGGCGGTACCAGCGGACGTAGGTTTCGAGCTGGTGGACAGGGTCGAATTCCCCGCGCGTGACGAGGCTTTCGGCGAGACAGAGGGCCATCGATGTGTCGTCGGTCCACTCACCAGGTTTCAGATGGAAAGGCCCGCCGCCGACCATGTCAGTAAGGGGTTCGAACTCGCCGGGGTCCTTGAACTCCAGGGTCGTGCCGAGGGCGTCGCCGGTGGCCAGCCCGAGCAGGCAGCCGCGGTAGCGGTCGAGGGTGGTCATGGGCGACTCCGACATGCGGACGCGATGGTCCGGGACCCCACCGACGAGCTGGACCCGCTGGTTGCGGAAGAAACCGGCGGCCCAGAGGGCGTAGTACTCTCTCCGGGTGAAGACGAACGGGCGGGCAGAGTCCGGGAGGTGCTCCATCACCGTGCCGCGGTCGAGAGAGGTGGTCCGCCCGGTGAACAACCCCATTTCCCGCATCCGGGCGAATTCGTCCGGGGTCCACAGACGGGGGATGGGATCGCAGGGTGGCGTCTGGGCCGGCGGGCGGAGCAGGTCGGCGGTGGCCATCGGGAATCCTCCTGCGTGAAGGGTATCGTCAGGCTTTCCCCAGAACCAGATCGATCACCCAGCACCCGCGGATGTGTGTAGCCTGCGGGTCGCGGCAGTGGGCGAGGATGGCGTCGTCCTCACACCCCGCGTCCTGGAGGGCGTCGGCCAGGATCGGCATCGGGGTGAAGTCCCGCGATTCGTACATCTGCCGGGCGAGTTGGACGGTGGTGGAGGTGTGCCAGTCAGGAGCGAACGCGACCGGCCGGAACGGATTCCCGATGATGTCGCGGAACAACAAAGCCAACACCCGCGTGCGCAGCCCAGGCTGCCGGTACCGATACCAGTCATCAACGATCCGACAGAACTGATCGACCGCTTCCGTCAGCTGGCGGTTGTCGGGCCAGAGAGCGGCAAGGATGCCGGGGCACTGCCACTCGCGAACCACTTTGACCGTGTCATACATTACTTCGAGTTCTCGCTTACTGGCACCACCAGCCGCGTACCTTTCGGCGAGGTCGATCGCCTCTCGCAGGGCCGGGACGGTAATCTCGTTCCAGTTCAAACGGCACGACGCGACCATGAACAACCGACCTTTTCGGGGGGTCAGGGTCGCCCCACCCCCGCGAGCAGTTTCCGCACGTCGTCGGTCGTGAACCACTCGGCCTCGGTCATCGTCCGTCCCCGTGGTTAAACGAGTTCCTCTTCCGCCTTCGGCACCCGGTCCTTAATTTAACCCCATGACCACCCCGACCGCCGACATCCCGCCGCCGCCCGCCCGGTACCGCGAGCCGTTGTCCCTCGGGACACTCCGGCTCGCGTCCCGGTTCAACCTCGCCCCGCTCGCCGGATACACCAACCTCCCGTTCCGGCTGTCTATCCGCGAGATCGGCGGGGTCGGGCTCTGCACCACTGATCTCGTCAACGCCCGGGCAATCCTGGAGGGTATCAAGAAGACGATGGCCCTGCTGGCCACCGCCCCCGCCGACCGGCCGCTCGCCGTCCAGATCTTCGGCAGCAAACCCGGCGAGATGGCCGACGCCGCCCGGTGGCTCGTCGACCGCGGGCTCGCGGACAGCGTCGACATCAACATGGGCTGCCCGGTCCGCAAGGTGGTCAAGACCGGCGGCGGGTCGTCCCTCCTGTGCGACACCACCGGGGCGACGGTCGAGCTGGTCCGCAAGGTCGTGGAGGCGGTCCCGGTCCCGGTCACGGTGAAGATGCGGCTCGGGTGGGACGACGCGAACCTGTCGGCCCCGTTCTTCGCGCGGGAGTTCGAGAAGGCCGGGGTGGCGGCGGTCACCGTCCACGGCCGGACCCGTGAGCAGGGGTTCGGCGGGGGCGTGAACCACGACGGCATCCGCCGGGTGGTGGAGGCGGTGGAGAAGATCCCGGTGTTCGGGAACGGCGACGTCCGGGGGGTGGCCGACGCCGCCCGGATGATCGAGGAGACCGGCTGTCACGGGGTCGCGATCGGCCGCGGCGCCCTCGCCGACCCGTGGATCTTCCGCCAGTTCGCGAGCTGGGTGGCCACCGGCGACCCCGGGCCGCGAGGGACGTACGACGGACGGCTCGCGTTCATGCGGCTGCACCTGCGCCGGCTCGTGGAGTGGAAGGGGGACGAGAAGTACGGGTGCGTCCAGTTCCGCAAGGTGGCGACGTGGTACACCCGGGCCCTGCGCCTGCCGAAGCGGGTGCAGCAGGCCCTGGTGATGCTCTCGAACCTCCGTCAGTTCGAGGACGTGATCGCCCCGTTCGCCGACGGCGGCGCGCCCGCGGACTGGGGCGAGTGGGACACCCAGCAGGCCCAGGTCGCGGTTCCCGCCGGGCCGATCTCACACTGGTAATGACTTGAGTCGTAAAGTCGTAAGGTCGAAAGTCGTAAAGTCGAATTTGTGGACTTTACGACTCAAGTCATTACGGCTTGAGGGCGGCCCGCTTCTCGGCGATCAGCTTCAGGAGCGTCTTCTGCGGGTCGGCGAACTTCGCGAGTCCTTCCTTCATCAGGGTGTCTTCGAGCTTCTGGATGTCGACCTTCCGGTCGATCTCGGCCAGCACCTCGGGCGGGGGCATCTCGTCGATGTGCCGCGTGATGATCCGCCCGCTCTCCTGCACCGCCTTGTTGGTCGCCGGCGGGTTCGTCTCGATGTCGCTCCCGGCGAACGCCTCGACGTACTTCCAGGGCGGGTCTTCCTTCTTCTTCGTCCCGGTACTGGCGAAGATCATCTCCTGCTTCAGCTTCAGCCCCTTGTCCGCCCAGAACTGCCGGTTCAGCGCCCAGATCCGCTTGGCGTTCACGATCCCGACCTGGCCCTGCGCGGCGGGTGAGAGGTCCGGAACCGCCTTCTCGGTGTACACGTCGAGCCGGCTCACGAAGATGCTGTACACGGTCTTGATGCGGTTCCGGTCCGCGGCCCGCTGGATGCCCCGCCAGCACGCGTCCCGCGCGATCTTGTACTGCCGCTCGCTGAAGATCAGGGTGACGTTCACGCACACCCCGCCCGCCACCAGTTCCTCCAGCGCCGCCAGCCCGCCCGGGGTCGCCGGGACCTTGATCATCCGGTTCTTGTGCCCGGCCGACCACTTCCGGCCGAGCTCGATGTAGCTCGCCGTCCGTTCGGCCACGGGCGTCGTGCCGGCCACGTCCTCCAGCAACGGGTCGAGCTCGAAGCTGACCCACCCGTCGTCACCCTGGACCTCCCGCCAGACCGGTTCGAAGACCCCCTGGGCGGCCTTCACCAGCTTGTCGGTCATCGCCCACGCGAGGGTCGCGTCGTCGAGCCCGGCGGCCAGGAACGTTTTGATGTCGGTGTCGAACCGCCCGGTCCGGATCAGGTCGGTGATAATGATGGGGTTCGAGGTGGCGCCGGTCGCCCCGAACGCCCGGTTTCGGGCGATCTCGTCCGGGTCCACGGAGTCGAGCCAGAGCTTGGTACCGCAGGCGACCAGGGATTGCAGCGGGGTCATGATGAAGGTTCCCGTGGTGAGGGGCCACAGGTAATCTTAGACGGGAGAGACCTGGAAGCCCAGCCGCACCGCGGGCGGGCCGCGCCGCCCGGTCACGGTTTCAGGTCGATGTCGTAGGTCTGGTTTCCCCCGGTGTACGAGTACGTTATCCCGTTCCCCTGCTTGCCGTACTTCGCCGGGACGGCCGGCGGCTTGCCGACCTGGCGCGGGGCGATGACCTGGAACTTCAGGTCCCCCTGCGGCGGGTCCGGGATGCGGTACTCGCCCGCGTCGTTCGTGTTCCCGCCGGCCGTCTTCCCGTCCGGCCCGGTCACGACCAGGGTCAGGACCCCGGGCGACCGCCCGTTCATCGTCACCTTCCCGGTCAGCTCCCCGTGCTCCTTCCCGGCCTTCCCGCACCCGGCCGCGAGAACCGCAAGGACACACCCCGCGAATCCGCCCCACCGCATGACTCTCCCCCCTGGTGTGGAGTCGATAGTGCCCCGATAAGAAAGAACTCGGCATGATCGTGGCGGCAAGTTTCCAACTTGCCGCCACAGCATCACGAACCACCGCGGCCCGACCGTCGGGCCGCGACGGCGTGATCACCAGTCGGGCCCGAGCGGCGTCCCGTCGGTCGGGTTGGCCGCCAGCCAGAATGTATTCACGCTCACCCCGCTGTTGACCGTCCGGATGCTCCCGTCCATCAGCGCGCACTGGATCCCGCCGGTATGGGCGGTACTCGGGGCCCACCGGACCGGCCCGGTCGTCTGGATCTGGGGGGCGACGAACGCCCAGCTGAACGTCCCGTTCGGGTACTGCGCCTGGTACATGGCGAACACCGGGCCGTTCCACCCGTACGCCTCCCCCCCGAGCTCCGGCGGGACGTCCCGCACGGCCGGGACGCCCTCGGCGTTCAGCACCCGCTCGGTGAACCCGATGGTGTTCGACGTCCCGTCCTGAATCCCGATCAGGGTCGCGCACCGCGGGGTAGTCATGACCCACCCCCCGTCCGTCAGGACCGACGTCGGGTTCGGGGTGCTGAACACCCCGGCGTTCGCGGTGTAGCTCGTACAGGCCCACGTCCCGGACCCGGCGGCCGTCGAGACCGTGAACGTCGAACTCCCGGACTGGGGATCGGACGGGCACAAGAACGTCTTGACCACCTGGGCCCCGGTGGTCGGGTTGATCCCCCCGGCCGACTGGATGGCCTGGTACAGGGCGGTCTGTTCCACGTAGGGCAGCAGGGCGACCATGATGCTCCCATTCGGCCCCCCGCTCACGACCGGGGTGCTCATCGCGGGCAGCTTGCTGGTCGCGCTCTCGTAGTTGTGGACGGCGAGGGTGATCTGTTTGAGGTTGTTGGAGCAGGTGGACCGGGCGGCGGCCTCCCGGACTTTCTGCACCGCGGGCAGGAGGAGGCCGATCAGGATGGCGATGATCGCGATCACCACCAGCAGCTCGATCAGCGTGAACCCACGACGACGCATTGGCAACATCTCCGGGACGGGCAACAAGGAACTCGCGCCACCGATCGGGTGGCGGGGTAGGGGAGGGTTGGGAAGACAATTAGGTGCCGGGAAAGGAGGAGGGCACCTGGAGGGAAGTCAGACCCGGGAGTGGGGAGCCTGCACACGACGTTCCCTGATACCTGTAACCCCGACACCCTTGCGCCGGTATCGAGGGCCGCGGACGCTCATCGTTTTTTCCCAATCGCCACGGTCCCGATCGTCCCGTCCCGGGTGGCCCGGTTACCCCACCCAGTCGATCGGGACCGGGAGCGACCGGAGTTCCCGTTTCGACAGCGGCCGCCGGTCGGTGGCGTACACGTCGGCCCCGTACAGCTCCCGGGCCTCGGCGGCGGACGAGGAATAGACCGCCCGCTTCCGGACCACGTCGTACCGCGAGCCCCGGTACTCCGGAACCGGGAGCGGGGCGACCGTCACCAGCTCCCACTGCCCGTTCAGTTCCAGACACATCCGCGACTTTGTCAGAACCACCCGGCGCGGCGGGGCGGGTCTTCGCCTCCAGTCGTCCCGTGGGACATGCCGGGTCCGGCGCAGGAGCCCCGACTTCGGGCACACGTACCACTGGTCTCGCCGCTCGGATTCGTGGAGCGGGTGACCGTACCGGTAGCCCGGACTGCCGTCGCACGGACGCCCCTCGATCAGGATGACGGTCGTGACGACGTAGTCGAAGAGATGGGTCAGGATGTGCTTCTGGACGACATTCCCGCGGTCCACGTGCTCGCAGATCTCGGCGTAAATCTTGTCCCACGGCCGGCCGACGTTCGAGTTCAAGAACCGCCGGAGCGGGCCGAGGTGCTCGTTGAAGCATTTTCTATTGATGTACGGACGCTTCATCCCTTCCCGCTGGGGCGGCGCGTCGCCCGCGTCCAGGAGCTTCCGCACCGCCTTCCGGTAACCCTTGTGCGGCCCCGGGGCGATCCAGCTCTTCAGCCGCGGCCGTTCGACCAGCACCTTCCCCATGTCCGCACGCATGATCACCTCTGTCCGGGTTCATGCGAGAGACACTCCGGGCCGGCCCGGGTTCGCGCCGCTCACCCCGCCCGGAGGACCGCGACCGTGCCGTCGCCCGCCCCGGCGGCCAGGCTCTTGTCGTCGGGCGACCAGGCGACCGCCGCCGCCTCGGCGCCGTCGAACCGGAACTCGCCCCCCTTCGGGGCCTTCTTGTTCGCCGGCTGCCAGAGGATCACCCGGCCGTCGGCCCCGGCCGAGGCGAGCAGGTAGCCCCGGGCCTGGTACGCCACCGCCGTCAGGTTGTCCTCGTGCCCCTCGAGCATCTGCGGCTTCGTCCCCTCCGGCCCCGCCGGCCCGCCGCAATCCCAGATGCACACCATCGGCCCGCCGCCGGTCGCCAGGAACCGCGACGAGTAGTCCCACGCCAGCTCCCGGACCTTCGTCGGGTAGCCGTACATCTGGAGGTCGGCCCCGGTGTCGTGGTACCAGAAGTGGACGGTCGAATCCTGGTTCCCGTGAGCGAGCACCTTGCCGTCCGGGCTCCACGCGAGCTTCAGCGGCGATCCCTTCCACGCGAACGCGCGGGCGAGCTGGCCGGAGGCCGGGTCGTACACGTTCGCCGCCCCGTACCCGAGAACCGTGACCCGGTCCGCCCCCGGCCGCCAGCCGATGTCCGTGACCGTGCCGGCCTGCGGGGGGCACTCGCGCACAAGTGTCCCGGCCGCGTCCCAGACCCGCACCGTCTTCCCCGCGGCCGCCGCGAGCAGCGTCCCGGCCGCGTTCCACTCCACCCGCTCGACCCACGCGGCCCCGCCGTCGAGGGCCTTGAGCTCCGCCCCGGTGGCCGCGTCCCACAACCGGACCTTCCCGTCCTGCCCGGCGGTGGCGAGAACCGTGCCCCTCGGCTGGAACGCGACGGCGGCCGTTCCGAACCCGTGCCCCTTCAGCTCGTGGACAGGCTTACCCGTGCCCGCGTCGAGGACTGATACCGGGCCGCTGACCGCCGCCGCCGCCAGCAACTTCCCGTCGGGCGCCCACGACACCCCGATCACGTGGTCGGGAATGCTTGCCTTCCAGGCCAGTCGGAGCTTGTTGACTGGTGCGCCGGAGCGGGAGTGGAGCATCGGGATGAACCTCGAACGGAGGCGGGCAGAAACGGGCCGACGGGGTGAGTGTACGCCGCGCGGGAGGTGGGAAAAAGGAGACGCCCGGCCGGGTTTCCCCTGCACCGGGCGTCTCGCCAGCGGAACCGGGTAAGGCTTTCGCCCTACCCACGAAGTGGACGGGGGAAGAGGGGAAACTTGCGCGACCAGGAGGAGTAGTCGCAAGTCACAAGTCTTCAAGTCACAAGTAGTCGAACAATTGGTCTCCGACTTGTGACTTGCGACTGCCCGTCAGTCGTGCCGCAGGGCCTCGATCGGGTCGAGTTTCGCCGCCCGCCACGCCGGGTACAGGCCGAACACCACCCCGACGACGATCGACACGATTACGGACAGGTAGATCGCCCGGCCGTCCACGTCGTGCGGCAGGTTCTCCTTGGTCAGCCACTTCCACACGGCCGGGACGGTGAACAACATGGCCAGCCCGAGGACCACCCCGCACAACCCGCCGACCGTGGTTTGGACCACCGCCTCGACAAGGAACTGGAGCGTGATGTCCCGCCGCTTCGCCCCCAGGGCCCGGCGGATGCCGATCTCCCGGGTCCGCTCGGTCACGGTCGCGAGCATGATGTTCATGATCCCGATCCCGCCCACCACCAGCGAGATCGAGGCGATCAGGACCAGCAGATTGGTGAACCGGTTCTGGGCCCGCTCGGCCTCCTCCAGTCGGTCGAGCGGGACGGTCACCGCGTAGTCCTTCCGCGGGTGTTCTCGTTCCAGGATTCGCTTGATCTCGTCCCCGACCGCCTGAACCTTCGCCCGCCCGGTCAGGTCGTCCACCTCGGCGTCCACCGTCAGGGTGACCTGGCTGATCTCCACCTTCTCAGCGGTAAACGAACCGGACGCGCGGGTCATGATGACTCCGCCGAACCGGGCGAAGCTGGTCTTGAACGGGATGTAGATGTCGCGGTTGTAGTCCTCGGCCGCCTGGCTCCCGCCGGTCCCCCCGGTCGGCATCCGCTCCTTCACCACCCCGACCACCTTGAACCGCATGCTCTTCATCTGGACCGTCTGGCCGAGCGGGTCCTCGAACGGGAACAGCTTGTCGGCCGTCTCGGCCCCGAGGACGCAGACGTTGAGCATGGTGGCGTCGTCGTCCATCTCCGGGGCGTCCCGGTCGTCGGACCCGATCAAGAACCGGCCCCGGGCCATCTCCAGCTTGTTCACCTCCGCGTACTCCGGGGTTGTCCCGATCACCCGGGTGTTGGTCGACCGTTCCAAGTACCGGGCCTCGGTCGGGAACACCCGCATCGGGACCATCCGGGTGATCGCCAGGCCGAACGTTTCGAACCGCTTCAGGTCCTTGTCCACCAGCCCGTACGTGCTGACCCGCCCCCGGTTCCCGGTCGCCGAGTCGTCCGGCGGCTTGACGCTCCGGACGATGATGTTCGTCGCCCCCTGCCGCTTGATGTCGGCCAGGGCGTCCTGCATGCTCCCCTTCCCGAACCCCATCAGGGAGATGACCGCGCTCGTCCCGATGATGATCCCGAGGACCGACAGGAACGCCCGGAGCTTGTGCAGCCACAGACTCCGGACCGCCAGGGTGACGCTCCGCCGGAGCTTCGCCCAGTTCCCGCCGACGAACACCCGGCCGAGCCCGAACGCCCACCCCGCGAGCCCGCACACGAGCAGGACCCCGAGCGAGGTGGTCCAGGGGTGAGCCTGAACAGTGGTGAAGAGGTCGGACATGGCTGGATCGGGTCTCGGGTCTGTCGGGTCTCGGGTCTGTCGGGAAAGAAGAACTCGCTCGCGGAGGGAACCGGTCAGGCTTCACGGGTCCGTTCGAGCGACTCGCAGAGCCGGAGAAGTATTTGCCCGACCCTCTGGCACAGGTCCCAGGCCGGGTTCATCTGGTCCTGCAAAATGTACTTGCGCCGGACCGCGGATAACAACAGCGTCTCGATTTCACAAAGAGAGATCCATTCGCAATCGAGAGAAACCGGAGATAGTCGCCGCGGTGATGTCGTCCATACCCCTCGGCGATGTTGCACGGAACGGAGAGCGCTGTCCGCTGAAGTTGGCTTGTCATCCCGAACCGCTCGGACGTTGGGAACAACTCCGCAATCGCGTACGCCACGTCCAATGAGGTCCATGCCGCGCTGCCAGACTCCAAGGTCTCGGTAACTCCGCAGGCCCATCGGCAGCCCTCACTTCCCAAGCCTCGGGCGCCGGTAGACCCGGAGCCCGGGTTTTGTTTTCCCGACAGACCCGAGACCCGAGACCCGACAGACCCGACAGACCCGATCACCCCAGATCCACTACCGTCCGGCTGTCGTTCCGGGTGTCGGACTCGACCCGGCCGTCGCGGAGCCGGACGATTCGCCGGGCCCAGGCGGCGATGTCGTTCTCGTGCGTCACCATGATGATCGTCTTCCCGGACCGGTTCAGCTCGCGGAGCATCTGCATGATCTCCACGCTCGTCCGCGAGTCCAGGTTCCCGGTCGGCTCGTCCCCCAGGACCAGGTGAGGGTCGTTCACCAGGCTCCGGGCGATCGCCACCCGCTGCTGCTGGCCGCCGGACAGCTGGAGCGGGCGGTGGTCCAGCCGCTCCCCCAGCCCGACCATCTCCGCGAGCCCAACGCACCGGGCCTTCGTCCGGTCGTCCAGGGTGATCCCCTGGTACAGGAGCGGCAGCTCGATGTTCTCCACCACCGTGTACTGCGGGAGCAGGTTGTACGACTGGAAGATGAACCCGAGGTACGTGCTGCGTACCTCCGACAGCTGGTCGTCGGACATGTCCGACACGTCCACGTCGCCGAGGAAGTAGTGCCCGCTGGTCGGCCGGTCGAGGCACCCGAGGACGTTCAAGAGCGTCGACTTGCCGGACCCGGACGGGCCCATCAGGGCGATGAAATCGCCCTCGTCGAACGACAGGTTCAGCCCCTTGAGGACGTGGACCGTCACCGTCCCCATGTAGTAGTTCTTGACCAGGTCGACGATGCGGACGATGGCAGGCATTGGGGGGTTCGCGGTGGTCGCTGGGTAAAAGGTCCGGGGCTTCCGGGCGGGTCAATGGGCGGAATCGGGCGATCGCTCCCGACGGGTTCGTAGCCCCGGAGGGGCGTGTGCCGGTAGCCCGGGGTGGAACCCCTGGCGGCCCAGGCGATTCCGGAACCGCAGAGCTGGGGGAGGGGCGTTCGCCCGCCAGGGGTTCCACCCCGGGCTACCGGCACACGGCCCCTCGGGGGCCGCCGAACCGTCGTCGCTGCCGAATGGGCGGGCGGCCTGAGGCATTAGCATCGGGCGATCGCTCCCGACGGGTTTGTAGCCCCGGAGGGGTGTTCGCCCGCCCGGGGTGGAACCCCTGGCGGCCCAGGCGATTCCGGAACCGCAGAGCAGGGGGAGGGGCGTCCGCCCGCTGAGGCATTAGCCCGGCGGGCCACCGCCCCCACCCGGGCCACCCGGCCCGCCGCCCTTCATCCCGCCGCCCTTCTTCTTGGACGGGTCCCCCCCGCCCTTCTTGCCGCCGTCTTCTCCGGGGGCGGCGCCCTTGCCGTCGCCGCCCTTCGACCCGCCGCCCTTGTCGTCCGCGTCGCGGGTCTTGGTCTTGGCGTCGCCGAGGAGGACCTTCGGGTTGAGGACCACCTCGTCGCCCTCGGCGAGCCCGTCGCGGACTTCGACCATCTTTTCGTTGTAGAGCCCGAGCGTGACATCCCGCTCGTCGTGCCCGATCGGTGTTTTCACGAACACCTTCCGCTTCACCCCCATATCGGCCCCGCCGACGATCGCCTGGAGCGGGACCGCCAGCACCTCCTTGATCCCGTCGACGTGGATCGAGACCTCGGCGGTCATGTCCGGCTTCAGCCCGTCCACCCGCCCCTCGATCAGGACAAGCGTCTGGTAGACTTTCACGTCGGACATGAACGAGTCGGTCTGGCTGGCCACACCGGCCACCGACCGGACGTGGGCGTTGAGCTGGACCGCCGGCATCGCGTCGACCCGGACGGACGCCCGCTGGCCCCGGCTGGCTGTGTAGTATTCCTTGTGCCGGAACTGGTCCCGCAGGTCCTGCTGGAAGTCCTCCTTCTGGCTGACCAGGCGGGAGAACGGGTCCGGGTTGGCGAGCAATCCGACCTGGAGGGTGTCGACCAGGTTGGTCGCCACCCGGACGTCGCCCTTGATCCGGGACACCATCGCCTCGTGGACCTTGGTGTTCACCTGCATCCGGTCCAGGTTCGGGATGCGGAGCAGCTTCTGGCCCTCCTTCACCTGGGCCCCCTGCTCGATCAGGTTCTGGGGGGTGCCGCCGAACCGGTTCGACTCGTTCTTGAAGTAGACCACCATCCCGTCCTGCGGGGCGGAGATCCGGCACTCGTGGATCTGGTCCTCGATGTCCTTGAGCTTCTCGGCCTCGTTGTTGAGGATCGAGGACTTGGTCTTCCGGTCGATGTCCGCCTTGACCCGGTTGGCCTCGGCCTCCAGCGTCTTCTGGTCGAGCATCCGCTGGGCGTTGTCCACCTTACTCTTCAGGTCGGCGAGCGCCTTCTTCCGGTCGTAGGCGATGAGCAGAGAGCGCTGGGTCTGGAGGCCCCGGAGCTTCTCCAGCGAGCTCTCCATCTTCGACCGCTCGGCCTGGGACTGGGCCGGGCTCATGTACTTCATCTTGACCATCCGGTCGGCCCAGGCGGCCCGCTCCCGGGACTGTTCGAGGTCGCCCTCGGCCAGCCGGACCTGGCCGGTCAGATCGTCGAGCTGCTGGCGGAACCCGCCACTCTCGCTCAGGGCGGCGGGCATCCCGACGGCCGCCGCGAGCGGGGTCTGGGCCGGGTCGAACGACAGGCCGAGGTACTTTTCGAGGTCGATCTGGGCCACCAGGACGGCGTTCTCCTGCTCGGCCACCGCCCGCTCGCCCTCCTTGACCGTGATCTCGTACTGCTTGTCGGCCGTGACCTTGGCGGAGAGGGCCGTGTCGACCAAGATCTTCTGGGTCCGGTGCTGGTCCTGGAGGGCGGAGTCGTCCAGGAGCATCAGGAGCTGATCCTTCTTCACCTTCGACCCGTCGTCGATCACCCAGTTGATCGAGGTGGCGAACCCCTTGCTCCCGGCCCGGACCTTACAGACCACGTCCCGGTTGTCGGCCGATTCGATCGTCCCCTTCTCGGTTACGGTGATATTCAGGTTCTCCCGTTTGACCGTGTGCAGCAGCACGTCCGGACGGGGGGCGGGGGGGCGGAGCACTACAACCGCGGCAACCCCGCCGGCGATGACCAACAGGCCGGCGGCGGCGGGCAGGTAGAAGACCCACCGGCGGCGGCGGGCGGGCCGGGCCGGGAGGGAACGGGGGGCGGGGGGGTTAGCGGCCGCGGCCGGGCTCGCCAGCGGGCCGGGGAGGGGGGAGCCGTTCGCCCCGAGGGCCGGAAGGGTTGGGACCGGGTCCGGCTGGCTCTTCGTTTCCGGGGTCGTACTCATCGCGCCAAATCCCCCGTTCGTCGAGTTGCATCAGGTCGGTGTCGGTGAAAAAGTTCATCCGGGCTATGACGTAGTTGACCCAGATCGTGTAAAGCGTGTTCTGGGCGGTGACCAGCGAGCTCTGGGCGGCGAGTACCTGTTGAGTCAGGGCGGCCTGGCTGGCGGCGTCGTTCGCCGCCGCCTGGCCGGGACCCGCCAGGGCGGGCGGGGCGAGTAGGAGGGCCTGAGCGTTGTCTACCTGATAATACCCGAGTTCGATGAGACGCTGCTGAACGCGGTACAGTTCGTTCAGAGTCCGCAGCCCCCGGATGTCCGCGCGGACGTCGTTCGCGATGTTGTCCTCGTACGCTTGCAGCGTCCGCCGGCTCGCCTGGTAATTGATCAGGGCCGTTCGGTAGGCATTCCGCTCCGCCCGCCGGACGAGCGGAAGTTGCCCCTGGAAGACCACTTGGTGGTCGGTTAGGTTGCCGGAAAAGGCGAACGGGTTCGCCCCGCCGGGGGGGGTGGTACTGGTCAAATTGTACTGGACGGTAAACACCCCCTGCAAGGCGTTTGCCGTCACTTTGATCTGCCGCCAGGCGTCGACCACCTGCCCCCGGGCGCTCATCAGGTCCAGCCGGTGCGTCAGCGCGGCCTGGACGGCGGCGGTGTACGCGTCGTCGAGGGGGACGTCGGTGATGTCCACCCCGTCCACGAGACACGGGGAGAGCTTCGGCCACTGCTGGCGGATCTGCGCCAGACGCTCGTTCCGGCCTTCGATGATCAGCTGGTAGAAGGCATTGAACACATCCCGGAACGCGGCCGCCTGGACGGTATTGCGCACGGCCCCCATTTCTTTCACCCACGGCTGCGCTTCGTACACCCGGAGGGCCTGCTCGAACACGCCGAGGTCGGTGTCGGCCTCGATCTCGTTCAGCCGGCGGACCTCGGCGTCCGGCTCCGGCTGCCCCTTGAGCTGGCGGTCGGCCCGCCGGTCGAGCAGTTTCCGCCGCTCCTCGCCCAGGTCCGCCAGCCGTTTGATCAGCTGGTCCCTGGTGAGCTTCTCCCAGGCGCCCCAGCGGGCCGGAATCTCTTTCGCGAAGCCGGTCCCCCGGACCAACGGGGAGTCGGTCAGGAGCTGCCGCCAGCGGGCGCGGAACTGGTCCACCGGGTCGGCCGGGTTGAACCGGCGGGCGGACGTCTCGACGTCCCGGGCCTGGGCGTACACCGCCTCGAACCGGTCCAGCTGCCGGCGGATCGGGCGGAGCGGGGACTGGTCGAGGTCCACCCCCGTGGTGATCGGGACGCCGAGCTGGAGCTTGAAACTGTCGATCGCGTCCAGGAACGCCCGGATGCCGTTCCCGACGCCCACGTTGTTCACCCCGCCGGCCGTGTTGGGGACGGTCGAGCCGAGCAGCTGGCCGCGGCTGATGACCAGCTGGGACTCCACCTGGGCGACCTGAAGGTCGGACTGCTGCCCACCCTCCCGGAACGCCTGATAGAGCCTGAGCAAGTTCTCGAGATAGTCGATGTTCCGCCGCTGGTTCGCGAGGACCGCGGCCGCGAGGAGGCACGGCAGGTAGCCGGTGTCTGGGGCGGTGAAATTGATCCCGACCCCGCGGCCCAGGTTCTGGGACAGGCCGGGGAGCCCGTACGGGTTGTTCGTGTACGTCCCGCCGGCCGCGATCGCGACGTAGAAGATCTTTCGGAACCGGGCGTAGGACCGGATCGCGTACACCAGATTCCGCTCGGCAAAAGTGAGCGGCTCGAGGGTGACCGAGTACCCGCCGCCGCGGAGGAACGGCTGGCTCAGGTTGACAGTCAGGTTCGAGAGGGTGACGGTCGGCCTGCCGTTGGCGAGGTCGACGACCACCTGATTCGCCAGCTGCACGGCCAGGAGGGCCCCGGTCGGGAACAGCTTGATGAGGCTGGGGGTGGTGGTGAACGTGGCGGTGGACGTCCTCCCGAGCAGCCGGCCGGGAAAGTCCAGGACGGCGGTCTCGGTGAAGAACGCCTGGGAGGCGAGGTTGAACCGCGCCAGGGTCACCGGGAGGGCGGCCAGGTACAGGGCTTCGCGCTGGTTCTGGAACTCGCGGGAGTTCCAGATCCCGAGCTCGACCGCCTGGTCCATTGTGACCCGGTAGCCGGTCTGGTCGGAGATCAGGGCGTTCAGGAAGTCGGTCGCGGCGGCCCCGGTGGCGACGACCGCGTACGCCCCACCCTGGCCGGGAATCGCGGGCCCGCCGGGGGGGACGCCGGGGCCGGCCGGGAACGGGCCGGGTTCGGGTTTCTTCTGGGCGGCCTCTGGGGGTGCGGCCGGGTCCGGCTTCGGGAGCTCGGCCGGCGGCTGGACCGCCGGGATCAGCATGACCACCGGGACCACCTTGTCGCCGTCCGGGACCTCACCGGCGGCGACGATCACCTGGTTCTGGCGGGTTTCGGTGAGTGTCGGCGGGGGCAGCGGCGCCGGCGGCCCGACCAGGGCCGCGGCGGTTCGCGGGGGCGGACCCACGGGCGCGAGCGGACCGTCGGGCGGGATCTGGCCGGTCCCGGGCGGGGCGGGGGGGGCGGGCTTTGGCGGCGGGAGCTTCTCGACCGGCGGGCCGGCTTCCTTGCCGTCGCGCGGGCCGGCCCCGCCCTTCTTCGGGATCGGGTCCGGCATGTCGCCCCGGTCCTCGGCCCGGTTCTGGGCGTCCCAGCCGGCGAGGTAGTCCAGGTACCCGGACCCCTCGTACCGCCCGACCCCGGCCCTTTTCCCGGGCCACTGCGAGCTCGGGGCGAGGACGCGGGCGGCGTAGTCGTCCGGCGGGTACGGCGGGCGGTCGGGCCGGCAGGGTTCGGCGAACCGCGACCGGGGGTCCGGGTAGACGTGCCAGTTCTTGATCTGCCAGTCGGTAAAGACGTTCTTCTGGGTCAGGAGCCCGGTCACGTCGTCGTCCGCCCGCTGCCGGAAGAACTTGCGGGTACAGCCCGGCCCGGCGGCGAGCAGGGCGGCGGCGACCACGAGGGCGACCCGGCGGCGGAGAGTAGTCGATGCGAGGGCCGATCCGTGCATGTCACACCCGTGCGGACAACGGAAAACCGGACACACCGGTACACCCGGTATCGGCAGCAGAGTTTACGGGAGTTGAGCAGTTGATCGGCAATCTGCCCATGATCTGAGGAATTGATTAAAGCCGGCAGTCTGGTCAAGTTCGCGGCCGGCCCGAATGCCGGCCGGGGCAGGCAGGTGCATCGGGCTGCGCTCTGGCCCGCGGGCGGGCACTCCCGCTAGCATGTCAGTACATTCCCCGGGGGACACCATGAGCGGGCATGCGACGCAGGACGGGACGATGGCGGCACTCGGGCGAGTCCCGAGCGGCCTGTTCATCGTGACGGCCCGACACCGGGAACAGGAAACCGGGATGCTATCGAGCTGGGTGCAGCAGTGCTCGTTTTCCCCCCCCCAGCTGTCCGCCGCATTCGCCAAGGACCGGTGGGTACTGGACTGGCTGACCGACGGGGCCCCGTTCACTGTGAACGTCGTTCCCGAAGGGGAGAAGAAGTTGGTCGCCCACTTCGGCAAGGGGTTCGGCCCCGGAGAGCCGGCGTTCGAGGGGCTGGAAGTGATGCGGGAGAGTGACACCGCCCCGGTACTGCTCGCCGCGCACGCCTACCTCAATTGCCGGGTGACCCACCGGTACGACGCCGGGGACCACGTGCTCGTGATCGGCCGGGTGGTGAGCGGGGCGGTGCTGCACGACGCCCGCCCGGCGACACACGTCCGCCGGAGCGGAAAGCATTATTGATAAATGACTTACGTCAAATTAACTGAGGGGCACGAAGGGCCGCGCAATGTGAAAAATCTTAACGAATCTTAACTGCCTGCTTGTATGCCTTTGTGGTGGGATGTCTTGCCCCGGGGTTCGCCATGGACGATGACGGAGCGCTCATCAGCCCGGACACCCGGCGGGGGGACCGCCTCCCGCCACGGCAAGTGCTCACCCGGAAGTGGCCGGTCCTGCACGCGGGCGAGGTTCCGCCGTTCGAGCCGGTGACGTGGGACTTCACCATCTTCCCGATTCCGCTGGTGGACGCGATCAAGCGGCTCAGCTGGGCCGAGTTCACGGCCCTGCCGCGGTCGCGGGTGTTCGCCGACATGCATTGCGTCACCCGGTGGAGCAAGCTCGACAACCTGTGGGAGGGCGTGGCCACCCGTGAGCTGTTGAACCGTGTCACGGTATCGCCGCGGGCGAAGTTCGTGATGGTCCACTGCGAGTACGGGTTCTCCACGAACCTGCCGATCGCCGACTTCTTCGCCGAGGACTGCCTGTTCGCGACGAAGCACAACGGCTCCGACCTGACGCCCGACCACGGCTACCCTGTCCGGCTGGTGGTGCCCCGGTTGTACGCCTGGAAGAGCGCGAAGTGGGTGCGGGGGGTGGAGTTCATGGAAGCCGACCGCCCCGGGTTCTGGGAGAGCTGGGACCACGGCGGGTATCACATGCGGGGCGACCCGTGGGCCGAGGAGCGGTTCCGCCCGGACGACGAACGGACCGGCCGCGGGAGGCCGTGACGGCCGCCCCGGGCGCGAACGACCTACCTTCCCGGCGAGTTCACCAATGGCCACGATTCAGGACGCGGTCCAGGCTTACGAGGCGAACGACTTCACCGCCGCCCGGGCGATCTGTGAGCACCTCGGCCCGGGCAACAAGCACGCCCGATTCCTGCTCGGGGTCATGGAGTCGAACGGCGAGGGCGGCCGGGCGGACCCGGTCGTCGCGGCCTGGCACTACCGCGCGGCCGCCGAGGGCGGTCACCCCGGGGCCCGGTACAACCTGGCCGCGCTGTTCGCTCAGGGGCGCGGCGTGCCCCAGGACTTCGCCGCGGCGATGCACTGGTACTCGCTCGCGGCGGAGGCCGGCGACGCGGACGCCCTGTTCCAGATCGGGACGATGTACGCCAGTGGGGAGGGCGTCCCGATCGACCTGGCCGAGGCCGGGGACTGGTGGGAGAAGGGGGTGGCGGGCGGGCAGCCGCAGGCGATGCAGTCGCTCGGCCGGCTGTACGCCCGCGGACACGGTGGCCGGCCGCACGACCCCGGGCTCGCCGCGTACTGGTTTTTCAAGGCGTGGCAGGGCGGCCAGGACGACGCCGAACAGGACATCATCCGCGTCCGGGCCGACCTGGAAGCCGCGGCGGCGGCCGGGTCGGCGGACGCGCAGAACGCGCTCGGGCTGCTCCTCTGCTTCGGGCACGACGATCCGGCCACGGCCGCCGGGTGGCTCGACCGGGCCGCCGCGCAGGACCACCCCGAAGCCCTGCGGATGCTCGGCTGCCTGTTCGACGGCGGGAAGGGTGTTCCGAAGGACGACGGCCGGGCGACGGAGCTGTACCGCCGGGCGGCCGAACTCGGCGACAAGTTCGGTCAGTTCAACCTCGCGGTGATGTTCAACCAGGGTCGCGGCGTCCCGGGCCGCGACGTGAACGGGGCGATCGCGTGGTTCCGCCGGGCCGCCCGGCAGGGGATAGCGGACGCGAACCGGCCGCTCGCCGAGTTGCTGGCTGAACGGAACCGCGACCGCCGCGACGCGAACGAGGCGATCCGGCGGATGGTCGCGGTCGCTCACGCCGGCCCGCCGGACGCGAAATACCAGCTCGCCGCGGGTGACGGGAGCTGGGTGGTGACGATCGCGAACCGCGGGACGGCGGTGTCGATGGTCGGGCTGCGGGCGGACGAGTTGGAGGGTCTGCCGGACGAGGAATAGTCTTCAAGTTGCTCTGTCGACACCCCAAGGAACCGGTGGCCCGGGGATTTCAGCCCCGCAGAGCGAAAAACCCCACCCGCCCGCCGAGGCTTACGCCGGAAACTCTTCGAGGAACACGTCTTCGGGTCACACGTCAGAAGTCCAAAGCCATGTGCTCGATGGCCGATCGACCCGGAGTTGCCGGAAGACTTGCGCCTGGAAGACTTGCGCCTTATGACTCACGATTCCCGGTTCACCTTGCCCCCCCAGTTTCACTCGTTACACTGTCCCACCTGATGATTTCGGCTCGCTTCGACGGGGAATGAGCGCCGATGACGAAGACCGAACGTCGCGCATGCCTGTGACGAGTCGTCCGGGCCTGCGGCCGAGTCCGTCTGAAAGAGCCACCGCATGCACGAATCGCCTGGGTCAACGCCTCCGACCCCAAGGCCCGATCGCCTGTCCCGGGGGGACAAGGTCGGGCTGGTCCTGTTCGGCCTGCTCGTCATCGGGTTCGGGGTAATCACCGACATCCGGTCCGCGTTCCAGAGCACCTCCAAGACCGACTTCGGGGTCTACGCCCGGGCCGCGTGGGCGGCCCGAATCGGGGCCGACGTCTACATCCCCACGGACAATAACGGGTGGCACTACAACTACCCGCCGACGTTCGCGATCCTCATGATCCCGCTCGCCGACCCGTACCCGTTCCTCGGACGGGGCGGGTATTTGCCGTTCGGGGTGTCGGTGGCGATCTGGTACGTGTTCAGTGTCTGGTGCGTGTGGGCCGCGGTCCACACACTGGCGACGGCCGTACTGCCGGGGGCAGTCCGCGGGTCGCGCCGGTGGTGGTACGCCCGGGTAATGCCGGTGTACGTCTGCATCGGCGCGATCGGGCTCACGCTCGGCCGGGGACAGGTGAACGCGCTCCTGGTGGCGCTGGTGGCGGCGGGGTTCGCGGCGTCCGTCCGGGGGCGGCGGCTGGCGTCCGGGGCCTGGCTGGCCGGGGCAGCTGCGCTGAAGATCATTCCGGGGCTGCTGGTGCTGTACCCGCTGGCCCGGCGGGACGGGCGGGCGATCGCCGGGGGGGTCGTCGCGGCGGTCGTCCTCCTCGGGCTAATCCCGGCGGCGGTGTGGGGCGTGCCCAGGGCCATTGAGGCGAACAAGAAGACCGTGAGTCTGATCCTGGCCCCGGCCGTGGCCGAGGACGCCGATCAGACCCGGATGAAAGAGCTTCACGGGGCGAAAGCGACCGACAATCAGTCGGTGCAGGGGGCCGTTCAGGCGTGGCTCTACCCGGACCGCAGCGCCCGCCCGGACACGATCGACCCGGTCGCGAAGTGGGCGCACTGGGGAATGGGCGGGCTGCTGCTCGCGGTCACCCTGCTCGCCGGCCGTCGCCGCCTCACCCCGGACCCGGCCGACCAGCTGGTGTTCCTGGGGGCCTTGTGCGCGGTGATGATGCTACTGACCCCGATCTCCCACATGCACTACTACGCGATGGTGTTGCCGCTCGTATGCGGGCTGTGGCTACGGGGGATGTCACTGCGGCCGGGGTCGGCGGGTGCCGACCCCCGGACGACGGCGGTGCTGGTGGCGTGGGGTGCCCTGACGGCCATCCCGTTGTTCCCCGGCCCGGTTTTCGACTGGCTTCGCGAGTGCGGCTTCGGGACGGCCGCGACCATCGGACTGTGGGCGTTCGGGCTGGGGGTGATGGGCCGGAAGCCGGCCGCGGTCGAGGTGACGCCCGAGCCGGTCCTGGTGCGACGGGCGGCGTGACCGGGCCCTGCTCGCCGAAACATCACTCCCGCTTGAACTTGTCTTCCGCGCCGGCGAGCTTGTAGATCGCCGCCGTTCGATCGAATGCCTTGTCCTTGGCCTTCTCGCCGATCAATGTCAGCTTCACGTTCGGGGCGAGGAGCCCGAGGGCTTCCGGGATGTCGAGTACCCGCATCACGTTCAGGAAGTGCGGGCCGTCGCGGTGCGAGGTGGGCGGGTCGAGGATGACGACTTCGTCGATGAGGTTGTTACCGGTCTTGGCTTTCGCGAAGAGCGCGGCGTAAGCCCCGATCACCCCAGCTTGGCCGCGCCCGACAGCGCGGAGTCGTCCACCAAGCCGCATCGCCGATGCCGCGAACACATCCCACACCCGACCGGAATCGGCGGTCTGACCGATCAATGCCAGGGATCGTTCCACCGTGTTCGGCGGGTTCTTGCGGGGCCAACGGTTCGGGCCGCTCCCGCGGGGGTAGATCACGATCTGCGAATCGTTCGGGTGATGCTTCATCCAGAACTCGGCTTCCTTGCGATGATCCTCCGCCGGGTTCAGTACCACCAGTGCAATCTGCTTGTCGCCGTTCTTGCTTCGGATGTACGCCGGGAACCAAAGCCCGCGCTCGGGGCGATATTCCGCAAATTCGGTTCCGCGATCGGGGCGGAAAGCATCCGGCAGAGCCTCATCGGCCCCGGGCCCGGCGTGACCTTCCAACATCGCAGTCGCGGGGGGCAAGTACCGAAAGACCTTCTCCCGCAGTTGCTTCACGAGCCCCGCCTTCCACTCCGGGAACTCCTTCGGCCCGGCCGGCAGCTTCACCTCGGCCTTCTGGACGAACACCTCGTCGGCCGTCGCGTTGATCGCGTCCTTGGGCAAATCGACGTCTTCCGGGAAGACGCGCAGGTTCTTGCCGGGGATCATCGGGTCCTCGGCGTCCTTGACCGCCCCGGCGTCGCCCTTCAGGTGTTTGTGGAACCACCCGAAGACGGCCACCCGTAGGTCCGGGCGGTAGGCGTGCCCGCCCTTCGACACGTACTCGTCCATCTTGTCCTTCGCCCCGAGCATCTCGTACGCCTGGCGCAGGCGGGCGATGATCCGGCGGTTCCCGTCCATCGGGAAGATGCCGTCGTCGTCGCTGTTCGCGAACAGGAGCGGCTTCGGGGCGAACAGGGCCAGGATTGTGGTCCACTCCCACTGGTAGGTGTTGTAAGCGAACATGCAGTCGCAGTGGCCGTTGATGACCTTGTTGGTGACGTAGCTCTCCAGGTCGCTCATCCCGCTCACCGGCACCGCCACCTTCACCCGGTCGTCGGCCGCGGCGACCCACACGGTCGTGGCCCCGCCGCCGGAGATCCCGGTCACGCCGATCTTCTCGGGGTCGACTTCCGGGCGCGAGCAGAGGTAGTCGATGCCGCGGATGCCGTTCCAGCACTCGACCCCGGCCGGAGTGTACCCGCGGCTGTGCCACCAGAACCGGTCGAGGTTGTAGGTGCCGTGGTGCTTGCCCGCGACCTCGCCGAGCTGGAGCGTGTCGACGACCAGGCAGACGTAGCCGTTCGAGGCGAACCACAGCCCGTGGTCCTGATACGCGGCCTTGTTCCCGTCCCGGCCGCGGCCGGCGTGCCCGCACACGTAGAGGACCGCCGGGAGCTTCTTGTTGTTCACCTTCGGGCGGTACAGGTTGCCGGTGACGTACAGCCCGGGCCGGCTCTGGTAATGCACGTTCTCGATCGCGACTTCGCCGCGGTCGAGCGTGCCGGTGACGGTCGCCTTCAGGTCGGTCTTCTCGGGCAGGGGGTTCAACCCGAGCATGTCGAGGAACTGCTGCTTCAACAGCGGCCGCTTTTTCTCCCACTCGTCTTTCGATTCTGCCCCGTCCAGGACGTTCTTGCTGATCCGCTCGACCTCCGCGGCGAGGTACTTGTGGATCATCTCGTCCGGGCTGACCTTCGCGTCGGCGGCGTGGAGCATGCCCGGCGGGCCGGGGGGAGTGAGCCCGCCGGCGATCGCGGCGGCGGACAGGTGGAGCATTTCGCGGCGGTTCATGAGGTGACTCCGGCGGGATGGCACTGGCGGATTCACCACAGAGTCACAGAGAGCACAGAGAAGACCAACAGATTTCTTTTAAATCTTGATTACCTCCTCATTCTTCTCTGTGCTCTCTGTGACTCTGTGGTGAATCCTCTTCATCACTCCGCAGCGATCCGCTGCAGGTCCGCCCGCTTGCCTTCGTAGGTCTCGTCGAACGCCAGCACCACCGGGTCGGGGACGACGCCTTCTGCCGCGCACGCCTGCGCGTAGACCGCCGGCCACCAGTTTTCGTGGTTGGTCAGCCCCTGGGCCTTCACCGTCGCCCAGTTGCTCAACACCTTCGACCACGCCTGGTCGCCGTACGCCAGCGCTTTCTGGAGGGTGCCGAACTCCGGGACGTACCACTGCCGGCCGATCTGCGAGTGCAGCACCTCGTCGGCCCAGTCGAAGTCCTGGAGGGTGGCGATCAGCGGCAGCCCGCTCTGCTGCCCGACCTCGAACTCGTGCCGCTTGCCGGTCTTCGGCATTAGCCCCTGCTCGATAAAGTACAGCACCCCGTGCCGCTCCATCGGGGTGCATTCGGTGTTCAGCCGGTACGACCAGTTGAAGGTGATCTTCACCTTCGTCCAGTCGACCCCGAGGGCCACGAACCCGACCTCGCCCATCATGGCGTGCCGCGCCTCGTCCCAGAGCTGGCGGGACATGTCGCGGTAGTAGCCCCACGGCTTGCCGGGCGTCTGCGCGATAATGGACGCCATCATCTCCGGTACGTCGATCTCGCGGAGCCGCTTGTAGAGCATCATCAGGGCTTTCGCCCGGGCCGGGAACGTCTCGTTGTAGAGGAAGCTCTCGGCGTTCACCCCCTGGTTCCACGGGTCGGTGAACCGCTCGTCGCGCCGGGGGACGGGGTCGTACTGGTAGGGAGTCGCGGAGTAGCAGCGCGGGAGTACTTTCTGCTGCAGAGCGGAATCGACCGTTTCTGCCCCATCGATTCCGCCCGCCGTGTCGAGCAGGTCTTGGAGGACGTAGAGCAACTTGGCCCATCCCGGCTCGCTCGGGCCGTGATCCAGTCCGGCGTCGCACGCCTTCCCCCATTTCAGCATGTCGTCGAGTTCCAGGCGGGCAAATCGGAGGGCCCGACGGCTCGGGGCATCGGTCAGGGGGTTGGTTGCGTTCACATAGTCTCGTATCGCCAGATCAAGGGACATGACAGCGATGGAGTAGACGCCCCCCAATAACTCTCTCGTCGTCGGCGCCGCGAGGATCTCGTCGAAGAACGCCTCCAGCGCCGGGTGCGGCACGTCTTCGAGCCCGAGCGGCGGCTCCCGCATCTCGGCGATGCGTGTCCGCAGGGCGGTGACGTGCTCCGCGCAGAGGTAGGCGTGGTGCGCGAAGCCCGTCTTCAACTCGTAGATCGGCTCGGCGGTGATGCGGGCGGTGAGGATCTGGTGCAGCCGCTTGAAGGCGTAGTGGAACCGCTTCAGTCGGCGGACGCACTCCTCGACCGACAGTCCCGGCTTCCCGGCTTCCTCGACGGTACACAGCCCGGCGAGCTGGGGCAGGCCGTTGTAAGACGTGTAGTTCTCGAGCGGCTTCGGCGTCGGCATGGGAGTAGCCCCGAAGACGGTGGAAGCGGAGGGATTCTATAGAATTGCGATTGTAGCAGAACCGTCGCAAGAAACGACATTTCTCGCTCAACGCGACCGTTTTCGGTGTTTGGTTTTCACCCCAACGGGGTGGGAGCGCATAGCCCAGGGCATCGCCCTGGGCGGGCGAACGCGGTGACGACGACGTCGGACCCGACCGAGGGGCGTACCCCGCCCAGGGCGTTGCCCTGGGCTATGCGCTCCCAGCCCTTCAGGCTGAAAACCAAATAACCGAAAATGGTCGCGTCGGGCGAGAAATGTCCAAGAAACACATACCTTGCGGCGCGGAAGGCCGCACCCGGCGTCACTTCTTCCCGAACAGCGACCACCGTCTGCGGCCCTGCTCGGCCTCCCGGAACAACACCGACTCCCGATGGAACTGTCGGACCGCCGCCCAGAGCCCGAGGGTGATGAGGAGGCCCATCGAAATCACCACGGCCGGGACGTGCTGCCACGGGAACGGGTCGGGCCGGACCGACATCAGCCGTTGCTGCAACAGGAGCGCGTTCGTCACCGGCACCCAGCTCATCCGCCCGTCGAGTTCGATCCCGGGGGCCATGCTCCAGTACGCGAGCGGCAGCACCAGGAAGAACATCGGGACCATGTAGTAGTTCCCTTCCTTGGTACTCCGGGCGAACACCCCGAGGGTCAGGCACCCGGCGGCGAACAGCATCGCCAGCGGGAGGGCCGCCAGGACGCACGCGGCCAGCCCGCCGACCGACAGGAGCGGGTACGGGAACAGGAACTGCGCGGCGGCCACCGCCAGCACCATGAGCATGACGTTCCACACCGCCGTCCCGAACCCGAGGGCGGTCACCGCCAGGAACTTCCCGGCCACGATCTCGGACCGCTCGGCCGGGCTGATGAGCAGGGTCTCCATCGTCCCCCGCTCCTTCTCGCCTGCGGTCATGTCGATCGCCGGGTAGATCGACCCGGTCAGCACCCACATCACGAGCAGCAGCGGGATCACCTTCACCAGTACGTCGCGGAGCTCGTCGGCCAGCTTCTTCTCGGTCGACTTGCCGGTCTGCGGGTCGCGGATCTCGACCGGGGTGTCGAAGTCCGCGGGCAACCCGGCCCGGGCGAACCGGGCGGCCTTCACCTCCCCGACCCACTTCCGCAAGACGCCCGACACCCGGCGGACGGCGAGCTTCGAGTTCTCCTCCCCCTCCCGCCCCAGAACCCGGACGCCGGGCCGCTCGCCGCGTTCCAGTCTCGCGGCGAGGTCCCGGTCGACGACCACGATCGCGTCCACCTCCCGCGCCGCCAGGAGGGCCTCGTCCTCGGTCGCGAGCGACTTGACGACGAGCTGCCCGCCGGCAGCCGACTCCGGCTCTTCCGGGACGTACCGGTCGACGAACTTCCCGTCCGTAATGAGGGGGGGGTATTGTCTCGCCTGGAACACAACCCCGGCCGGCCCACCCATAACCGGCGTCACGTCCGGGACCGGTTTCGGGAGGTGGTCGGTCCCGACCACCCCGACGACCAGCTTCTTGTCCTTGAGCATGTAGACGAACACGGTCCCGACCCCGACGAACAGCGGGTACATCAGAACCGGCAGGCCGAGGATCATGAACATGGTCCGGCGGTCCCGCAGCTGGTCGCGGGCCTCCCGGGCGGCGATCAGGCGGACGACGGGCCAGCGCATGAAGACGAACTCGGGGAGGCGGGGAATAACAAGAAGGTCAGATGGGAGTGTATGGGCGGGCGCGGGGAAAACACCCCGACCGAGGCGGGCCGAATCCGGGGTTTCACACACGTTCGCACCCGCGGTCGCTTTGACCCCGGCAGCCGGGTCGGGTTTTCACCCCAACGGGGTGGGAGCGCGTAGCCCAGGCACCGCCCTGGGCGGGGGAACGCCACTCGATCGGGTCGGACGTCGGACCCAACCGCGTTCCCCCGCCCAGGGCGGTGCCTGGGCTTCGCGCTCCCAGCCTTTCAGGATGAAATCCCCGAGACGCCAATACCTCGTGGCTTTCGACAAAGCAACCGCTCGCGGAACGATCGGACCACACTGAAAGACCCCGGGTTTCACTTGCTCGCACCGGGCGGTGCGTCTAGACTTGAGGAGGTTTGATACTGCCCGCCGGGCACCGTCCGGGATGCCCCTTTGCCTGCCCCTTGTTCGACACGCCTGCCGTGAGGCCCTGCATGCGCTGGTTCGCATACGCGATCGCCGCGGCCGTTGCCGCCGGCCCATCGGTCAGTGCCGTGCAGGCCCAAACCCCGCCGAAATCGCCCTCGTTCCTCAACGAAGTCGTCCCCCTGCTGACCAAGGCCGGCTGCAACCAGGGCTCCTGTCACGGTAAAGGGGCCGGGCAGAACGGGTTTCGGCTGTCGCTCCGCGGGTACGCCCCGGACCAGGATCACCGCTCCCTCACCCGCGAGTTCGACGGCCGGCGGATTCACCCGTCGAAGCCCGAAGACAGTCTGCTCCTCCTCAAGGCGACCGCGCAGGCCCCCCACGAGGGCGGCCGGCTCTTCTCGGTCGGCAGCCCCGAATACAACCTGCTCCTCGCCTGGATCAAGGCCGGGTTCCCCGGGCCGGACAAGACCGATCCCACGGTGACAAAGCTCGAACTCACCCCCGCCACAAAAGTCCTCAAGCCCGGCGAGGACGTTCAGCTCACTGCCTTCGCCACGTTCGGCGATGGCTCCCGACGGGACGTCACCTGGCTGACCAAGTTCGACTCGAACGACGCCGCGTTCGTCGAGGTCACCCCGGCCGGGAAGGCGAAGGCGGTCCGGAACGGGGCGACGGCCGTCCGGGCGATGTTCCAGGTCGAGGTCGCGGTCGCCCTGTTCAGTATGCCGTTCGACCGGCCGGTCGACCTGAAGCGGTACGAGGCGAAAAACAACTTCGTCGACGAACACGTCCTCGCGAAGCTCCGGGAGCTGCGGATCGAGCCGTCGGACCCGTGTTCGGACGGCGAGTTCGTCCGCCGGGCGTTCCTCGACGCCATCGGTAGCCTCCCCACCCCAGAGGAGGTGAAGGCGTTCGTCGCCGACGCGGACCCGAAGAAGCGCGAGACCCTGGTCGACGCCCTGCTCGCCCGGCCGGAGTTCAACGACTACTGGGCGCTCCAGCTCGGCGACCTGTTCCAGAACCGCAAGGAGCGGGACCACGACGTCCGGGGGACGAAGGGCGTCCGCCAGTTCCACATCTGGCTGCGGGAGCAGGTGGCGGCGAACCGGCCGTGGGACGCCCTCGCCCGGGACGTGCTGACCGCGTCCGGGCCCAACACCGAGAGCCCGGCGGTGGGCTATTTCATCGTGGTCGTGGGCGAACACCGGAACGCCGAGAACTCGGAGGTCGGGGAGTCGGTCGCCCAGGCCCTGCTCGGTGCCCGGATCGGGTGTGCCCGGTGCCACAACCACCCGCTCGAACGCTACACGCAGGACGACTTCTACCACTTCGCCGCGTACTTCAGCCGGGTCAACCTGGAGCGGAAGGAAGCGAAGACGGGGCCGACGACGTTGAAGGTCGGCCACCCGGACCAGAACCAGAACAAGAACCCCGTCGGGGTCACCCAGCCCCGCACCGGGATGTTCATGAAGGCGCAGCCACTGGACCGCACCCCGTCCGACGTTCGCCCGGGCGACGACCCCCGGGCGGCACTCGCGAAATGGGTGACGGACCCGGCGAACGCGTCGTTCGCCGGGGCGATGGTGAACCGCATCTGGCGGCACTACATGGGCGTGGGGCTGGTCGAGCCGGTCGACGATCTGCGGGCGACCAACCCGCCGACGAACCCGGCCCTCTGGGACGCGCTGAAGAAGGAATTCATCGGCCACAAGTACGACCTGCGGCACCTGATGAAGGTGATCCTCACATCGCGGGCGTATCAGCTGGCGTCGGCCACCCGGCCCGGGAACGAGACGGACAGCCGGTTCTACTCGCACTACTACGCCCGCCGGCTGCCGGCCGAGGTGATGCTCGACGCGATCTGCGACGCGACCGGCGTCCCCGAGCGGTTCGACGGCTACCCCCTCGGGGTGCGGGCGGCGCAGGTCCCGGACCCGGGCACGGCGTCGTACTTCCTGCGGACGTTCGGCCGGTCGGAACGGGTGACGGCGTGTGCCTGCGAGCGGTCCGGCGACGTGTCGCTCCCGCAGGTCCTCCATCTCATCAGCGGCGAGGTCACGACCGGAAAGGTGGGCAACCCTGGCGGATGGCTGGCGAAGACGCTCGCGACCGAGAAAGACGACGACAAGCTGCTCGACGGGCTCTTCCTGCGAACCCTCGCCCGGTCCCCGACGGCCGCGGAGCGGACGAAGGTGAAGGATCTGCTGAAGGGCACCCCCCGGGACGAGCTGTTTCGCGACCTGTTCTGGGCACTGTTGAACAGCAAAGACTTCCTCTTTAACCATTGACGACGGGCGACGCATGGCGATTGGTGTGAATATCGTTTACCGCGCCACGGCCCGAGACGCCTGTTACCGCCCTTACTTGACGCAGAGGCACCTGCGAGACTGCTTGTGGCCCTTGGCCGAGTCGCTCGGACTTCAGCGGATCGAACTCCTTGAAGTCTTGTACGATTACTAGTCTCAGGACAATGTGAAGGAGTTGCTAACCGAGTTTGAGACAATGTGCAAGTACTTTGACGCGGCGGATACGGCCAAAGACCGTTACCCCAATTGGGAGTTTGTCCGGGAGCGAACCGCGGAGTTGGTCATAACCCTACGCGAAGTTCTCGCGGCCTGGGATGAAGTTCGTGAAGTGGAATTCTTCTGATCGTCCCCGTGAGTCAGCACAGTAACAGGAAATGAGGGATGTATGCTTTGTTGAAACCATTAGGTTTTGTAGGGTGGGTCGAGTCTTCGAGGCCCACCGGTGTTAATCGCGGTGG
>JAQGHQ010000246.1 GCA_028288765.1 Gemmataceae bacterium | reverse complement strand
CAACCCGATACCCCCCACGGCACAGGTGCCGGCCTGTGGTGAGCGGTTACGGTACGCGCTGGCAGAGGACGAGAGGCGGTAAAATCACAACCACCCTGGGCCTCCGCATGGGAAGTTCCTGGGGCGGCGAGGGAGGTGATCGGCGCTGGCCTGCAAGAAGTGCGAGTCCCGGGATACCTTCACTTGCCGGGCGAAGGATCTAGCGGAGAAAACGAACGACCCCACTGTGGTTGGCGCGACTCGTGGCATTTGCCCCGACCCGATCTCGGTCGGTCTCCTCGTCGGAGCTGTGAAGAGCGTTGCAGGGGCAGCTCGGGCCGCTTTCGACTGGCTCACAGAGCGGGAGAAGGCTAACCCGGTTGTGGTAGTATGCAAGGCGTGCGGGTACTGGGAGCGTGTACCCGCCTGATGGACCTACGCGGCGACCCTCACCCGCGAGGTTCCGGACGGACCGCCCGATCCTACTTCCTCAACTGATAATCGGGCAGTCCAACCAACTCCAGGAACCGCCGCTCCTGCCAAGACCAGATTCCCTTGGACGCGAAATCGCCTTCCCGCTGGCACTCGAAGAACCCCGGCCCGACCCCGAAGTGCCCCTTGAACTCCGACCCGTCGTAGAACTCGGCGGTGATCTGCGGGACCGGAACCCCGGCCCACCCGCTCATCCAGTTCCACCCGTGCCGGTGACCGTCGATATACTCGACCACCCGCTGAATTTCGGCCGGGTCGTCCATCACCCGGAGCCTGTTGTTGCTGAGGTCGCGGACTTCGATTCGGGTCACCCGGCCGAGAGGCGGGTAGCTCGTGCCCCACGGACCCAGACAGCACCCTGCGAGGGCGAGGGCAGCGATTAGCACACCAATGAGCAGGCGCCTTCGCTTCCGCAACGTACAGCTCCCCTACTCTTCCACCCGTATCTCCGTCCACCCCGGCACCACCGTCCCGTTCACCACCGCCGCCCCGTGAGAGATGACCCGGAGCGTCCCGGTGACCGTGATCCATTCCCCCTCGTCCACGTCGTACCGCTCCCCGCGGAGAATCACGCCCCGAGTAACCTCGTCGGGCCGGTCGGCACCCCCGACGATGGTTCGCTCCCCATCGCAGTACGCGGGCGTGTCGATGAGCAGCGTCACCGTCACCCGCCGGCCGTTGAGCCGGTTCGCCTGCTCAAGACTGAGGAAGTCGAGCGGGATCGGGTCGCGAAACGTCTGGAGCAGGACAAGGGCGGTCAGGAGCATAGGGCTTCCCGGGTTGAAGGGTGTGGCCAACAGTCTCCCCGCCCGCCCCGGCTAGAGCAAGGCCCGCCCTCGAACGGGTCGAGGCGATCCCTCTCATGAGCTCACGCGGCCGGAATTCCGGGGAAACGTCCCGGTTTCCCCGCACCCACATTGACTGAACTCTCGTACACTAGCTATCTCTGGGGGGATGAAGACCACCGCCCTCGTCGGCTTCGGCGACGCCGACAGCTTCTATGCGTCCGCCGAGACCGTCCGCCGCCCCTTCCTGGTCGGTCTGCCGGTCGGGGTGTTGGGGAACCAGGGGGCGTGCGTGATCGCCCGGAACTACCCGATGAAGAAGTACGGGGTCAAGGTCGGGGAACCGATCTGGGAAGCCAAGCAGAAGTGCCCGCAGGGGGTGTACATCAAGCGGGACTTCCGCTGGTACGAGACGCTCAGCCGCAAGATGCTCGCCGAGGTCGGTCGGTACTCTCACCGGGTGGAATACTATTCGATCGATGAATTTTTCTGGGAGGGGTCGGCGAACCGGGGGCAGAGTTACGAGCAGACCGCGGTGGACGTCCGAGACCACGTCAAGCGGGCGACGGGGCTTCCCATGACGGTCGCCTTCGCCCGCACCCGGACCCTCGCCAAGCTCGCTGCGGACATGGCCAAACCGTTCGGCGCCGTGGCCCTCACGTGTCCCGACCAGGAGACGGACCTACTCCGGCGAACGCCGGTGACCGAGATCGCGGGCATCGCCAAACGCTCGGCCGCCAAGCTGGAACCCCACGGCATCAAGACCTGCTTGGATCTACGACAGGCCAGCGGCTTGCTCGTCCGGCGCCTCCTGACCGTCGTCGGGCACGACATCTGGCGGGAGCTGAACGGGGTGCGGGCCGTACCCATCCGCCCCTCCCGGTCGCCGCACAAGATGCTCGCCCGGGGAGGAAGTCTCGCCGGCCGGGTCCGGGACGCCCACACCCTGTACGGCTGGCTGGTCAGGAACATCGAGCGGCTGATCGAGGAGCTGCAGTTCCACGAGGTCCGGGCGTCGACGCTCACCGTCGCCGTGAGCTACTTCGACGCCGAGTCCGCCGCGGGTGTCGCCCACCTGTCCGTCCCGTCCGACCGGTTCGACATCCTCCTGGACGCGGCGAAACGGGGCTTGCGGACCGCCTGGCGGCAGGGAAAGACCGCGACCCACATGCACCTGATCGCCTCGGGTTTGCGTCGGGGTCCGTGGCAGCAGAGCCTGTTTGAGCCCCCGGACCCGAAGCTCGACGCGGTAGCGCGGGTGAAGCGGGCGGTCAACGAGCGGTACGGGCGGTGGAAGCTCCGGAGCGGGGCCACGCTCTACGCGAACGACTGGTACGACGACCCGGCGAACGAACACGAGGTGTGCGACATCCGCGGGAAGTTCTGCTTCTGATGTGTACCGGCATTGCCCTCGCGTCCTCCGAACTGCCCGTCGAACTCACGCGGCTGCACCGGCTGACCGAGCGGGTGTACGACCGCGAGGGGCGGGAGGAAGTCCAGTTCCACTGGTGGCAGGTCCCGACCGTCCTGCCGGTCCGTCGGAACGGGCGGCTGCAGATCCTCCCGTGGGGGACGAAGTACCGGCGGGGCCCGCTCCCCTACGGCGGGTGGGTGTCCCTGGACCACGTCCGGGACGGGCTGTTCACCCACGCGACCCCGGACGAGGTGGTGATCCCGGCCAACCTCGGGCAGCACAAGGGGACGTGGTTCCTGATCACCGAGGGGATTAAAGGGGTGGCGATCGAGACCCGGGGCGGGCCGGTCGTGTACATGCTGACCGAACCGGCCAGCAACTACTACCGGAACATGACCGAGCAGTCCCCGGTGATGCCGGTGTTCGTGGATCAAGTCATCTGACCCGCCCGGCCGATATCGCTCCCATGTGCGGACGATTCAACCTCGCGGCGGCCCCGGGGGACGTGGCGGCCGTGTTCGAGCTGCCCGAGCCACCGGCGGAACTCCGGCCCCGGTACAACATCACCCCGTCCCGAAAAGTTCCGATATCCGTGGTCGGGACAAAGCCGGACGGGTCGCGGTTCCTCGCTCCGCTGATCTGGGGGTTCATCCCGAACTGGTCGAACACCTCGAAACCCCAGTACCAGCCGAAGAACGCCAAGTCAGAGAAGATCACAGAGCAATATTGGAACGAGTCGTTCAGGCTGCGCCGGTGCCTGATCCCGACCGATGGGTTCTTTGAGTGGCTGAAGGATCATCCCGGTGAGAAGCCCCACCACATCCGGCTCAAGAGCCACGAGCTGTTCGCCTTCGCGGGCCTGTGGGACCTGTGGAAGGGGGATGGGGAGCGATGGGTGACCACGTGCATCGTCACTACTGCTGCGAACTCCCTGATGGCCCCTCTTCACGACCGGATGCCGGTGATCGTGCCGCGAGAAGCTCATTCCGCGTGGCTCGACCCGGAGACACCGGGGGACGAGCTGCGGGGCTTGCTCCGGCCCTATCCGTCAGAGGCGATGGAGATGTACGGGGTTGATCCGAAATACGTCAACTCGCCGCGGAACGACGGGCCGGAGTGTATCGAGCCGGTCGGGGCCGACCAGTGACCGAGTTCACCCGGCCTTCCGCCGGAGCGTCACCAGCACCCCGCCCGGCCACTCGGTGTGCCAGTCCTGCACCCACCCCGGGCCGACCGCCGCCGCGAGCGCGTCGAGCATCTCATCCCCGGCCTCCCCGCTGAGCTGGACGAAGTTGTCACGAACCACCTTGACGCTCGGCTTCGTGTCCTCGATCAGTGCAAACGTCATCTCGCCGGCCGAGCGGATCGCCTCAACGATCGCCCACGTTTCGCGGAGACCATGCCCACAGAGCACGGCCGCCCAGGCGGTCGCCGGGAAGTCATCGGCGAGCAGCGCGGCGGAGTAGTCCGGGTCGCGATCGGCCAACCAGTCCGCATAGGTGATTTGCTGGGAGCGGTCGGCCGGGGCGGAGAGGATGGCGGGATCGAAGGGGTTCATACCAGGAGCATGACACCCGATCACTGCCGGGGCAAGGGGCCGGACGTTCGATGTACCCGCCCCGTGCGACCGTGACCCGGTCCCTGCGGAGGATGACGGGCCGGACGATCAGGCCGTCCCCGGGGGTTCGGGTTTTCTCAGGGGGGGTCAGGAGGGCGGTGCGGCCGGCTCGCCGCCCCGCAGATACAGCCCACCTGAGTATTGCACGACGGCGTCCACCTCGCCACCGAGGACCGGTATCCCCTCCCAGTTCCGTGGCAGAACCACCCCACTGACCTCGGCCTCGAAGCAGTACGCCCAGGCGCTGCCAACCAGTGGCGGGATGTGCCAATGGAACCACCGGGCCAGCTCCGGGGCGCGAACGGCAAGCTGCCGGTCCTCGCAGTGCGGGCGATCGGCCAGCCACAGCCGGACGGAGTCGGAGTGCAGCCAACCGGTGACGCTCACCTGCTTGCCGACCAAGCTGTCTGGGGCGGCCAAGAACTCGGCAAGCGTCATCGGTCTGATAACCTCTGGGGCCGAACAATAAGCTCACCGGCCCGGCCCGCCCTGTGAGCCACGAAGTTTCAGAAGCGCACCCGCGGGCCTCGGCCTCCCCGCCTCCCGGGCCGCTCGATAGCTTACCCGACCGCCACACCCCCTACCACCCCCGCCCCCGCCCCGGGTATCATCCACCGACAGACCCGGGGGCCGACCGATGACCGAGGCGGAATGGCTGGCGGCGACCGATCCGACGCCGATGCTCAAATATCTGAACGGTCCCGTCTCCCTCTGGGTGGAAATACGAGAAAGGGAGCCGATATTGTCCGTGAGGTACAGAAGTAAGCCTGCCAGCGAACATAAACTCGCCCTGTTCGAGTCCCGTTATTGCCGCACCCTCCCAGCCGATGACGAAGAGGCTGCTGAGCGATGTGAGATCCTTCGGTGTATCTTCGGAAACCCCTTCCGCCCCGTCACCACCGACCCCTCCTGGCTCACATCCACCGTCCTTTCACTCGCCCGGCAGATGTACGAGTCCCGGGACTTCTCCCCGATGCCGATCCTGGCCGACGCCCTCCAGGACGCCGGGTGCGACCAGCCCGACATCCTGGCCCACTGCCGGGGCGACGGGCCGCATGTCCGGGGGTGCTGGGTGGTGGATCTGGTGCTGGGGAAGACGTGACCGGGGCGGTCGTGCCGGCGCGGACCCGGCCCAGGATCGAGGAAGAGCAAGAGAGCGGCAGAGAACCCCCCGGGCCCGAGCCGATACCCCTGCCACGGAACCGGGCCGGGAATCGGGACGTTCCCGAGACTCCGGCAGGACGCGGCCGGGGTGAGATGGAAGCCCGGCCCGGTTCCATTTCGTATCGGCTGCTGTCGGAGCCTGACCCCCATGCCCGCCCACCCCATCCTCGCCGAAACCGTCCTGACCCTCGCCCAGGCGGCGGCCAGCCTCCCGGCGCGTACACGCGGCGGCCCAAAGTTTTTGGGCGGCGTGTGCCCTGAGTACGTGGGGTGAAGCGCGAAGGAAAGGGTATCTGAATGGGGGAGGGAGGGGGTGATCCGCCGGCCAATCCCCACTGGTCCGAAGATAGGGGTGAGTATGGCCGAGAATGCGCGGGGGCTGACCGTACATCGGCCGGCGCGTGAATCGGTCCCTCATACGGGGTGTTCGATCACCCGGCGTAGATCGGGCTGCCCGGGGGGACCTTCGGGGGGATCAGGGGCCACGGCGGCACCGGACGCGGCGGCAGGTGATTCTTCTGGAGCTGCATCTGGATGGCCTTCCCCGTTCCGCCCCCGGTCCCACCGGCCGGGGTCGCGGCGGACGAGCCCGGCCACCGTCACCCACCCGAGCCGGGCGACCACCCAGGGGGCACGCAGGAGCAGACCGACCCGCCGCCCGCTCAACCCGACCGAAACGACCGCCCGCAGGTAGATCGCGGCAGTCGCCAGTACAAGCCCGGCCGCCCACCACCGGCCCCACTCCAACCCGCCCCACGCCACCACCGCAGCCGTGGCGGCCAGATGGGCGAGGACGAGCGGCTTGCTCCTGACCAACCGGGTCGGGAGGACCCGCCACCCGCCGGCCAGGAGCGCGGCCCGCCACCGCCGCCGCTGCCGGTCCAGGTCGCCCGCCCGGGCCGGGGCCGCGCACGACACGACCGCCCCG
>JAQGHQ010000224.1 GCA_028288765.1 Gemmataceae bacterium | reverse complement strand
TCCTGACCGCAGTTCAGACCCTGCGGCTCCAGCAACGGTCCGTACTCGAGTTCTTGTACGAGACCATTCGGGCTCATCGAGAGGGACTCCAAGCTCCTCGGCTGGTCCTGGCGAGATGAACGGTTACACCGGCGCGAGCTGCCCTTCAATGCGCTCGCCTCAAGTTGTACCATGCGAAAGGCAGCTGATTTTCCCGACCTGTGCTGAGGGGACCACGTTGACATCCTGGAGGCCGGCCGGGATTGGGGTGGGATCCTCGACCACCGACACCGCCACGGCGTCATTGAAGACACGGATCGGCCTCGATGGCTCGGGTCGTTTGGTCCGGGGCGATAGCCGGAGTTGCCAGCCTATATCAGTCGGCGCGTGCGTCCCCTTCGGCCGACCGGCAGCTTCCTCCCAGGACCGTCCGGCCGACCGGTCATTTCTGCGGAACGAACCCAATCTGCTCCGATCCTTCACAATGCGTCCCGTTCGATGCCGGTCGAGCGGTCATTTCTGCGGAACGAACCCAATCTCCACCATTTCTTCACAAGGCATGCCGGTCGAACGGTCGCTTCTGCGGGCCGAACCCAATCCTCATCTTTCCGCACGTCTCTGGGACTGCCAAACCCTGCCAATTCCTGTCAAGAGATCGGGTGCGCGCCTTTAACTATGCAAATGGATAGTTAATGAGTTAACGAGAGTTAACCATCACCGGCTCAAGTCGCCTGACACCGTCCGCCGTTTGGACAATCCGTTAAATCTTAACCAATCTGAACTCTTTAGCCCAGTCGTCGTGCCGGAAGGGCTGTGGCGGTCGGAGGTTCCGACCGTTCTTCCTCGGACGACCTCCCCACCCCTGCCGACCGCACCCGTCTGCACCCCCTTCCGGCCCCGATCACCCACGCTCGGCGGCGATCACTTGGGCCGCTCTGGGTGACGTACGTTCGGGACACGTTCGGGGAGGTGACGGCCACGACCGACCCGGTCGGCCGGCAGACGGCGGAGGTGTACAACGCGGACGGGGAGGTGACGGGGACGATTGTCGGGTACCAGCTGGCGGCCGGGGAGCGGGGCGGGACGGGCGGCGGCTGGATCTGCTCGGCGGTCACCTTCCACAACTCCTCGAGGTGTTCCCGGGCAACCACATACTGGCCCGGACGGCCCCCCTCCCGGGGCTCGGCCACGACCGTGTCCCCGACCCGGATGACGATCTGCCCGCCGGCCGCGACCACCTCGACCGCCTGCCCGGCGTTGACGGGCGGGACGGAGTACCGGCTGCCCCGGAAGTGGTCTATCGACTCGAAGCTGACGGTCCGCCGGACCGGGTCGCGGAACTGGTCCGCCGGAACGGTGTTGACCGGGGTCAGGGTCTCCTGCGGGAGCAGGTCGACCGGTCGGTGCCCGGTGGTGGCATGGACCCGGGTGTTGGCCGTGCCCGCCAGCCACCCCCGGACCTGGACGTTCAGGTCGGCGACGTCGGCGAACGAGCGGCCGTGGAGGAAGCTGTCCCGGACGTGCTCCACGGCCCGCTCGATCTTCCCCTTGGTCCGGGGGCGGTACGGGCGGTGCATCCGGGGCGTGAACCCGTAGTGCCGGGCGAAGTCGAGGAACCCCTCGTTCCATCGCCCCGGGCCGATCCGGACCTGCGCCCTGTTGTCGTACAGGATCTCCCGCGTCCACCCGCCGAGGTCGGCGAACGCCTGCCGGTGGCAGTCGACGAGCGCGACCAGGTTCATCGACGTGGTACACCGGACGAACAGCATCCGGGAGAAGGAGAGAACGAAGGTGAACAGGTAGATCGCGCGGAGGGCACCGGCGGCGTCGGGGAGTTTGCCGGCGAACGCCCAGTCGGCCTGGGCCTAGATGTCCGTTTCTGAAGTCTTTGGGCAGTTGGGCTAGTATTCGGGCTGACATCGATCAAACTGGTCGGATCTCCAATCGCCCTGGCCTCGGCAAGGACGCCACCCATGCCTGTCCCCCATGCCCCGGTCGTACGGCTGACTCCCGAGGTGTGTGGCCAACTCCACTCGCTCGCGCGAGCGTCGTCCACCCCACAGGCCCTCGCCTTTCGCTCCCGAGTCATCCTCCGCCTGGCCGATGACGATCCGCCCACCAACGGCACCGTCGCCGCCGAGTTGGGGTGCAGTCGGAACACCGTCGCCTTGTGGCGGACCCGGTTCCTCAGGCACGGCCTGGCCGGACTTCAGGATGCCCCGCGATCCGGCCGCCCGCCGGTCTTTTCCCCCCGACGAACGACTCGAGGTCATTACCCTCGCCTCCGAACGCACGGCCGAGCATGATTGCCCGGCCACTCGCTGGACCCTCGACGACCTCGCCCGCGAACTGGTCCACCGGCACGCCGACGAGGCCATGCGCCGCTCGACGATCCAGCGCATCCTCCACACCGCCGACCTCCGACCCCATCGCAGCGTCTACTGGCTCAACAGCCACGACCCGGACTTCGGGGCCAAAGCCGCCGCGATCGGCCAACTCTACGTCCGCTCCCCGGTTCTCGCTCAACAGGGCGAACTGGTCATCTGCACGGATGAGAAGACCGGGATGCAGATCCTCCAACGGAAGTACCCGACCCAACCGGCTCGGCCCGGGCACCCCGAGAAGCGCGAGCACGAGTACATCCGCCACGGCACCCGGGCCCTGATCGCGTCGTTCGTGGTGCCAACCGGGGAGGTGGTCTGGAACCTCGGGCCGACCCGTACCTCCGTCGACTTCGCGAACCATCTCCGCCGCGTCGCCAACCGGTTCCACGACTGGAAACGGATCACCTGGGTAGTGGACAACCTGAACACCCACTGGAGCCGGGAGGCGTGCCAGGTCCTGGCCGCCCTGAACCGCCTCTCGTTCGAGCCGCAACGGCTCCAGACCGGCGCACACCGGCGAGCGTTCCTGACCGATCCCGAGCACGGCTACCGGTTCGTGTTCACGCCGACGCACGGTTCCTGGTTGAACCAAGTCGAGTTGTGGTTCAGCGTCCTGGCGCGACGGTTCCTCAAGCGGGGGGACTTCTCGTCGCCGGTGGAGTTCGAGCGGCGGTTGGCCGAGTACCTCGACACCTACAATGCCCGACATGCTCACCCGTACCGGTGGACGTACACGGGCCAACCGCTCGTGCGAGCCACCCCGTTCAGTCGTACTTGTTTAGCGGGTCAAACCGTTGAAATCATGGTGTTTTCGCGGCCTTACTGGCTCAAAATCGCCTTTCCAGCCACATATTTTGAAAAGACCCGCTGCCGACCTCGAGCAAAACCGCCATATTT
>JAQGHQ010000220.1 GCA_028288765.1 Gemmataceae bacterium | reverse complement strand
CCATCTACCACCGGCTCCGCGACCCCGCCTTCCAGGCCCGGGTGTTCGAGATCCGGGCCGCGGTCCTGGATACCGCCTGCGGCCGGATCGTCGGGGCGACGACCGTCGCCTGCGACACCCTCCACCGGCTGCTCGTGAGCCCGTCCGAAGCCGTCCAGCTCCGGGCGGCCAAGACGTTGATCGAACTGGCCGTGAAACTCTGCGACCGGGACCTCCGCGCCAAATTGTCCGATCCGACCGAGACCCCGCCGGCCACGACCGACAGCCTCTCATCCGCGACACCGGTCCCCCAGGCCACCGGTCCGCAAGAGCCCGACCCCGTTCGGTCCGAACCCGTCGACTCACCCCGACCTGTCACACCGCCCACCAAGAGCGCCGCCAAACAGGAGGAGCGTCCCGCCGCGTCCGACACCGTCCGCGAGCCCGTTGCTTCTCCCGCAAGTGGTGACGGACATGCGGATTCTGCTCGCAATCCCCGGCCGGTCGACCTCACCCCGTCCCTTCTTGCCACGGGTGAGGGTGGCGGGACGAGCAAGTCCGCGTGGGACCTGTCAAACCCTGTCAAAACCTGTCACCGCCCGGCGGGTCGCCCGCCGGTGAGCGAGGTGCATCGTCTGTCGACGGGGCTGACGGTCGCACTCGCGGGTGTGGCCGGCGAGTAGCCTGGCGCAGCTGGGGGGATCGGCCACGGCCGCGGGCCGGGACCACTCGTCCACGGGTGCTACTGGGTCGTCGACCCAGTGCTCGGGAAGACGTGATCCGGGCCGGTAGTAGAATGGCGGGCGTAAGCGGAGCTGGGGAGGGTCGCCGATGCCGTCGCCGTTTCCGGGGATGAATGCGGCGGGGTATGCACTGTCGATCTACGACTGCCCTCCGGAACCCCAGCTCACCCCGGCCGCCGCCGAATGGGCCGCCGCCCTCGTCCCCAGGACACCGTAACCCCCTCGCCCATGACCACCTTCTACCGCGTCGATGGCGCGAGGCTGACCTTCGCCGAGTACTGGCGGATGTCGCCCAACCCGCTCGTGTTCCTCATCGCCGCCTGGATGAAGTTGATCGGGCGACCGATCCGCTTCAGCTTCTCCGTCCCACGCCCGGACCGGCTCTTCCTCGTCGAGTTCGACGAACTCCCGGCCGCCGCACGGGCCGGGATGGGGCCGCTCGTCGACGCGGCCGAGGCGATTGGTCTTCGGCTGGTGTTCTGTCACCGGCTGGTTGTCCCGGAGCCCCACCGGCTCGGGGCGGCCGCGATCCTCCTCGACAAGACCGGCGAAACCATTCTGCTCGTGATCTTCAGCCGGCAGGGCAACCGGGTGGAGAGGCACCTGGCGTGTACGACGTTGTTCACGGACGGGTCACGCGCGGTCACCACCACCATCCGAAAGACGTTCGAGCCGCTCCCGGGCTCCCACGTCGCCCGCTACCCCGGGGCGGACCCGGCATCCCTTCTCGCCCGGCACCGCGAGCATCTTGCGGCGCTTACCAGTGAGGGCCTGATCCCCACCCGGCTCGAACCGAACCGGCTCCCGGACGTCGTACACGAAGCCGAGCTGCGGTTCGTGGATTTCCACATCGGCCGGGGCGTGTTCGTGCCGATGACCGACGAGGAGCTGGACAAGCTGTGCCGGCCGCGGGAGTGACACCCGACGGGCGCATGACCTGTGTCAAACCCGAGCGGGCGGAAGATGCTCGTTGAGAGTCGGCCGCCACGGAGTGGCGCCTCGATAGTAACCCGCCACTCCGCAAGCGGACCACTTTGGAAGACCGTGCCGGCAACGTCACCTCGTCGTCACGGGCAGCCCGCGCTGTTTGCGGCGGTCGTTCATGTCCTTCCGGAACTGGTCCATTTGCGCTCGCTCCTCCGGGGTGGTGTTGTCGAGGAACTGCTTCCGCCGGTTCTCGATCTCGGCCGGCGACCGGCCCTGGCCGGGCCCGCCCCCGCCGCCGGGGCCGCCGGCCCCGACACTCCCGGCGAACCCGCCGGCCTTGCTCCCGGCGGCCGAGCCGCCGCCGGGAAACCCGCCCGGAGGCCCGCCCGCACCGTTCCCCTTCCCGCCCTTCTGCTCCCTCTCCTTCCGCATCTTCTCCGATCGGTCGATCCGCTCGTCGAGGTACTTGACCTTCTCCTTCGGCGGCAGGCCGATGTACCGGGCCATTTCGGCCTTCTGCTTCTCCCGCATCGGGGCGAAGAGGTCCCGCTTCTGGTCGTCGGTCAGGCGCTTCATCTGGTCGCGGAGCTCGGCGAACTTGGCCTTCCGCTCGTCCGGCGGGAGATTCTTCGCCTCGGGGGTGAAGAGTTCCGATTGCAACTCCTTCGCGCGGGCGAGATGTGGGTCGGGCCGGACGGCCCACACGAGCCCGGCGATCCCGAGTAGCAGTACCAGTGCGGCAACCCGCCGCCGCCACCGCCGGGGCTTCGCGTCCGCGGTGGGGGCCGGGTTCTTCTGCGGGTGAACGGTGAAGGCGTGCATGGCGGGGCCTCGGGTGGGCTCGCGGGGCGGGCATACCGGACAAGAACTCGGGCCGGGGGGAAAGTGGTCGGCCACATCCCTTACTGGGCGTGCCCGTCGGCGTAGAGGTAGGTGCGGGAGGTGTTCGGGTCGGGGCCGTGGACCGGGTCGAAGTCGTAGGTCAGCCAGATGTCGACGAGCGAGAGGCCCAGCGAGTTGGCCCGGAGTTGCTCGAGCGTCTTCCCGGCGACCCGCGGCTGGTACTCGTAGCTCAGCCCCTCGACCGGGTAGCGGGTCGTGTCCAGCGGGCAGCGGAACACCAGCTGGTTATTCTCGATGAACGGGCCGAGGGCGGCGGCGAGACTCGGCTGGCCCGGGGTGAGGGGGATGCTCGGGATGCGGGCGGCGTCCGGGAACTGCCCCTTGTTCACGTCGATGTAGTGGTGGAACGCGAGCCCGATGTTGTGCATGTTGCTCTGGCACCGCGTCCGGGCCGCCGCGAGCCGGACCTTCTGTACCGCCGGCAGCAGCAGGCCGACGAGGACGGCCACGATCCCGATCACGACCAGCAGTTCGATGAGCGTGAACCCACGGCGGGCGAAGCGCGGCATGGTAACGATCTCCGGCAATGCGGGGAGCACCTGACGGAGATGACTTTACCCCCGGCCGGCTGAGATGCCGGTGAGCCGGGGGTGAGATCGGGATGACCGCCGGGACGGCCGTTCACAAGTTCTCAATCGGCGAGACACCTTCGTCCGAAGCCCGGCTGGGAGATCCGGCAGGCCGGCGTGGCCAGGACCCGCGCGAAAAACTGAGTCCCGGCGAGGTGGGGCGAGGACGGATCATGACCAGTTCGTGGCGGCCCCGCTTTAGGCAGACAGTAGGAAATGAACGACCCCTGTGCGGGTGCCGCGGGCGGCTTGACCGCCCGTGTGGTCTGCGCTCCCGAGCACACGGGCGGACAAGCCGCCCGTGCCACCCAGTCTCTGCCCGGGTCGCTTTTCTCCTGCCGCCTGCTTTACTCCGACTTCTTGAAGAGGTCCAGGAACCGGTCCTCGTACTCCTTGAACAGCCCGAGCCGGTCCAGCTCCTGCTTCAGCTCGAACGCCTTCGACCGGTCCTTCGCGGCCTGCTCGAACAGTGCCTCGATGTGCCGCCGGCGCTTCGGGCCGGCCGGTGTTTCCTGGCCCGCCGCTTTGCCGCCCGGCTCCTCCTCCGTCGGCTCCGACTGATATCCTTCCTCTTCGTCCCCGGCCTGGGGGTCTGCCCTGGCCTGCTCCTCGACCTGGGCGAGCAGCTCGCCGAGCTGCTCTTCCACCATCCGGGCCTGCTCGGCCAACTCCGTAAGGTCCAGTTCGATCCCGGCGAGGGTGGTGAAGACCTCCAGGATCGCGTGCGAGGCTTTCGGGAAGGGGAGCTGGGCGAAAATGTGCGGCATCTCCCCGAGCAGGCAGATCCCGTTCAGCCCGGCCTCGGCGGCGGCCCCGAGGAGCACCCCGTTCAGCCCGCCGATGTTCCCGTCCTCCAGGATATCCAGTTCGAGCCGGGTCAGCTCGTCGAGGTTCGCCTGGTCGGTCGCCGCCCCGAACACCCGGGACCGGGCCTCCGGGTGCATCCGGGTGGCCATCGCGGCGAACGTGAACACCCGCTCGACCCCGAGCTCCCGGGCGAACCCGACCAGTTGGCGGCAGAACGGGTACTTCCCGGCCGGGGGCTGGGCCTCCCCGAGGAACACCACGAGGTCGTGCTTGTGATTCGGGTCGGTCCAGGCGAAGAACCGGTTCCGGGGCCGCCGGGCGGGCTGGACGATCCCGTCCTTGACCTCGACCTGGTCGATGTCGAACAGGTCGGTGGCCTCGTACTCGGCGAACGCGGTCATCCCGAGCTTGGCGAGCAGGTAGATGCCGGCGTTCAGGGCGACGTGGCCCATCCCCGGCCAGACGGCGACCAGCCACGGGTGGTTGAGCTGGGGCTTGTCGGCCACGGGATATCCTCCGATTCGAGGGCGGGCGATGTACAACTATGCATACGCACGGGCGACTGGCACGGTCGGGGCCGGAAGGCCGGCCCGGGCTCCGGGCGGGGCCGCGTGGGGTAACGACAGAACGCGGGTGGCGGACGCCTTCCGGTTGCCGCCGGGGCCGGAAACATATCCGTCACTCAGCATAAGAAGTGCCGGGCGGGAAGAAGCATCGGGAACCACCAGCACGGCCCGGCGTTCCAACTCGGGACGCTAGCATTACCCACGAGGTAAATCCCTCGGTTTTCAGGGCCCGGAGGGCCGACTCCCCGTGGCACCGGTCTCCTGACCTGTGCAGGTACTCCGGTCGGCAACCGTGGAGAGAAGAGAAAGACGTCGGCCCCTGAAGGGGGTGCCAGCACAGGTCTGGAGACCTGTGCCACGAACAAACCGGCCCTTCGGGACCAGCAAAACCAAGGATAATCGACATGACGCGACGTTGTGGGTAATGCATAGCTCGGGACGCGGGGGTCCTGGTCGATCTGCTTGGCCGGGACATTTACCGCTGCCGGATCAGTCGAGCACCAGGACCGGCCGGCAGAACCCCCCGGTGTGCCCGCGGAAGTTCACCGGCAGGCCCATGTACCGCACCGGCTGCGGGAGGGCGAACACCTCGGGCGGGAACCGGAGCTCTTCCACCACCCACACCCCCGCCCCGAGCAGGACCGTGTGGACCCGCTCGTTCGTCGGCTCGGTCCCGCCGCCGATCGAGTAGTGATCGATGCCGACCCCGCGGATGCCGCGGGCCACGAGCCACGCGGCCCCGTCCTCGGACAGGCATGGCGAGTGGCGGAGCCACTCGTCCGTCTTCGCCCGCCGGTCGCCCCACCCGGTCGCCAGCAGTACGATCGCGTCGGCGAGATCGCCCGGCAGCTTCGCGGCGAGGCTGGCGGCGGTGAGATGCGTGTCGGCGGCGACGCCGCGGAAGTCGGCGACGACGGCCGGGCCGCACCACCGGTCGAGCGGGATGTCGTCGAGGCTCGCCCCGCCCGCGATCTTGTGCAGCGGGGCGTCGACGTGCGACCCGGTGTGGCTGGCGAGCGTGAGGAGCTCCACCCGCCACCCCTGCTGGGGGTGGTCGGCGATGAGCTCGGATTTCACCGGCGGGTGGGCCGGGCAGTTCGGGCTGTCGTGGTAGACGGGCTGCGAGAGGTCGATCAGCCGCATGGGAGGCTCCGGACGGGGACGGGGACACACTCTGTTTTACTGCCCCCGCCCGCCACCCGGCCTATTCCGGCGGCGGGCTCTCGGTCGTGGTCCCGGTGCAGATTTGTAAAAGGAGTGTCCCCGCCCGTCCGCTTCGGGGAAGGCCCCGAGGGGATTGCCGGATCATTGCCCGGGGGCACCTTGAGAGACCGGGCGTGGCGAGCGAGAACTCATGCGGGAGATTGGACACACCACTCCGGTCGGCCCGGCTTTCGCCCTACAAACCCGAGATTTCACATCTATTGTAAACCTGCAACGCCCCAACCACCCCAGGTCGCGCAGTTTCCCACCGAGGTCACGATGCTCGCCGGACTGCTCCTGTCGCTCGCCATCACACCGGGCCAGCCGCCCGACCCGCCCAGGGCCGAGAAGAAGGACGACAAGTCGTTCCCGATCGCCGCCCTGAAGCCCCGGCTTGTCGGCCCGGCGGTCACGTCCGGGCGGGTGGTCGGGCTCGCCGTCCACCCGCACGACCGATCGCACTACTACGCCGCCGTCGCGTCCGGCGGAGTGTGGAAGACGACGAACGCCGGGACCACCTGGACGCCCGTGTTCGACAACGAGGGGTCGTTCTCGGTCGGCGCCGTCGTCATGGACCCGAAGAACCCGCACGTCGTCTGGGTCGGGACCGGGGAGAACAACAGCCAGCGGAGCGTGGCCTACGGCGACGGGGTGTACAAGAGCACCGACGGCGGGCGGACCTGGGCGAACGTCGGGCTAAAGCAGTCGGAGCACGTCGGGAAGATCCTGATCGACCCCCGGGATTCGGACACGGTATACGTGGCCGCCCAGGGGCCGCTCTGGGGGCCGGGCGGCGACCGCGGGCTGTACAAGACCACCGACGGCGGGAAGACGTGGGCCCGCGTCCTCGCGGTCGACGACAACACCGGCGTCACCGACGTCGTCCTCGACCCGCGCAACCCGGACGTGCTGATCGCGGCGAGCTACCAGCGGCGGCGGCACGTGTGGACGCTCATCAACGGCGGCCCCGGGTCGGCGGTCCACCGCAGCACCGACGGCGGGAAGACGTGGAAGAAGGTCACCGCCGGGCTGCCCACGGTCGAGCTCGGGCGGATCGGGCTGGCGGCCGCGCCGACCGCGCCGGACACGGTCTACGCGAGCGTCGAGGCGGCCGACAAGCAGGGCGGGATCTTCCGCAGCACCGACGGCGGGCTGACGTGGGAGAAGCGGAACCCCTTCGACCAGCAGGCCCAGTACTACGCCCACGTCGCGGTCGACCCGGCGACCCCGGACCGGGTCTACGTGATGGGCGTCCACATCCAGGTGTCGGACGACGGCGGGAAGACGCTGGCCCCGCTCGGGGAGAAGTGGAAGCACGTCGACAGCCACGTCCTCTGGGTCGACCCGAAGGACCCGCGGTACTACCTCGTCGGGTGCGACGGCGGGGTGTACGAGAGTTTCGACCGCGGGGCGAACTGGCACTTCAAGCCGAACCTGCCGGTCACGCAGTTCTACGACGTGACGTGCGACGAGAGCGGGCCGTTCTACCACGTGTACGGCGGGACGCAGGACAACTTCACCCTCGGCGGCCCGGCCCGGTCGCGGTCGGCCACCGGGATCACCAACGCCGACTGGTTCGTGGTCATGGGCGGGGACGGGTTCCACTGCAAGGTCGACCCGACCGACCCGAACACGGTGTACGCCGAGATGCAGTACGGCGGGCTCTGCCGGTTCGACCGGCGGACCGGCCAGCGGGTGATGATCCAGCCGCAGCCCGGCCCCGGCGAGCTCCCGCCGCGGTGGAACTGGGACAGCCCGCTCGTCCTCTCCCCGCACAGCCCGAAGCGGCTCTACTTCGCGGCGAACCGGCTGTACCGGAGCGACGACCGGGGCGACTCGTGGAAGCCGGTGAGCGGCGACCTGACCCGCCAGCTCGACCGCGACAAGCTCGCGGTGATGGGCAAGGTGTGGGGGCCGGACGCGGTGTCGAAGCACGTGTCGACCAGCTTCTACGGGAATTGCGTGGCCCTGGCCGAGTCGCCGATGAAGGAGGGACTCCTGTACGTCGGCACCGACGACGGGCTGGTCCAGGTCACCGAGGACGGCGGGGCGACGTGGCGGAAGGTCGAGACGTTCCCGGGCGTGCCCGAAAAGGCCTACGTGAGCAAGCTGGTGGCCTCGCAGCACGCCGCGGGGACCGTGTACGCGGCCTTCGACAACCACAAGAACGCCGACTTCGTCCCCTACCTGCTCAAGAGCACCGACGCCGGGAAAACGTGGGCGGGCATTACCGGCGACCTTCCGGCCCGCGGGTCGGTGTACTGTCTCGCCGAGGACCACGTCGACCCGGCCCTCCTGTTCTGCGGCACCGAGTTCGGGCTGTTCGTCACCCTCGACGGCGGGACGAAGTGGCACCGGGTCAAGACCGGGCTGCCGACGATCCAGGTGAAGGACCTGTGCGTCCAGCGGAAGATGAACGACCTCGTGATCGGCACGTTCGGCCGCGGGATCTACGTGATCGACGACTACTCGCCGCTCCGCCGGATGAAGGGCGCGACAAAGGACGCGGTCCTGTTCCCGCCGCGGGACGCGGTCCTGTTCGTGCCCGCGGTGCCGTACGGCGACGCGGGCAAGTCCGCCCAGGGGGCGTCGTTCTACACTGCCGACAACCCGGCGCTCGGGGCCGCGTTCACCTACTCCCTCGGGGACGGGTTGAAGACCCGCAAGCAGAAGCGACAAGCCGCCGAGAAGGACGCGGCGAAGGCGGGCCAGCCGGTCCCGTACCCGACGCCGGACGAGCTCCGGGCGGAGGCCGAGGAGGAGCCCCCGGGCGTATTCCTGGTCGTGTCCGACGACGAGGGCACGGCCGTCCGGACGGTGACCGGGCCGGTGGGGGAAGGGATGCACCGCGTCACGTGGGACCTGCGTGATCCGGCGGCCGCGCTGCCCAACCCCGCCGGACGGGGCGGGCCGGCCGACGACGACGAGGACGAGTTCGGCCGCGGGCCGTCCGGGCCGCTGGTCGTGCCGGGGAAGTACACCGTCCGCCTGTTCCAGCGCGTGGACGGGAAAATGTCCCCTCTGGCCGGGCCGGTCGGGTTCAACGTCGTCCTCGACTCCCAGATCCCGGCCGCCCCCGAGGAGGTGCGGGAGCTGGTCGCGTTCATGCGGCAGGTGCTGAAGCTCCAGCGGGCGGTGAGCGGGGCGACGAACGTGTCGACCGAGATCGCGGCCCGGCTCGAACAGGTCCGCCGGGCGCTCGACGTGGCCCCGAAGGCGGACGAGCCGGCCAAGACCCGGGTGCGGGAGCTGATCGCGACGAACCGCGACATCCTGCGGGCACTCCGCGGCGATACCGTGCTCCGCGGCCGGAACGAGAACACGCCGGTGTCGATTTCCGAGCGCGTCGGCTACGCCGGGAGCGCCTCGCGCCGGTCGCTGGCGAAGCCGACCGGGACGCAGAAGGAGGCGTACACGATCGCGGGCAAGGAGTTCAAAGCCGAGCTGGCGAAGCTGAAGAAACTCCTCGAATCAGACCTACCCGCGGTGGAGAAGAAGCTGGAGGGCTTCGACGCCCCGTGGACCCCGGGCCGGTTGCCGGTGTGGG
>JAQGHQ010000206.1 GCA_028288765.1 Gemmataceae bacterium | reverse complement strand
CCGCCGACTCGGCGGGGGTGAGGGGGCGGCCGGACTCGTCCCGGCGGAGCAGGTGAACGAACGGCCTGACCGAGACGTGGCGCAGGATGGCCTGGATGCGTTCCCCGGTGGTCGCCGGGCGGTCGCCGTCCAACACCTCCCGGGCCGCCGGCCCGAGCCGCCGGGTGACGGTCTCGCGCGGATGCCAGTAGTCGCGCAGGAAATGGGCGATCTCGTGGGCCAGGGAGAACCGGCGTTCGGCCGGGTCGTCGGCGGCGGCGAGGAACATGAACCCCTGCCCGCGGTCGGCGACCAGGCACGCCCGGAGCGGGCGGTCCGGCTCGTCGAGTGGGATGCGGATCGCGCGGGCGGCGAACCACCCGATCACCCCGCCGACCGACAGCCGCGGGTGGTCGAGCACCGTCACCGGGAACCCGACCGCGACCGGGTCGCGGAGGTCCCGGGGAAACGGGGGAGGGGGGCCAACGGCGGCCCAGAACTGACCCGCCAGGTCGGCGCACCAGACCGGGGTATTCATGTGGTCGACTCCGCGGGCGGCGGGTCGTCGTCCCGGGCCGCGAGAAGTGTCCCGGGGGGCCCGTCGGGCCGGGATGCGGACCGCAGGGTGGCCAGCCCCTGCCCGTGCCGGACCGCGGCGGCCAGGGCCCCCGAATCGAGCCCGAATCGGGCCGCGACCGCGGCGAGGTCGGCCCGGAACTCCTTCGGCTCCGGCCGCGGCGCGCGACAGAGCCGGAGGAGGGTCAGGTCCTCGATTCGGCAGCCGAGCCGGGCGGCCAGCCCGGGGTCGTCGAGCCCTTCCGACCGGGCGAACTCGGCCAGCGGGTGGGCGAGGAAGAACGGGTCGGCGGTGACCCGGGTCGCCAGGTGCCGGAGTGCGTCGCTCATGTCCCCTCCGCCGCGCGTCGGAGCCGCGCCTTGATCCGGTCCTTGACCTGTTTCACGCCCCGCTTCTGCTCGTCCGGCGGCCGGTCGACGAGCCCCAGAGCCGCCGCGAACACCTCCGTCCGCCGTTCCCCGTCGCGCATCAGGTCGAGGACCCGGCGTTCTTCGGCCGTGAATGTCGCGACGACCGCCACCAGTTCCGGGGTATCGAACGACGGGAGGTCGGCGGGGTCGTCGTCCCAGGAACAGTTCCGGCCGTCGGGTACGAGTTCGACGGAATCCGGACCGTCCCGCCGCCGGTGGTGGCGGCGTTCCCCGTCGAGGAGGTTGGCGAGGTCGCCGCGGGCGGCCATGCGGAGGAAGGTCGGCAGGTCGCTCCGGGCGGGGTCGAAGCGAGCCGGGTGGCGGATCACCGACAGGACCGCGTCCTCGGCGGCCGTGACCCGGGCGTGGTCGTCGGCTTCCGGGGAGGCGTCCCGGAGGTACTCGACCAGCGGGTCGAGAACGGCGGCCGCGAACTCGGCCGGGGCGGTCGGGTCGCCGGCGTGGAGGCGGCGGACGAAGTCCGCCCCCCGGTCCCTATCCGGCCATGGCCCGGGCATCAACGACCTCGGGGAGTGGGAGGCTGGCACGGAAAGGGCCGGCGGCCGGTCCCGACTGTCGGGACGGGGGATACCAGGTCCGCCCGTCCGACGAGCACTCTCTTGTCTCCATTTGTAGCCTATCGAGACGACCGGGGCGATCGACATTTCTCCCGCCCGTCTGGCCCGGACCGTCGGCCCGACCCACCCGCGACTTCTCACCCCGGCCACCGGGCATGCTCACAGACGCTGCGGTCGCGGGAAAGCCGGAGTCCGCCGGGCGGGCCACATATTCCGATTGAGGCTTCACTCCCGCGTCACTCAACCGGACGGCGAGGCGAAGCCTTTCGCACCCAAAGAACCCGGCCCCGGGAGTCTCAGCACTTACCGCGAGCGGGTTCGCTTTCTGGGCGTTTGCGACGTCACAGCGGCTCCGCCCTGCCCCTGGTGCCACGAATGGCCGGCAGCGTGGAACCGGATGGGCCGGGACGGGCGGCCCGGGCGACGGTCCGCCGGATCGGCCGCGGGCCGTCGGGGCTGAGGGTGACCACCCCACGGGGGCAATCCTTAGGGCAAGGTCTGAGTTTTCGAATACGCTGTGTCGTCGAGTGAGCTGTCAGTGGTCCCAGAAGGGACGGAGAGTGGTGCTGACGAGCAACAAGTCGTTCGGGGAGAGAGGAGGCAGGTGTTCGCCGACGATGCGGTGCTGGCGAGCGCGGCCCTGGACCGTCTGATGCACCGGTCGACGGGGATCAACATCCGGGAGGAGAGCTACCGGTTGCGTGGGAAGAAGCAAGCCGGTGCGGCCCCGGACGGGAACGCGAAACGAGGTGATCCGTGAGCTAGTAGGCCCAGTTCGCCGTCCAAGGTAGGTCAATTTCAGATGAGCGTTACCGGGTCAGTTTCACATGAGCGGTGACACCTGCTCTTCTCAGGCATCCGAATCGGCACGTTGTTGCGCCTGAACGTGGACGATGTTCACGACGACGAGCACGACCCGACCCTGCGGATCACCGAAAAAGGGAACCGTCGCCGCACCATTGGACTTAACCGCCGGGCCGCGGAGGCGATCCGCGACTATGTCCTCAAGGCCGGTCTCACCTGCGGACCCCTTTTTCGCCCGCGCCTGAATCCGCGTAGCTTAAAACTGAGCGATGACCGAATGAGCTATCCCACCGCCCACCGATTGCTCCTGAGCTACTTCGCGAAACTGCCCGGGGCCATGAAGGTAGTTGCGGGCGAAGGAGCGGCTTTCAGAATGAGGTGTATTTATTCCCCGCACTCCACCCGGGCCACGACCGCCACCCTCCTTCTCGAAGACGGCCAGGACATTCGCAAGGTTCAGGAACTGCTTGGCCACCGTCACGTCACGACGACCCAGATCTACGACAAGCGGAGGAGGCAGACCTCCGAGGGCGCTTCCCACCACGTGCCCATTTGACCTTCGCCGATTACCAACTGTTTACACTTCGCAGTGTGGGTTACCCCACCGCCACGCAAGACTCATTACCCGCTGCAGGCCACGCTCTACCGGGTGGGATCGGTTACCAACAGGGTCGCTACGATCGGTTTCGGTGATGCTCAGGACATCACGTCCTCCTTTCCCCAGCTTCGCCTGACGCAATTGACAGGGTTTGACAGCCCCTCGTTGATCGCTATCTGGTCCGGACAGGCCGGATTCTCGTCGTTTGGGTACTCGGTGGCGTGAGGACGCGACGTCGGCCGCTGCCGATCGAGTGCGTGGTGCGGGTGTCGCTGTGGGCGGCAGGTTTGGCAGGAATTGGCAGGGTTTGGCAGTCCCCGACACGATCGCAACGATGAGCTTTGGCTTCGGTCCGCAGAACCGGACGACCCCACCGATCGAGCCTGGCCCGCGGAGGCGGAAGGATCGAGGTCGATTGGCTTCGGTCGGCAAAAACGACTTCCCAAGTTGGTCCGGCCCCCAGCCGGGTGTGAAGAAACGGTGTCGATTGGCTTCGAACCGCAGAAGCGGCTCCCCCGCAGTGCGAGCTGGGCGGGACCTGTGGTGGATCGGCGCGCGGTCGGGGATGACCGGGTGACCGGCCGGTGGCACGGAATGGCAGGGTTTGGCAGCCCCAGAGCATTCGGATGCTCCCCTTGAGAACATGGGGGGCCGGAGCGGTCGCGGAAGCCACCGACGGTCTCGACCCAAGCGGCTCGCCCGCTCGCCCGCCGGACTCCTCTCCCGGCCGCCGTCTTCGGTGGGGTGCGCGTCATAATGTAGTCATCTCCGCGCTACGATACGGACGGCCCGGTCCGTGCTCGTCTGCGGACATCCTACCGGGGCGGCTTGCCTGCCGGAGAGCCGGGGAATGTTAAGAAATGGTGGAGATCGGGTTCGATCGGTTGTTGTTAGTCATTCCCGTGTCTCGCATCTCTCTGGGGGTGCCTCACTCTGCGTGTCGAGGCTTGCGTCTTGCGATCTGCCTGACTCTCGATCATGTCCACGCAAAGCCGTGGACATGCCACCCCGCCAGGACGGTTACGACAAAACATCCGATTGAAAGAGAATCAAGATTAAAAAGTGCATAACTTAACAGACGTTATCCAAATGTGCTATCCTTGTCGCATGAGTTGAAGTGCATTCAGTAAATTGGTGGGGATAGGATTGGGAAGTGATACAAAGTAGTATTTGATGTCCGACTGCAATCCTCCCTCGTCATATGAAACAATTAAGCCGTTTATATTGGAAATTGAGATGATTCCTATAGTTGATTCCCCAATGGATTGAGTACTAATTACCCCCACATATGAATTGCCTTGTTGCGACGGTACATATCCTTCATCAGCTGCACTTTGAAAGGCGGAAGTTAAATACGCCATCGTCTCTGCATCATCTAAGTAAATAACTCGGCCATGCCCCCTTATAGCAATCGATTTGATATTGATTGATTTGTCTCCACTGAGAAGAAGACGTGTGTTAGATCCTGGAGTGATAATAAAGATTTTTACACATGTAGCGGCGAAGATCGCCGCACCTACAAGAAACAATATAGACCGCGGTATTGCCATAATATGAACTCTCATCGGCAATGTACCTCTTAGTGTCTGTGCGAAAACGCAGTGTAAGCCCGTATAATGGGTTATGAGAACCCGACGCTATCCGACCGACCTAACCGACGCACAATTTGCCCGGCTTAAGACGTTCCTTCCCCCGGCCAAGGGAACCGGGCGGCCCCGGGCGGATCTGCGGGAGGTCTTGAACGCGATCTTCTACCTGGTCCGGACCGGGTGCCAGTGGCGGTACCTGCCCCACGACTTCCCGCCCTGGAGCACGGTCCACACCTGGTACCGGCGGTGGCGGCGGGACGACAC
>JAQGHQ010000163.1 GCA_028288765.1 Gemmataceae bacterium | reverse complement strand
AACAAGGCGGTTTTGCTCGAGGTCGGCAGCGGGTCTTTTCAAAATATGTGGCTGGAAAGGCGATTTTGAGCCAGTAAGGCCGCGAAAACACCATGATTTCAACGGTTTGACCCGCTAAACAAGTACGCCCTCGGCATCCCCGAACGAAAGGTCGGCTTCCGTTCGTTCTGGTACACCGGCCAGGAGCGACAGCGGGGCCTTCGACCGGAATTCGACGCCTGCGATAACTGGCCACTGCGCGGGCTGTTCTGGCTGAGCAAGGACCTCTTCGAGAATGCACCGGAGTTCCGGGAGTGCCTGGAGCCGGACGCCCAGGAACTCGACACGATTCGCAACCATGCCGAGCACAAGTACCTCAAGCTTCACGATAGCCTGTGGTCCGGTCTTACCAGCGACGCAACAGCATTCGGTGGCCGGCCCGACGCGCTGGCCTTCTCCGTATATCGCTCGCATTTCATGGCCAAATCGCTCCGGCTGATGAAGATGGCACGGGCGGCGCTTACATACCTGTCCCTGGCGATCCACGCCGAGGAGAAGAAGAGAGAGCAGACACGGCCAAAGAAAGGACTGGTCTTGCCGATGCCGGTGGACACCTGGGAAGACAACTGGAAAACCTAGAGCGCTTGATCGCATCGCCGGTCAGGATGTCGCCGAGGAGACGAAAGCCAATGAGTAGCATCATCCAAGTGAGCAATCGTAATCGGGGCTACGCCAGGCTCGGCCCCGAGAACGACGCTTATATCCGCGGGATCGCGAGCGCGATGGAGGGGGTCGGGTACGAACGCCAGGTCCAGGCCGGCGACATCTGGATGCGCTACCAGCCGCGCCGGACGGGTGGTTTCCCCCTCGCCTACGCGCAAATCCTGGCCACCCTCCCTTCTTCGCCTGCCGGTGGATGGAATACCCGCTGGACAGCGAACCTTGATCCTCGTTATGACCAGGTCGGCGAGATCACCGATCGTGCGGGGGCGCAACAAGTGCTGGCACACGCCGCACCCGAAGACCCAGATTTCCGCTTCGTCTACTGGCTCGACTTCGCGCTGTGCGTCTGTCAGCGGAGCGACCGGGCAGCGTTTATCGAGCAGGACTTCATGCCAGCGTTCAGTGCCCGCTTCCCCGCTGGTCGCGTGATCTTCGTCGCTACCGACTCCCGGTTCGAGAGCCGCCTGCCTCTGCTCCGCCTGGGGAACTACTTCCAGATCAACGGTCGTCAAGGCTATGACGACATGCGCACCAACAACATCTCATCTCCGGGCACCGCGTCGGCGCTTCACCTGTCTGGTGTCGTTGCCATCGAGAATGCACTCACGGTCTTGGTCGGAAACTTTCTGCCACTGCGGGTTTGTATGGTCGGCCGGCGGCTGGGCTGGCGAGCGATTTACCTCTTCGGAAACCCGAACCCGCCAGTGATGGACCGAGGCCCGTTTCCGCGAGAAGAAATCGAATTGCAGACTTCACAATTCTTCCTCCGTGGGGACAATCCCGCAGTCTTCGCGAGCGGACCCACGGACCCCCTTGGTGGTTGGGCGGGAAGGTATCGCAACACGCAGTATCCGGGCGATGATGCGGTGGCCGGTCTGATCGCCTTCTTCATCGACCGCTTCAACGCCCACACCGAGAACAGGATCGAGGTCTGCAATCACGTCGATGGCGACAACATCGACTTCATCTCCTGCTTCGAGAAGTACCTGACGCTCGACCGAATCCTGCTTGAGTGCATCATGGTGGCGACGGCCACAAACCCGGCTACCGCCCGCCTCATGACGTTCGCGGTCCTGGACAAGTTCCAGGAGTTGTGTTCGTTCCCCGGTGTCCAGCAGACCCGTAACTTCCACTACTTCTGCACGCGGCCGTTTCTGACCAACGTGCTGCTGCCCAGCTTTGCGACGATGCCAGCCCCCTGGGATGCTTTCTTCACCGGCGTCGCGACCCGGCTCTACGACGACCTTTATTCCACCATCAGATCGGCTCGGGGCGTGTGGCCGGCTTACCTCGTGCAACCCGGTGGAGGGGTTCGCGTCTACCGCGACTGGAACCCGCCCCCGCACCAGTTCGTGGACCGCCCAGCAACGCTCACTGACGACGACTTCGTCGCCGAATACGTTCGCTCGGCTCGGAACACGCATCACGGCTATATCTCGGACGGAGACCGGCGGCGGCGCTTTGCTTGCTACGGCTCAATCTCAACTGCATTTCTGCCTGATTCCTTCACTCAGCTTCCGCTGCTGATTACCCTCGCGGAATTCGTAAATCCGCGGGCACTTTCTGGTTATTGCTGGCTCGATCAGGCGGCATTAACGCTCATCTGAGGCCAGGGTCGATAGTGGGTCGCCGTTGCATCGGGCTGTTTCCAGCCGCTTCAGCACCTGCGTCACCCTGGCCCGGCTGACGCCGAGGTAGCGGGCCAGCGCCGCACGGTTCTCGAACTTGCCGGAGTCGAGCAGCGACTGGTAGTACGAGGCGAGCTTCAGCGGATCACGTCGCTCACGAGGAACAGGCGTGGCCTTCGGTTCGGGCGTGCTGGAACCGTTCCAAGGAAAGAGCGAGATGACCGCCGCTCGATGTAACCTGTTGATTTGCAAGGCTCCCCGCTCGACAAAGGATGAATCGAGTTGAGACCGCCTCGGGGAGGGCCAGGACGAGCAGGCGGGTCGGCGGTGATCATCGCCCGGTGTTGAAAACACGCACGAGTCGCGTATCGAGTTCGAAGGGTGTTCCGCTCGGGAAGCCGCCCGTCATCACACCCGGCTGAAGTACGTCGGGGTCGCGCATACTATTTGAATGCCGGTCTCGTCGACCGTAGACGGCATCCACCCCCCGGCCGGTCCCGACCGATGGCCCGACGCCGCCGCTTCCGGTCCGCACCCCGACCACACCTCACCGCCGCCCAGATCCTGGAGTGGGCCGACGAGTTCAAGGCCCGGTTCGGCCGCTGGCCCACCCGCAAGGACGGGACGCGCTGTCTGTCCGACACCACCTGGTCGGCCGTGGACGCCTGCCTGAAGAACGGCTCCCGTGGGCTCGCCCGCGGCTCCTCGCTAGCGAAGCTATTGCTCGACCACCGCGGGCGGCGACACAAGAAGTACCTGCCCCCGCTCACCCCGGCCCTGATCCTCACCTGGGCGGACGCCCACCACGCCCGCACCGAGGAGTGGCCCGGCCAGGACTCCGGGCCGGTCGCCGACGCCCCGGGCGAGACCTGGTCCGGCGTGGACTGCGCGCTCTGGGAGGGCGGTCGGGGGCTGCCCGTCGGCTCCTCCCTCGCCCAGTTCCTCGCGGCCACCGCGGGGCCCGCAACCATCCGGCCCTGCCCCGGCTGACGCCCGAGCAGATCCTCTCCTGGGCCGACGCCCATCACGCTCGCACCGGCGACTGGCCCCACCAGGACTCCGGCCCGATCCCCTAGGCCCCGGGGGAGTCGTGGCAGGCCGTGGACGCTTCCCTGCTCGTGGGCTGTCGGGGGCTGCCGGGCGGCAGCTCGCTGGCCCGGCTGCTCCACGCCGACCGGGGGGTCCGTAACCCGGCGGCCGTGGCCCGGCTGGAGCACTGGGAGATCCTGATCTGGGCCGACGCCTACCACGACCGGACCGGCCGCTGGCCGACCGCCGCGTCCGGCCCGATCCCCGAGGCCCCGGGGGAGAGGTGGGCTGCGGTCGACGCGGCCCTCCGGTCGGGAACCCGGGGGCTTCCCGGGGGCGACTCGCTCGCCCGGCTCCTGGCCCGCCGCCGCGGGGCGCGGAACCACGCCGACCGGCCCCCGCTGACCACCGCCCAGATCCTGGCCTGGGCCGACGCCCACTACCGCCGGACCGGGGACTGGCCGACCGCCGGGTCCGGGGCGGTCGCCGACGCCCCGGGGGAGACCTGGTGTGCGGTGGCCCACGCCCTGCGGGACGGCCGCCGTGGCCTGCCCGGCGGCTCCTCGCTGGCGCGGCTGCTCGAAGCCGAGCGGGGAGTCCGCGACCCGGCCGCGGTGCACTCGCGGTCGGCCGGGACCGAGTACGGGTTCCGCAACCGGGCCGCCGTGCCGATGCTGACGACCGCGCAGATCCTGGCCTGGGCGGACGCCCACCACGCCCGGACCGGCCGGTGGCCGACCCGCCGGGACGGCCCGATCCCGGGGACCACGGGGGAAACATGGTTCGCCGTGGAAGGGGCCCTGTCCGTCGGGGCACGCGGCCTGGCCGGGGGGAGTTCACTGGCCCAATTCCTGGCGGCCCACCGGGGGGTACGGAACCGCAAGGCACTACCGGCCCTAACGGTCGGGCAGATCCGGGGGTGGGTGACGGCCCACTACCGGCGGACGGGGACGTGGCCGGGTCGGGACTCGGGGCCGATCCCGGAGGCACCGGGGGAGACGTGGTCGGCGGTCTCGAACGCCCTCAAGCGCGGCGGGCGGGGGTTACCTGGGGGGTCGTCACTGGCGACGGTCGTGCGCGAGTGCCGGGGGGCCGCGGGTCGGCGGCCCGGAGGGTGAGGAAATGAGCTTGCGGACCCGGCTGAACAAGCTCCAGCAAGTCGTCGGCGACCGGCCCCCGCCCGGGCAGCTCGGGCTGATCGTCGCCGTCCCGGTCGGGTGCGACATGGCCGAGGGTCGGCCGCCCGGGGTGTATTACCCCGCCGGCGGGGGTGGGCCGACCGTGGTCTTCGCCGGGTCCGAGCCCGACCCGGTGGTCCTCGATCCGCTCCGGGTCCGGCTGGCCCCGTGGGGGTTGCTCATCGTCGGCCACCCGGGCGAGATTCCCCCGTCCGATGAACTACCCATATGATCGGTGGGTAAAACGCGCGTGTCGAGTTCGAGAGGTGTTCCGCTCGGGGAGCCTCGGACCCCTAGTTTCTCGCCCCGAAACTCTCGGAGACTCGCCCCGCAGACCGACCCGCCAGATAGGCGATGCTCGACGACAACTTGACCCATCGGCTGCAGCGCCGGATGGTTCCGCCCCTGTGGAACCACACCCACACGAACAGGCCGCTTACACACCTTGCAAAGGGTCAAGTTATCATTGAGCATCGCCTCGGCGGCGCACCTCCCGCGGCGGCGGAGCGGGTTCGCGGTGCAGGAAAGCAGAGTTGACCGGCCGCGCGTCCCACACCTTCGCCGTTCCGTCATGACTCCCCGATACTACTCGCGACCCGTCCGGACTGAACGACGCCGAGAAGACGGTACCGATGTGCCCCTTGAGGGTGAGGAGTTCGGCGCCGGTCTTCGCGTCCCACACCTTCGCCGTTCTGTCGTCGCTCCCGGTCACCACCCGCGACCCGTCCGGACTGAACGACGCCGAAAAGACGCTCATGGTGTGCCCCTTGAGGGTGAGCAACACGGACCCGGTCTTCGCGTCCCACACCTTCGCCGTCTGGTCCTCGCTCCCCGTTACTAACCGCGACCCGTCCGCACTGAAGGTTGCCGAATAGACGATACCGGTGTGCCCCTTGAGGGTGAGGAGTTCGACACCGGTCTTCGCGTCCCACACCTTCGCCGTTCTGTTGTGGCTCCCGGTCACCACCCGCGACCCGTCCGCGCTGAAGGTTGCTGACCAGACTTCGCCGGTGTGCCCCTTGAGGGTGAGGAGTTCGACACCGGTCTTCGCGTCCCACACCTTCGCCGTCTGGTCATAGCCCCCGGTGACCACCCGCGACCCGTCCGGACTGAACGACGCCGAAAAGACGCTAATGGTGTGCCCCTTGAGGGTGAGGAGTTCGGCGCCGGCCTTCGCGTCCCACACCTTCGCCGTTCTGTCGCCGCTTCCCGTTACCACCCGCGATCCGTCCGTGCTGAAGGTTGCCGATAAGACGACATTCGTGTGCCCCCGGAGGGTGAGGAGTTCGGCGCCGGCCTTCGCGTCCCACACCTTCGCCGTCTGGTCGTGGCTCCCGGTCACCACCCGCGATCCGTCCGTGCTGAGGGTTGCCGGCGAGACTGCGCCGGTGTGCCCCTTGAGGGTGAGGAGTTCGGCGCCGGTCTTCGCGTCCCACACCTTCGCCGTTCTGTCGTGGCTCCCGGTCACCACCCGCGACCCGTTCGCACTGAACGACGCCGATGTGAGGGCCGCGGTGTGCCCCTTGAGGGTGAGCAATTCGGTGCCGGTCTTCGCGTCCCACACCTTCGCGGTGTTGTCCGTGCTCCCGGTCGCCACCCGCGACCTGTCCGTGCTGAAGGTTGCCGACCAGACTGCGCCGGTGTGCCCCCTGAGGGTGAGGAGTTCGACGCCGGTCTTCGCGTCCCATACATTCGCCGTCTGGTCCTGGCTCCCGGTCGCCACCCACGACCCGTCCGCGCTGAAGGTTGCCGACCAAACTGCGCCGGTGTGCCCCTTGAGGGTGAGGAGTTCGACGCCGGCCTTCGCATCCCACACCTTCGCCGTTCCGTCCCAGCTCCCGGTCACCACCCGCGACCCGTCCGCGCTGAACATCGCCGCCAAGACGGGACCGGTGTGCCCCTTGAGGGTGAGAAGGTCGGAGTGGCAGAGGCGATGGACGTAGTGCCATTCCCAGCCGCGCAGGTCCGGCCTGGTGCCGTCGAGCAGAGTCATGGTTGCCGCCACATTGTTGTCGCGCCATTCTTGGTGAGCCACCTGCATCGTCAGACCGTATTCGAACACCGCCAGTTTCTCTCGCTGTCGCTCGACTTCAGCTCGTGCCGCTTTCTCCCCATCGCGGGCGGCCTCGGCAGACTTCTGAGCGGCTTCAGCCGTGTCTCTGGCCTTCCGCTCGCCGTCACGGGCCTTCTCCGCGGCATCTCGCTCCTGTTCGGCCTGTTCCCGCAGCGAATTCGCCACTTGCTGATTGACCGCCTCGATGATGCCGTACGTCGTCCCGATTGCGCCGCCGATCAAGGCGACGAAAATGAGCGAAGCAGCGGCCACTCGCCCCTTGTGCCGGCGAACGAACTTTTTCACTCGGTAGCCCACGCTCGGCGGCCGGGCTTCCACGACCTCATCCGCCAGGTAACGCTGCACGTCGCGAGCCAGGGCGTTCGCCGTCTCGTAACGCCGGGCGCGGTCCTTCTCCAGCGCCTTTATCGCGATCCAGTCGAGTTCGCCGCGGAACTCCTTCGACAGCCTGGCCGGTTCCGTACCCCGTACCGCCGCGATGCTCGCCCGCCCGGCCGTCGAACTGAGCCGCGTCGACGGCCGCGGCGGCTCCTCTTCCCGCACCACCCGCAGCATCTCCAGGATCGCCGCCTTCTTGAACCGCTCGCGTTCGATCGGCGTCGTGCCGGTCAGCAGCTCGTAGAGCAGAACGCCCAGGCTGTAGACATCGCTGCGGGTGTCGATGTCCAGCTGGTTAAACGTCGCCTGTTCCGGGCTCATGTAGGCCGGCGTGCCGACGACCTGCTCGAAGCCGGTGTGCAACGTCTTCTCCGTGAGCGGCGTGCCGGTCGCCTTCGCCACGCCGAAGTCGATCACTTTCGGCACCGGCCGGTCGTCGTGGAGGGCGACGAGCACGTTCGAGGGCTTGATGTCGCGGTGGATGATGCCCTTCTGATGCGCGTGCTGGATCGCCTGGCACACCGGAACGAAGAGTTCGAGCCGCTGGCGCGGGGTGAGCCTCCGCTGATCGCAGAAGTCGGTGATCGGCGCGCCCTTCACCAGTTCCATGACAAAGAAGGGACGGCCCGCGGCCGTGGCCCCGACGTCCAATACCCGGGCGATGTTCGGGTGATCCATCATCGACACGGCCTGTCGCTCCGCCTCGAATCGGGCGAGGACGGACTTCGAGTCCATGCCGGCCTTGATGAGCTTGATCGCGACCAATCGCTTGACCGTTTCGATTTGCTGAGCCATCCAGACGGCGCCCATACCGCCTTCACCAATCGTTTCGAGGAGCTTGTACTTGCCGGCGATGATCGTTCCGGCCTCAAATGCGCCGGTGTTGGTGGAAGGGGCGAGCGCTGATGTGACCGGCTCGCCGGCCCGGAGGTCCGCATGCACCGCCGAGATGACGCGTTTGACCGCGGCCGGAGAAACGGGGTCCGAGGGAGGGACGTGACCGAGCGCGTCGAGGAGCGGGTCTCTCACGGCGAGGCCGGCGAGCCGCTCGCCGGCCGACGGATTGGCCTCCAGCCACACGGCCACCGCGTTCGCCCGATCCGGGGAGAGGTTGCCGAGCAGGAACTCCCGGAGGGTGTCCTCGTCCGGCGTACTGGCGGGCTCCGGCATGGGGGCTCCCCCGAAAACTGGGAAAGGCGAGCCGTGCGTCCGAACGGCTCGCCGGAGATGTTCGAGTGTCGTGCCAAAAATTCATCCAGGTCGGCCGCGGGTCAGGCAACCACCCGCCGGGACGACACGGCCGCCTTCTTCTCCTCCTGCTTCTGCCGACGGACGAGGTCGGCCGCCGGTGACTCCTTCAAGTCTTCCAGGATCGTGGTGAGGTAGTCGTACGCCCCCCAGTTCCGCGTGTCGTGTTCGATCGCCTTGCGGAGCGCCAGGACGGCATGCCACTTCTTCCCCTTCTTCCAGAGGCCGTATCCGGACTCGCGCCACACCGGGCTGTTCGTCGGGTCGATCTCCAGGGCGTCGTCCGCCGCGTCGACCGCCGCGTCGTAGTCGCCGCGGTGGTTGTACACCCAGGCCAGGCCGGCGAGGGCCGGCACGTTCTTCGGATCGAGAGCCAAAACCTTCTTGTACGATTTCTCCGCCTGGACGAGTCTCTCGGCCGCGGCGTGCCGGTCGGCGTCTTTCAGTGCCCGGGCGATCGTCTGGACCCGCACCGAATCGGCGTCGTCGTCCGCCCGAACCAGACTCGGAGTCGCGAACAGCAAGCCGGGGCAGGCAACGACCGACATCAGGAACTTCGAGAACATGACGCACCTCCCGTTGGTCCCGCGGTGGCCAGGTCGAGGGTCACTGCGACCCTGATCTCGGGCCCACCTTTCGGGGTCGCCGGGACAACGCGGCGGGCGGTGTGTCTCTTTCCCGAATCGCGCGGTTTCCCACTTCCGTCAGTCCAGTAGGCCTTCCAGTTCTTCGCGAAGGCGGGCCAGAACGCGATGCCGGGCCATGTAAACTGCGTTTGCCGAGAGTTTCAACTCGGCGGCGACCTCGGCTGCGGACCGCCCCTCGACCGCCACGCCCGTGAATGCGGCCCAGGTGGCGTCGTTGAAGTCCGGGCGGATCAGTTCCTGACACCGATGAACCAGTTCGCGGCGGTATTCTGCCTCCTCCAATTCCGCCACCGGGGAGCCGATGTCAACGCCGGAGAGACCTTCAGCCCCGGGCAAGGGACGGGTGTTCTTCCTCCGGCGAAAGTCCCGGCACTGGTTCCGGCAGACATGGAACAGCCAACCGCGGAAGGACTGCCCTTCCCCACGAGCGTACGCGGGGAGCAACCGGACGAGCTTGATGAGAACGTCCTGGGCGAGGTCCGACGCGTCCGCTTCCTGGAACCCTTGCCGCCGTGACCAGGTGAGCAGTAGCGGCGTGTAGAGGCTAACGAAACGCTCCCAGGCAGCGGGGGGTTGGTAGGGCTGCCGGAGTTGCGCCAGAAGACTGGCCGAGGTGGTGGTGGCGTGCATACACGCGCCACAATAACCCACGGCCGTGGGGAAATCTCCCGAATTCCTCTGTGGTCCCCGGCAAGCGTTTCTTCCTGCTTTTCGCGTTTCCAATCTTTTTCGCGAAAGTGGCTCGGGATGCGGTGCGTTGACCGGGTGAACACGAGGGAACAGATGAGAGCCGGTGGGGCGGGCCGAAGCGGCCCGGCCGGAACTCGAACCGGTCCCTCAACACCTGGAGACCTGTCATGTTTCACCGCACCGTTCGTGCCCTGGCCGTTTCCGCCGCCATGCTGACCGCCGCCGTCACCGCGCTCGTCGTCACGCCGACCACCGCCCACGCCGACCCGATCGGGGGCCTGAAGGGCGGGACCTACGTGGTCGAGGAACGGTCCTCCGACTCCTTCGTCGTGACCCTCCGGGCCGGTGAAATCACCCGCATCCGTCTGAGCGGCGACGGGGACACCTGCCTGGAACTGCGGGTGTGCGACGAGAACGGCAATCTGGTCGCGAGCGACACGCTCGGCGGTGGCGACGACCGGAAGGTGTTCATCAAGCCGAAGTGGACGGGGAAGTTCAAGGTGAAGGTGACGAACATCGGGCCGATGGCCAACAAGTACCGCATTGTTTTGGACTGACGTCCGCCGCGCCGGTACTTTCTGTCAGGGACACAGTCAGTTTGCCGAACAAGTACCGCATTGTTTTGGACTGACGGAGGAGGGCCGATACAACCTGGCCGGCGTCTACGCCCTGTCGATCGGGCCGGCCCGCAAAGATGACCGGCTCGTCCCGGCCGAACGCAGCACCCGCGCTATGCACGCTGGCGCCGTGGCGGGCGCGCTACTCCCGGAGCTCGCGGGGCCAGGCGATTTCAAGGACGCGGAACACACCGGGACGCTGGCGACCGATGCGGACCTGCTCGCGGTGCCCGGCCGCACCGATTTCCGGCATCTGCTGAAACAGGTGAAGTTGGGCAAGCAATAACCCGTTTCCACCCCCGGGTCTTGCACGGCGGCATGATCCAGGACGCGCCGGCGTACCCGGTGCGCGATGCCGCCGCGGGTCGGGTCGATCTTCATCCCCTTGATCGTTTTGAATGGAGCAACCAGATGTCCCTATCTCGATGGCTGACCCGCAAGACCCATACCGTCCGGCGCCACCGGCCGCTCTTGCAGGAACTGCTGGAAGACCGCACGCTCATGACGGTCCAGCCGCTGACGCTGGCCGACCCGAGCCTGAACGGCGTCAGCGGCATGCTCGCCTCGTCGGCCCCCTCGATCAGCGCCGACGGGCAGCTCGTCGCGTTCGCCAGCGACGCCGACAACCTCGTCCCCAACGACACGAACGGCCAGCCGGACGCCTTCGTCTACGACCGCGGCACCGGGGTCGTCACCCTCGTCAGCGTCGGGTCCGACGGCCAGGCGGCCGGGATCAGTGGCTACACCTCCCCGATGGCCCCCGTCATCAGCCCCGACGGCCGCTACGTCGCCTTCGAGAGCGGCCAGTCCTACCTCAATAAGCCCATCGTGCCCGGCGTCAGCGGCGACCAGATCTACCTGCGCGACCTGTCCACCGGCACGACGACCCTGGTCAGTGTCGCGGCCAATGGGTCCGGCGGCGGCAACGGCGGCTCGAAGCAGGCGGTCTTCAGCGCCGACAGCCACCACGTCGCCTTCGTCAGCAGCGCCAGCAACCTCGTGGCCGGGATCACTAGCAACGGCCAGTACGACGTCTACGAGCGCGACCTGGTCACGGGCGTGACGACCCTGGTCAGCGTCAGCCTGGATGGGAAGGCGGACGGCAACGGGTTCTCGGGCACGACCAATCTCACCCCGGGCTTGTTCGGCCTCAGCGCCGACGGCCGGTACGTCGCTTTCCAGAGCCTCGCACAAAACCTGGTCGCGGTGGGGACCGGCGGTTTCGAACAGGTTTACGTCCGCGACACGGTTGCCGGTACGACCACGCTGGTCAGCGTCGCCATGACCGGCCTGGCGGCCGCGGGCGGCCACAACCAGCTCGTCCCCAACTCGCAAGTGATCAGCGCCGACGGCCACTACGTTGTCTTCCACAGCAACGCCAGCGACCTCGTCGCCACCCCGTCCGCCGGCCAACAAGAGTCCTACCTGCGCGACCTGCGGACCGGCACCACCGTCCTGCTGAGCGCCTCGGCGGTGGACGGGCACGCCGTGCCGTCGGGCGCCAATTACGGCGCCAGCGAGGTGATCAGTCCCGACGGCCGCTTCGCGGCGTTCGCGACGGGGGCGGCCAACGTCGTGTCCCTGCCGAGCAGCGGCCTGAACGTGTACGTGCGGACCCTCCGGACCGGGGCCCTGTCGCTGGCCAGCGTGAACGTGGCGGGAACCGGGGGGGGGAACGGGGGGTCGGGGCTCCTCGCCACCAGTGACGACCCCGGCAGCCTTTCGTTCAGTCCGAACGGCCGCTACCTCGCCTTTCGCAGCAAGGCGACGGACCTGACCCCGGGCGTCGTCACCGGCAACCGCAACCTCTACGTCCGCGACCTCGACGCCGGCCAGACCCTGCTCGTCACGCCGAACCTCTCGGGGACCGACGGCGGTGCCGGCGACGCCGACACCGTGGGGCCGGCCGTGTTCAGCACCGACGGCCGGTACGTCGCCTTCGAGGACACCGCCGGGAACCTCGTCCCGGGCGACAATAACCGGGACGGCTTCGGCACCACTGCCAACGACGTGTTCGTGCGCGACCTTACGGCCGGCGCGACCGCGCTCGCCTCGAGGCGCAGCCCCCTCCTGCCCGCCGCTTACACGAGCGTGGGCGGTGGCACCCTCAGTTCCGTCCGCCACAGCCCGGCCATCGGCGATACCACTCTCAGTTCCGTCTCCGCCGACGGCCGCTACGTGGCCTTCACCAGTACCGTCAACTACGCGTTCTCCGACCTCGCGCCCGCGGTGACGTTCCGGAGCGGCTACAGCCACGTCTTCGTCCGCGACCGGCAGACCGGGGCGATCCGGGTCGTGGACCTGGACGCGACCGGGAAAGCGAGCGGCGGCTACACCCCGGTCATCACCCCGGACGGCCGGTACGTCGCGTTCGTCGGCTACACGAACCTCCTCCCGTCCGGGATCGCCACCAGCGGCGGTCTGGAGGTTTTCGTTCGCGACCTTCAGACCAACACCACCTCGGTCGTCTCCCTCGACCCGACCGGCGCCCACGACGCCCCGGTCGACGGCCGGGAACTCGCCATCAGCGCCGACGGCCGGTACGTCTCCTGGACCAGCTTCGGCACCCTCGCCGTGGCGGGCACCACCTCCTCGTCGCCGGGGAACAATGAAATGATCTTCCTGCGCGACCGGCAGACCGGCACGAATTACCTGGTCAGCCACGACCCCGCCAACGACGGCCAGGTCCGAGGCTCCTCCAACACCTTGAGCATTACCAGCGACGGCCGCTACGTCGCGTTCCTCAGCAATGACCCCGGTCTGACGGGCCAGGGCAGCGACACCCGCCAGGTCTTCCGCTGGGACCGCACCACCGGGCAGACCGCCCTCGTGAGCGTCAACGCCGCGGGCACCGGGCCCGGCAACAACACCGGCGATTACTACGGATATCCGCCGGCCATGACCCCCGACGGGCGCTATATCGCCTTTGCCAGTTTTTCCACCGATCTGACGGCCAACCCCACCACCGGCGGCTTCGAGAACGTCTTCCTCCGCGACATGGGTACCGGCACGGCGACGCCGAGCACGGTCCTCATCAGCGTCAACGCCGCCGGCACCGGTGCGGGCAACTCCAGCTCGATCAGCCCCTCGGTCAGCGACGACGGCACCGTGGTCGCCTTTACCAGCGACGCCTCGAACCTGACCACCGACCCGGACCTGAACCTCTCGCACAACGTGTTCGCGCGGGACCTGACGACACACACGACGGTGCTGGTCAGCATCAACGCCGCCGGCACCGGCTCCGCCACCGGCCCGAGATACCCCGCGTCCGCCACACCCATCCTCAGCCCGAACGGCCGTTACGTGGCCTTCCTGAGCGACACGACGGACCTGGTCCCCGGCTTCGTGAGCGGAAGCGGCAACAGCGGCCTCGACGACCTCTACCTGCGCGACCTCCGGCAGGGGCTGACCCGGCTCGTGAGCGTCAACCAATCCGGCACGGCGGGCGGCAACGCGGACCAGGCGGGCCAGCCGTTCGCCTTGAGCGGCGACAGCGGCACCCTCTTCTTCGGCAGCACGGACTCCAACCTGTACCCCGGCGACCGCAATGGCCTGGTCACCAAGCCCGCCAACGTCTTCGCAGTACCCACGGCGGGATACGGCAGCATCAGCGGCCAGGTGTTCAACGACCTGAACGCCAACGGCGCCCCCGACAGCGGCGAGCCGGGCCTGCCGTACTGGACCGTCTTCCTCGACGCCAACGGCAACGGGGCGCTCGATCCGGGTGAGGCGAGCGTGATGACCGACGCCGCGGGACGCTTTGCCTTCACCGGCCTGGCGCCGGGCACGTACCGGGTCGCCGTGGTGCCCCAGCCCGGTTACGTGCGGACCTTGCCCGCGACATCGGCGACCTATTCCGTCACGGTTGCGGCGGATGGCCAGGCGCTCACCGGGAAGGACTTCGGTGAAGCGCTGCCGCTGCCCGACTTGAGCACGAGCGGCGTCTCGGTCAGCCCAACGAGCGGAGCCCCGGGCCAATCCGCGACGATCGCGTGGACCGTGAAGAACCAGGGCAACGCCGCGGCCGCAGGCAACTGGCAGGACGCCGTCTACCTGTCGCCGACGCGCACCTTGAGCGCCGCCTCCCAGGTGCTGACGACCGTGCCCCACGAGGGCGGGCTGGCAGCTGGCCAGCAGTACGCCGGCAGCGCCCAGGCGGAACTGCCGCCGCTGCCGGGAACCTGGTACGTGATCGTCCAGGCGGACCGGCGCGGCCAGGTGAACGAGGGCGCTTTCCACGCCAACAAGTCCAACAACGTCGCCGCCTCGGCCTTCACGCTGGCCATCACTATCCCGCAGCTCACGCTCGGCCAGCCCGCCAACGGCCAGCTAACGACAGCCGGCCCCGATGCGTATTACCAGTTGACGGCCCCCGCCGGCCGGTCGCTCGTCCTGACGGTCGCTGGCGTCGCCACGAGCGGGCCGCTCGAACTGTACGTCAAGCGCGGCGCGTTACCCGCTCCCTACGACTTCGATTTCGCGGCGCGCCAGGCTGGCCAGTCCGGCCAGGTGCTCATCGTGCCGAAGACGCAACCGGGCGTCTACTACGTACTGGTCCACGGCGTCGGCGTCACCACCGCATCGGCCGCGTTCACCCTCACGGCCACCCAGCCGGGCTTGGGGCTCCTGCCCCCGGGCCTGACCTCCGGCGGCAACGGCGGCAAAGTCACCATCCCGGTCCACGGGACTGACCTGACCCCAAACTCGGTCATCAGCCTCGTCTCCGGGGGCACGGTGATCTCGCCGGTCTCGGTCGACTTCCGCGACCGATCGCTCCTCTACGCCACGTTCGACCTCACCGGCTACCCGGCGGGTAACTACTCGCTACGCGTCGACGACGGCGGCCGGTCGGCCACGCTGCCCGGAGCCTTTTCCGTCACTCCGGCCAGAGGCCCCAACCTGCATGTCCACCTCGCGACCCCGTCGGCGATCCGGGCCAACACACACGCCTTGCATATGACCGTGGAACTGGTCGTGGACTATTCCAACGACGGTGACGTCGACATGCCGGCCCCGATCTTCCAGCTCACGAGCGACCTGGGCACGCTCGAACTCGTCTCCGGAGGCGCCCTGACCCTCGTCCCCTCGATCACGGGCTCCGGCATCCAGTTCGTCGGCACCGGCGGCGACAGCCCCGGCGGCAGTCTCCGGGCCGGCGACAAGGGGGAGGTGAAACTCCTGCTGACCCTCCCGCAGATCGTCCTCCTGGGCGGCGGCGGTGGTGGCGGCGGTGGCACGATCACCGTCGGCAATGGGAGCGGGGTCACCGTCACACTCTCGACGCTCCCGACGGACACCACCCCGGTGAACTGGGATCAGTTCAAGAGCCAGTTCCAGTCGCTGTCGGTTCCGAACGACGCCTGGGACGTGATCTGGAGCAGGTTCACCTCCGGAGTCGGATCGACGTACGGCCAGTTGCAATCGGCGGTGGTGTCCGACACGGCCTACCTGAACCAGATCGGTGTGGCCGACCCCAGCTTCGCCCAAGTCCTGGCTTTCGAGCTACTCCGCGCGGACGCGGCCTTGCCCGTGCCCACACTCGGGTCGAGCGTCGACGTGTCGTTCCCGACGCCGGGGCTCCGCCTGGATTTCGGGCGGACATTCTACCAGTCGATCTCCGGCCGCTACCACTCAGGGCCCCTCGGTCGTGGCTGGATCTCGAACTGGGACATTTCCGCGGCGGTCCAGGCCGACGGCAGCGTGCTGGTCTCCGACGCCGGCTTCCCGCGGCTGTTCACCAGGCAGGCCGACGGGGGCTTCACGGCTCAGCCGGGCGACCACGGTGCCCTCACCGTGACGAACGGGCAGGTCCAGCTTCGCGAGAAGGACGGCACGGTCATGCGCTTCCGGGCCGACGGCCGGTTCGACAATGAACAGGACACCAATGGCAACCGGATCACCGCCGGCTATAACGCCGCCGGCCAACTCGTGAGCCTCACCCACTCCGACGGCAGCGTCCTGTCCATCACGTACAACCCCCAGGGCCGCGTGAATACCGTCACCGACCCGTCCGGCCGGGTCGCCTCTTACGCATACGACACCGGCGGCGAACACCTTCTCAGCGTGACGACCGTCCGCGGGACGACGAGCTATACCTACGTCACCGGGCAGACCGCGGCGGCGGAGCATGCCCTCGCCTCGGTCACCGAACTGGACGGCACCCAGACCCATTACACCTACGACGCCCAGGGCCGGCTCACCGGCGCATACCGGGGCCCGGCCGCCAGCCCGATCGACCCGATGACGCTAACTTATCCGTCGCCCGGCGGGGTGACGTTCACCGACGCTTCGGGGGCCGGCACGGTCCTCTACAACCAGTTCGGACAGCCGGCCGTTGTCACCGACGCCCAGGGCCGCTCGACGACCAGCACCTACGACGCGAGCGGCAACCTGACCGGGATCAAGCTCCCCGGCGGGCTGACTTACGCTTACGGCTACGATACCCGCGGCAACTTGACCCGACTGACCGACCCGCTCGGGCAGGCGACCGACTTCACCTACTCGAGGGACCTGAACCAGCTGACCGGCTACCGCGACGCGAAGAGTAACTCGACCGGGTACGCCCACGACGCCCAGGGCAACCTGATATCGATTGCTTACCCCGACGGCAGCCGCCAGAACTTCTCTTACGATCCCCTCGGCAATCTGATCGGAACGGTCAACGCCCGCGGCCACGCCGTCGGCTACACTTACAACGCCGCCGGCCAGGTGACGAAGCAGGTGTTCGCCGACGGCTCTCACCTCGACGACACCTATGACGCACGCGCCAACCTGATCACCGCGGCTCTGACAGACCCCCAGGGGACGACCACGACCACGACGCTTCACTACAACGCAGCCGACCGCCTGATCGAGGTCGACCAGCCCGGCGGCCTCTTCCTGAAGTTCACTTACGACGCCGGAGGCCAGCGGACCCGAAGCGTCGACCACACCGGCTACACGGTCAACTACCGGTACGATCCCGCCGGCCGACTGGTCGGGCTGACCGACGCGGGCAACAACCAGATCGTCACCTACGTCTACGACGCCACCGGGAGGCTGTCCGAGAAGGACCTGGGCAACGGGACCTACACCACCTACCAGTACGACGCGGCCGGGGAGCTGCTCCACCTGGTCAACCATGCTCCGCATCCCGCGCCCGGCCAGGATGGGCCGGTCAATTCCCGGTTCGATTACACCTACAACGGCCGCGGCGAGGTAACCACCGAGACGACGTCCGACGGCGCCTGGGTATATTCCTACGATGCCGACGGCCAGCTTACGCACGCGGTCTTCACGTCGAACAACACGACTGTGCTGCCGAACCAAGACCTGCTATACGCCTATGACGCCGTCGGCAATCGCACCAGCTCCGTCATCAACGGATTGACGACGACGTACACGGTGAACAACCTCAACGAGTACACCACGGTCGACTCCGCCACCTACACCTATGACGCCGACGGTAACCTGACCAGTAAGACCGACGGCGGAGTGACAACGACGTACATCTTCGACGACTTGAACCGACTGGTCGGAGTCTCGTCTTCGGCGGGCACGTTCGAGTACGCCTTCGACCCCCTGGGTAACATTGCGTCCACAACCCAGAACGGGCAGACGACGCAATATCTCAACGACCCGACAGGGTTCGGCAACATCACCGGGCTAGGTACCCGCTTCGGATGTTTCGCGAACGGTGGGACTGTCACCCACGACGTCTACGGGCTCGGACTTGTCAGCCGTTCCGAGGCCTCGGGGAGCGCGGTATACTTCGACTTCGACATGCTCGGCTCGGCAGCCGGCATTACGAATGCAGTAGGGTCTTACGTTAATCGATATGACTATTTGCCGTTCGGGGAGGCCACGAGGTCTACAACGGCTCTGCCAAACGTCTCCACGTTCGTCAGCCGTTACGGCGTTAGCACTGATGGTAGCGGTCTCGTACAGATGGGGTTCAGAGACTACGACCCGGTTACCGGTAAGTTCGTCTCCAACGATCCTCTCGGGCTACTCGGCGGCGATACGAACTTGCGGCGTTATGTCCAGAATAACCCTTTAGACGCGATCGACGCAGCTGGGCTCGGCCGAGTTTTCGGCGGCGATATCGGCAAGAGTCTTGTTCAGAAAACATCTCCGTACGTGCCCTTCCTGCCGCGTGATTGTCTGGTCACTCGTATGGGAAGCAACCTAACTACTGCTGTACAGATAGGCATAAGTCTCAGTAACGGTGATATACCCGAAGCAGGCGCCAACGTGCCTAGTTTCTTGCCCGGGATCGGCGTCTACCACAGTTACTGGAAAACAGTGCTACCCGAACTAGCTGGCGCTGTCGGCCGGATACTTGGATCAGTGTACTTCTTAACCCACATCCCCTTCTCCTTCTCCGGCGACCCCAACAACCTCGTCGGCCCGGCCGGCTTCGGCGCCCCGGGCTGGATCAATCAGGAGCCGCAGCCGCTGTCGTACAGCATCGAGTTCGAAAATGATCCCAAAAAGGCCACGGCCGCCGCCCAGGACGTGACCGTCACCGACCAGCTCGATCCGAACCTCGACTGGGCCAGCTTTCAGCTCGGTCTCATCCAGTTCGGCGCCATCAAGATTCGCGTCCCCGACGGGCTGAAATCGTTCAAGACGAGCGTCGACACGACCAATGTCGATGGCTCGCCGCTCCGCGTGGACGTCAGCGCGGCTCTCGACCTCAAAACCGGTATCGTCACCTGGGTCTTCCGCTCGGTCGACCCGGCCACGGGGCTATCGCCGCTCAACCCGGTTGCCGGGTTCCTGCCGGTCGACGACAACACCGGGCGCGGCCAGGGAACCGTCAATTACACCGTCCGACCGAAAGCAAATCGCGCCTCCGGGACGGTTCTGAGTGCCCAGGCCAGCATCGTCTTCGACACCAATGCCCCGCTGAATACAAACACGGCCACGAACACAATCGACGCCGATCCGCCGACGAGCAGCGTCCAGCCACTCCCAGCACAAACCTCTGGGCCCAACTTCGCCATCTCCTGGTCCGGCAGCGACGGGGCCGGGAGCGGGATCGCGTCGTATACGATTTACGCCTCGGTCGACGGCGGGGCGTTCGCCCCGTGGCTGACGAACACGACCCAGACGTCCGGGACGTACGCTGGCGCCGTCGGCCACACGTACGGGTTCTATTCAGTCGCGACGGACAACGTCGGTCTGGTTCAGCCGGCCCCGATCGCGGCTCAGACGACGACAACCATCGTGCCCCCGACCGTCCCGCCCCCGCCCCCGCCGGCCACCTCGCCGGTCCTGGTCGGATACCCGCAGTTCGCAATCGGGTCGGACACCGGCGGGCCAGCGACCGTCACCAAATACAACCCGGACGGGTCGGTCGCGGCCACCCTTAACCCGTTCCCCGGGACGACCGGCGGGGTCCGGACCGCGGTTGCCGACTTTAACGGGGACGGGATTCCGGACGTGGCCGTCGGGACTGGGCCGGGAGCCGTGGCCGAGGTCAAGATCCTGGACGGAAAGACGGGGGCGGTCCTGTTCGACGTGAGGCCGTTCGCCGACTTCACCGGCGGTGTGTTCGTGGCCGCCGGGGACATCACCGGGGACGGCAAGGCCGACCTGATCATCACCCCGGACCTGTCCGGCGGCCCACGGGTCGAATTGTATCGGGGCGGGGACTTCGTGCTGATCGCGAATTTCTTCGGGATCGACGACTCGAACTTCCGGGGCGGGGCCCGGGCGGCGGTCGGGGACCTTAACGGGGATGGGTTCGCCGACCTGGTGATCTCGGCCGGGTTCGGGGGCGGGCCGCGGATCTCGGTGTACGACGGGAAGGCCCTCACCAACGGTCAACAGGTGCATCTGGTCCCGGACTTCTTCCTGTTCGAGCCGGGGCTCCGGAACGGGGCGTATGTGGCCGTCGGGGACGTGAACGGGGACGGGCAGGCGGACATCATCGGCGGGGGCGGCCCGGGGGGTGGGCCGCGGGTCCTGGTCATCTCCGGGAGGACCCTGCTCTCGTCCGGGGTGGGGGCCGCGATGAGTGCCCCGGTGGCGAACTTCTTCGCCGGGGATGTGGCCAACCGGGGCGGCATCCGGGTGGCGGCCAAGAACCTGGACGGGGACAAGTACGCGGATGTCGTCGTGGGTGCCGGGACCGGGGCCGGGAGCCGGGTGACGGCCTACCTCGGTAAAGACCTGGCGGCCGGGTCGGCCCCGGCGGACCTGGCGTTCGACGCGTTCACCGGGTTCACCGGCGGGGTGTACGTCGGGTGACCCGGTGGGCGGATGTCGCGCGCTCGCGCCGAGTGTTAACCAGCGGGTGGAAAGTTTTGTGAAGCCCCTATTTCTACCCGCGGGTTAACTGCCGGCGCGAGCGCGAGGTGTTCCTCTCGGACCCCGAGAGGGATTCGAACTCAGCCCTCGGGCTATACGCGCAAGCCTGTCAGATCTTCGCAAACCCTTGATTTCCAGGCAGATAACCGTCGTTCAAGGTGAAAACTCGCGCGCGAGTCGCGCGCGTCGAGTTCGA
>JAQGHQ010000095.1 GCA_028288765.1 Gemmataceae bacterium | reverse complement strand
GGGCGGAACGAGACGGTCGAGCAGTACCGCAAGGCGATCGGGTGGGGGATCGACCTGATCCAGACCGACTACCCGGCCCGGGTGTTTCGGGCGATCGAGCTGGAGGCGACGGCCGACGAGGGGAAATGGCCTCGGCGGGTTGCTCGTTTCGACTCGACGCTCCCCGCGACTTTGTGGCGAGCTCGGGCGAGAATTGAACCTTTGGCGTAGTCGGGCCGAGGGTATTCGGCCGTCAGCTGCTTCCGAAGGCGAAAAATGGAATCATCAAGATGTGCTCTCTTAATTGCAAAAGTCCGGTCTGAGTCTGAAGGTGGCTCCTCCCAGCCAAGGACCTCCCGACAGTATTTAGGCACAATCGGCGGAGAGGTAGTAACAGAGTGAACCTTGCACACGTCGTTAACCAGCTTAGCCGGATGGCACAGGGGACAGGCTCACACCGCCGGATTATCCGGTGGTAAAAACAAGACGACCCCGGTTGATCCGGGGCTATCTCCACCACATTCATTACCACATTTCACTGATCGTGATTTCACTCGTCCCCGCCCTCTCCATCCTCCGCGATAGCGATAAAATCCCCCTCGGGGTCTACCAGCGGCAAAACCCGCTTAGTTACCTCCCGAAGAGTCTTCGGGTCGGCTCGACCTTTTGGGGTACATCGCCGGGCCCGGATATCAAGAGATTTAAAGTGATGAGCCAATATGACTCCGGTTGTTTCTGACCCGAACGGGAGGACGACTTCAAATCGGTTCCCCCGGGCCCGGTTCGTTATCGGTACGACCGTGGCGAAACCCAAAGCGTTCGTCACTTTAGGGGAAAGAACGAGGGCAGGCCGATGCCCGGCCTGCTCGTGTCCCGCTTGTGGGTCCAAATCAATCCACACAATATCCCCCCGTTCGGGAACGTAACGGTCGTCACGGTCCATCGTCACAGCAGTTCCTCTCCTTGCGGAAGCCCGAAGTCTGCATCGGACGCGAGATTTTCTTCCGTCGCGCCGGCCACAAGCCAGCTCAACGACGGGCACCGACGCGGAGCCCGCACGATCCGAATCCGAACTTCGTCTTCGCCAATACCTTCGATCGCGACCGTCCTGCCGGCAAACTGCTCGGGCAGGACGACACGGCATTTCGTGTCCACCTTCCGAGTTCGCGATGACATAAGTTAAACCTTTATATTGTCGTGGTGCAGCGGCCCCGCACTCCAAGTGGGGTCCTTTCCCTAAATCATATAGCAAAGTGGACCGGTGGTCAAGTGGGAATTCCCACCAGCCCACCATCAATAGTGAAATATTGTTCAGATTCCTCCAAGTTCGCTATTTTGGCAAATACCCGAGTAGTCTTGTTTGTCGCCACACCGGCACCGGCATCCCTCTTGCTAAAGGTAAGGCGCTACAGCATGTTGTGTGGGTCGACGTCGACCTGGAACTCGACCCCGCCCGGCGGGCGGGCCACGGCCAGGACGGTCCGTAGCACCTCGTGCAGTTGGGCGCTGTTCTCGGACTGCACCTGGAAGTGGAACCGGTAGAAGTTATTCAGCCGGAACACCGGGCACTCCGCCGGGCCGAGTAACCGGATCGGCGGCGAGGCCGGGACGGGCTGCGGACTCGTGCCCCCGACCCGCCGCATGGCCTCCTTGAACGCCGCGGCCAGCTGATCGGCAAACTGGGCCGCCGCGTCCTCCTTCTCGCTCCGGACGATCAGCCTGGCGAGCCGTTCGTAGGGCGGGTAGCGGTGCTCCTTGCGGTGGGCCAGCTCCAGCCCGGCGAAGTCGACGAAGTCGTGCTTCGCCGCGAGCGTGACGCAGGGGTGGTCGGGGGTGAAGGTCTGGATGAGGACCTGCCCGCCCTTCTCCCCGCGGCCCGTGCGGCCGGCCACCTGGGCGAGCAGCTGGAACGTCCGCTCGGCGCTGCGGAAGTCCGGCAGGTGAAGGCCCACGTCGGCGTTGACCACCCCCACCAGGGTGACGTTCGGGAAGTCGAGCCCCTTCGCGATCATCTGCGTGCCGACCAGGATCTGAATTAGCCCGTCGCGGAACGCGTCGAGCACCCGCTGGTGGCTGCCCGGCCGGGTCATCGTGTCGGAGTCCATCCGCTGGCACACGAACGCCGGGAACTTCTCCTCGATCTCGGCCTGGAGCTTCTCCGTCCCGAGGCCCTGATACCGGATCGCCGCCTGGCCGCACGCCGGGCACTTCTGGAACGGGGCCGTCTCCCACCCGCAGTAGTGGCACACGAGCGCGGCTTTCGTCCGGTGGAAGGTGAGGGCGAGGTCGCAGTTCTGGCACTGGGCGACGTGCCCGCACGCCGGGCAGTGGACGTGCGTGCTGAACCCCCGGCGGTTCAAGAGTAGCATGACCTGCCCCTTGGCCTTCAGGGCGCCCCGCATCGCCGTTTCGAGCGTCGGGCTGATCGCGAAATGCTTCCCCGGGGTCTTCGGCTCGTGCCGCAGGTCGATCACCTTCACCGCCGGCATCGGCCGGCTCTCGACCCGGGTCGGCAGGCTCAGGAGTGTGTACCCGCCGGACCGCGCGGCGTTCGCCCAGCTCTCCAGGCTCGGGGTGGCCGACCCCATGATGATCGGGATGTCTTCGAGCCGGGCCCGCATGACCGCCACGTCGCGGGCGTGGTACCGCGGGGTCGATTCCTGCTTGAAGCTGTTCTCGTGCTCCTCGTCGATCACGACGAGCCCGAGCTTGCGGGTCGGGGCGAACACCGCGCTGCGGGCCCCGACCACGACCTGCACTTGCCCGCCCGCGACCCGCCGCCAGTACCCGCCCCGCTCCGCGTCGGTGAGGTGGCTGTGGAGCACCGCGACATTCCCGCACCGCCCCCGGAACCGCTGGAGCGTCTGAGGGGTGAGCGAGATTTCGGGGACGAGGACGATCACCTCCTTCCCCTGCTTCACGACCTCCTCGATGGCCCGGAGGTAGATTTCCGTCTTCCCGCTCCCGGTAACCCCGTGGAGCAGGAACGGGTGATACCCGCCGTCCGCGAGCACGGTCCGGATCTGACTCCAGGCGTGGGCCTGGTCGGTGTTCAGCTCGATGTTTGCTGACTCGGCGGGCGCGTTCGCCTCCGGGTCATCCGAATCGGGGGCCTCGCGGGCCGCCTGGTCGCTCTCCACCCGCTCGGTGTACTTGCGGAGCAGCCCCTTTTTCACGAGCCCCGACACGACCCCGGGGCCGCACCGGGCCATGCGGGCGAGCTGGCCGAGTTCGAGCGGGTGGCCCTCCTTTTTGAGCCGGTCCAGGGCGGCCTTCTGGTGCGGGGTGACAGTCGGGAGCGGGTTCGGCAGCTGGTCCTTCGGGACCGGCTCCACGAACACCGCCCGCCGGGTGCCGGCGTTCTCCCGCACGCCCGCCGGGACGACCGCGTGCAGCACCTGCCCCCACCCGCAGAGGTAGTAGTCGGCCATCCACCGGGTGAGTTTCATGAGGTGGTCGTCGACCAGGGCGTCGTCGTCGATTACGCGGGTGATCGGCTTGATGTCGGTGCGGTCCGGGATGCGGTCCGTGACCCGGACACAGAACCCCGGGGTGTTCTTGCTCCCTTTACCGAACGGGGCTTCGACCCGCTTCCCGACCCCGACCTTGCCGACGAGGTCGTCCGGCACGGCGTAGGTGAAGGCGTGGTCGAACGGGCGGTCGAAGACGATGTCGGCGAACAGCCCGGAATACCGGTTGGCGGGTGTCGGGTCGGGCCCGCCGTCTGGCTCGCCGAAGAGGTTGGTCTCGACGGGGGCCGTCATGGCCAAGCGCTCCGCGGGGTCGGGCGGGGAAAGTGTGTTCATAAGGATACCGTACCCCGCGGGTAGCCCCTCCCGCAAGGACGGTTGTCCGGCGTTAACATCGGCAGAAATGGGTGGTTGCGCTCACCTCTCTGTCGCCTGGCCGACGCGCAGGCGATGTCCGTGCCGCCCCGAACTCGTCGCACTGCCTCCGGGAGGCAGGGGCCGAGTATCCCCATCACACGCCCAGTACCTCGCTACCTCATCAGTCCGATGACCCCGTCCGGACCACCTGGGAGCGAGCCGGACGCGACAACGGGCGGAGACGGCGCCGCGAATTGGGTTCGTTCCGCGGAAACGACCCCCCAGACTGCCGGCGGGACCGGCTCGGCCGCCACGATGGGCGACATCTCCGGTGCGGATTGGGTTCGATCCGTAGAAACGTCCTCTCGCCCGGCCAGTTGGACCGGCTCGACCACCACGGCGGCCGGAACCTCGGGTGCGGATTGGGTTCGTTCCGCAGAATCGACCGCCTGCACGGCGGGCGGCACACACTCGGGTTCCCACTCCTCCGTCGGGGTCATCGCCGCGGCCGGCGGCCGGAGCCGACCCCCGACCCGGGCGGCCTGGAGCCGGTCGAGCAGCTGGAACGTCTGGGTCAGCTGGCGGGACAGGTGGGCCTCGTACCGGATCACCTTGTCCGTCGAATGGGTCGGCAACAGGTTCACCTGCCGGGCCAACTCGACCGCCCCGCCCAGGT
>JAQGHQ010000085.1 GCA_028288765.1 Gemmataceae bacterium | reverse complement strand
GGCCCGTCGGGACCGCCCGGCCGGCCCGGCGGGCGCGGGGGCGGGTTCGGCCGCCCAGCCCCGGGTGGGGGTGGCGGAGGGTCGTCTCCGGCGTCACCCGGTACCGGCGGGGGCGGGGGCGGCATCGGGGGGCGCGGAAGCCCTCGGCCACCAGGACCGCCCGGGAATCCCCCAAACCCGCCGGGGCCGCCCGGCCCGCGGTCGATCGCCGCGATGAGTTTCCGGGCCGCCGTCGCCTTCGCCCCGTCCTCCCCGTCGGCCAGGCGCTGCAGGGCGGGAACGGCCGGTCGGCCGACCGCCACGAGTGCCGCCCGGGCGCTGTCGCGAACCGAGTCGTGCGGGTCGGTGATCTTCTCGATCAGCACCTTCACCCACGCCTCGACCACCGGGTCGGACCTGTCCGGCCCGCCACGGTCCCCGGGGTGTAACCGCCCGTCTTTCTTCTCCCCGAACGGGGGGCCTTTCTTCTCGCCGCCGGGGCGGGCCTTCTTCTCGCCCGGCGGGTCGCCCTTGTCCCGCGGCCCGTCGCCGCCCGGCGGCTGGGCGAGGGTGATCGCCCCCACCGTCATCCCGGCCACGAGCGCGACCGGGGTCAGCACCTTCGAAACCCAGAACATCGATGCCCCTTTCTCGAATAAGACGGTCCCGGTCGGCCTGGTTCTCGCCAACCGGACCGAAGCTTGAAACGCGAAGCCGGGCGGGCCGGAGACGCACTTTAGGAAGAACTCTTTTCGCGGCCGGGCTGAACAGTCTTCGACGGGGTGCGGGTTCCGTTTTAAGATGTGGGGTGCCCCTACCCCCAGGGACCGTCCATGTTGCCCGATTCCGAACAGGAGATCGCCGGCCTGGTCGCCCGCCTCCAGGCCGGCGACCAGACGGCGCTGGCCGAGCTGTTCGACCGGCACCGCGAGAGGCTCAGGCGGATGGTGGACCTCCGGCTCGACCACCGGCTGGCCGGCCGGGTGTCCGCGTCGGACGTCCTTCAGGATGCGTACATCGAAGCCCTGAAGCGGGTCGAACACTACTTCGCGAAGCCCGGCCAACCCTTCTTCGGGTGGTTGCGGCTGGTCGTCGCCCAGCGGCTGGCGGAAGTCCACCGCGAACACATGGCCGGGAAGCGGGACGCCGGCCGGGAGATCGGGATGAACCGGGGCGGGCCGGGGGCGGATTCCGCCTGTCTCGCCGCCTGCCTGCTCGGGAACCTGACCTCGCCGAGCCACGCGGCCCAGAAGAACGAAACGTTCGCCCTGCTCGAAGAAGCGCTCGGCCGGATGGACGCACTCGACCGCGAAGTGCTCGTCTTGCGGCACTTCGAGGAACTGGGCAACGGCGAAACGGCCGAGCTACTGGGCATCCAGCCCGCCGCGGCGAGCAAGCGGTACGTCCGGGCACTCGCCCGGTTGCGGCAAATCCTGAAGGACATTCCCGGGTTCACCGCACCGGCCGAACCCGGGGAGTAGGGCGGAATACCACCGCCAGCCCGGCCGCCCGCGGCCCGAACGCTCTTCAGACCGGCTGACCCGAACGCTTCTCGCGAGACGCCGCCATGAGCCCGAGCGACCCGGACCGCGACCCGGTCGATGTCCTGGCCGAGGAATTCGCCGACCAGCTCCGCCGGGGGGAGCGGCCGTCCGTGAGCGATTACGCCGCGGCCCACCCCGAGCTGGCCGATCAGCTGTTGGATCTCCTCCCGGCCGTCGCCCAGATGGAACAGCTGAAGCAGTTCCGCAAGGCCGCCCCGGCGGCGGGCCGGAAGTCTTTCCCGGCCCGGCTGGGCGATTTCCGGATCGTCCGGGAGCTGGGCCGGGGCGGGATGGGGGTGGTGTTCGAGGCGGTCCAGGAGTCGCTCGGCCGGCGGGTCGCGCTGAAGGTCCTCTCCTCCCACTCCCAGCTCGACGGGGAACGGCGGGAGCGATTCGTCCGGGAGGCGAAAGCCGCCGCCCGGCTACACCACACCAACATCGTGCCGGTGTTCGGCGTCGGCGAGCAGGACGGGCTGCCGTACTACGTGATGCAGCTCATCCCCGGCCGCGGGCTGTACGGGGTCGTCTCCCGGTGGCGCGAGGCGGCGGGCCGCGAAACCCGGGGCGCGGCCGGCACCGTGGATACGGCCGTGGTGGTGGTCGAGGGCCGCAGCCCGCCGCCGGCATCGGAACCGCATTCCGGCCCGGAAACCTGGGTCGGGGACGCGCCGGAGAGCGGAAACTGGGCGTTCGTCGCCGGGATCGGTATCCAGGCGGCCGAGGCCCTCCAGCACGCCCACGAGAACGGGGTGTTACACCGCGACGTGAAGCCCGGGAACCTGCTCCTCGACGACCGCGGGCAGGTCTGGGTCACCGACTTCGGGCTCGCCAAGCTCGTCGACCACCACGGGCTGACCGAGACCGGACACATCCTCGGCACACTCCAGTACATGGCCCCCGAGAGCCTGCACGGCGAGGCCGACGCCCGGAGCGACGTGTACGGGCTCGGGGCCACGCTCTACGAACTCCTCACCCTTTCCCTGCCGCTCACGGAGGCCCCCCCCGCCCGGATGATGATGCAGCTCGAGCACGAAGACCCGACCCCGCCCCGGCAGCTGAACCCCGACATCCCCCGCGACCTGGAGACGATCGTCCTGAAGGCGATGGCCCGCGAGCCCGGGCGGCGGTACGCCTCGGCCGGGGAATTCGCCGCCGACCTCCGGGCGTTCCTCGACGACCGGCCGATCCGCGCCCGGCGGGAGAGCTGGGCCGCCCGGGGCCTGCGGCTGTGCCGGCGAAACCCCGTCGTGGCGCTGCTGTCCTCGATCACAGTCGCGGCCCTGCTGCTCGCGACCGTGGTGGGGTGGGTCGGATACGTGCGGACGAAAGCCGCCTTCGCGGCCGAGGAGAAGAAACGCGGCGAGGCCGAGGAAGCGTCGGCGAAGCTGGAGGCGAATCTGCGGCTGTCGCTGGCGGCGTTCGAAAAAGTGTTCGAGGCGGCCGGCGGGGACGAGTTCCGGCCCGGGGCTGGGCCGCGAACCGGCGGGCCGCCGGGAGCCCCGGACGGGCCGAACACGGGAGAGGCCGCGGACAAGGCGGCCATGCTCGAAGCCGTCCTGGCCTTCTACGACAGGTTCGCCGAGCAGAACGCGACCAACCCGCGGTTGCGGTTCGAGGCGGCCAAGGCGCACCGGCGGGTCGCGGAGATGCACCACTGGCTCGGCCGGGACGAGAAGGCCGCGGCCTCATTCCGGCGGGCGATGGGACTCCTCGACGGGCTGGAAACCGAGTACCCGACCGACGACGAGGTGAGATTCGAGATCATGCTGGCGCACGCCAACGCCCCGGACGGGGACGGCGGCGTCGAGGCCCAGTTACTCCGGGCTGCGGATTACGGCCGGGGGTTCACCGGGCCGCCGAAGCGGTGGTCCGTCGGGACGGTGTACCTGAAGCTCGGCTGGGCGCGGGAAAAGGGCCGAAACCTCGCGGGGGCCGAGGCCGCGTACCGCCAGGCGGTCGAGCTGTTCGCCCCGTCCGGCGACCCGAACCCCCGGCCACCGCACGTGGTTGTGGAACATGTGACCGCCCGGCAACGGCTGGCCGCGATCCTCGCCGACGGCGGGAAGTTACGGGACGCCCAACAACTCCTGGAGGCTGCGGCGGCGGATTTGCGGCCGATCCTGTTCGCCGGCCCGCCCGCCGGCCGGCACGCCCGAGACCCCCTTGCGGCGACGTTGGACCAGCTGGCGGGTGTCCTGGATCAACTCGGTGACAATGCCGGCGGGTGGCGGGCAAGGGGTGAAGCCGAGCGGGTGAGAATGCCCGGTCACCCGCCTCACGGCGGGTTTCCGCCGAAAGGGCCGCCGCCGAAAGGCCCACCGCCGAAAAAACCGCCCGACTTCATGGACGATCCGTTCAAACGGCCTCGCCCGCCGCCGCCGAAGAAGTAAGGCGAGCGGCAGGTCTGGAACGAATCACTTCTCGTGGGTCGCGGTTGCTTTGTCGAAATCCTCGAGCGATCGGCGGATCTGGGATTTCAGCCTGAAAGGCTGGGACAGGATAGCCCCGGGCACCGCCCTGGGTTCCGGAGCCAGCGCCCTTCCTCTTCCGGCCCGCCCGGCC
>JAQGHQ010000082.1 GCA_028288765.1 Gemmataceae bacterium | reverse complement strand
TTAAGCCGGGCAAATTGTGCGTCGGTTAGGTCGGTCGGATAGCGTCGGGTTCTCATAACCCATTATACGGGCTTACACTGCGTTTTCGCACAGCCACTGAGAGTCGACGGCCAGAAACGCAGCTAGGGCAAATCCGACAACGTATCAGGGGAGCAACTCGCTTCGCTCATCATCTGGTCGATATTTTGGCTGGGGATGCCCTCACATATCTCGTTAACAAGGGTGAGAAAGCCGACACGGCCGAACCACCTCTCCGAAAGGCGGCCGATAGTGTAGTGCAACTCTGTTGGCCGCAGATGATCGGATCTAGAAACCACCAAAAGTTCGGACCCTCTGCGCACGAACTTTGGCTGGAAGAATGTGGTCGGATGGCTGACGCTCGCTTTTCGCGCCAAGACTTGATTCGCCTGCTGCCCCGGATCGGTGAGAAAGCGCCCGTCGAGATTGTCGAAGGCCGGGAGTTCGGAGAAGACTTGCTCGCCGAATTCCCCCGCGGGTTGAGAGAAGATCCTGCAAACCCGTGTTCCAATAAAGACATCGTCAGGGTCCGTACACACACAACAGAGCCGCCGGCCCCGACCGGGCGGGCCGCTGCCGTAAGTGCTACCATGTCCGACTCGCCTGACGGCCGGACTCAATCGTTAACCGCTCCGCTCCGCTCGCCAGCACCTTGCTCCTCTTCCGGCTCGCCTGGAGGTGACGAGTTTGTATTGCGAGCGGCGATTCTCCTCTGTGTGCGGCATTTCGGAACCTGCGACGACCTGTATCGCGTTCTCTACGAGAAGAAGTGGGATGACCCGTCCCCCGTCTGTCTGAACACCCTGGGGATCAATCGCCTAGCCGAACGGTTGGGCTACAGGCCCGTGTTTCAGGACGACCCGTCTGAGAACGACGGTCGCATCCTTTGGGTTAACCACCCCACAAACGAGAGCGCATCGACCCCATTTCATATATCGCGATCTGCGATCCTCCCACCGAGAATTTCCGAACCACTCCGCAGAATTGCAGAAGTAAATCTGAACGCATGGATTGAGCTGATCGGGCGTCGGATCAACGAATCCAGCGGCAACGGAAGCGGACCGCGCAACCCACTGCTCAGCAATCCGAAGGCTCGCACCGGCCGGCGTAGACTGGAGGAAGCGAAACACCTTTCCCCAGCGATGGAAGCTCTTTTGAACACCTACCGCATCATTCGCGCAGCAGTTCAGGCCCACCCAGGTTGGGGGCCAAAAGCTTTGATGAACTACTTCCGCGGTAACAAGGAGTTCAGGAAGCGAGTAGGGGAGGCCAAGAGAGGGTTCGACGAGAAGTTGTTTCGAGCCGCTCTCGATTGGATTAAGGGCAACCCTGGTCAGGAAACTCAGTCAGGAAGCATTACCTGACGAAATACTGACCCCGCGATTCCTGCCCGGTCTTCTTAGTTCCCACGGTGTCCATCCCCATTTCTCTGGCAATCAGAAAACACGTTCCCCGGTATTCTAACCGGCCTCTGTGCATCTACTTCCGTGAGTGGCGGGAACTTCTCCCGCCCACTTCCCTCACGGAGACGACAATGGCCACTATCACCGACCCAGACCACGGCAGCAACAAGCCCCTCCTCCTCGACGCCGAGAGGCTGTTTCTCCGCGTCCTGCTCGCAAGTCCGGACGGCACTGGTACTCTCACCGAGGCCACCCCGCCCGGGTACATGACCAAGCCGTACCCCCGCGGGGGGAAGTGGCGGGGGGTCATACCCAGGAGACTCGCGGGGCGTGGGATCATCGCTCCTGTACTGACCCCGGAAGGGCGGCTCTCGTCGCACCGATCCCACCGGAAGGCCCGCAATGGCGGGATCGCCAGGGTGTGGAGGCTAGTCGACCCGTCCGCCGGACGGCGACGCTTGCAGGAGCTCGACACTTACTTCGCTCGGAACCCGTCCGGGCTTCACCTGGTGCGAAACCTGTTCGATCTCCTCGGTGAAGACCCGTTCCTGTGCTGACCGGACCCGGCAGCCGGCACAGACAAACAGTCGGGTGGCATGTCCACGGCTCTGGGACAGATGACACCCAAAGGCGGTCACCCTGGCGCGACGTAAGTGCCTGGAAAACCTGTGCAGCTAGGGTGCAGTTGATCCCCGCGAAAGCCCCTCGGCACAGGGGTGAAGGGACTTTCCCGGGGATCAACTGCACCCGAGGAAAACCAGCACTTACGGCGCCTCCGACCGACCGCCTTTGACTGACACTTGTCCCAGAGCCGTGGACATGTGAGGAACCGAACTGGGAGGCACCCGTCCGGGCTCTCGGGCCGGATCTTCCCGGCCCGGGGCTGGAGCCCCCGGCCCCCGGGGCGTAAACCGGTACGTATGCGTGTGATCGTCAACCGCCACCAGGCCGCCCACGCCCCGCCCCAAGAGACCGACAACGGCCTCCCGGTCCCGCCGTGGGAGGTGCCCGACCGGGTCGCCGCGATCCGCGCCGCCCTCGAAGTCCGCGGCGGGTTCGTCTTCGAGGACGCACCGCCGGGCGACGCGGACGCCGTCACCGGCCTGCACGACCCGGCCTACGTCACGTACCTCCGGGAGACCGGGGCCGAGCTCGCCAAGGCCCGGGGGGCCGCCCCGCGGTTCGTGGTGCCGTCGGTGTTCCCCTTCGGCCCGGCGCCGCGGGTCCGGGGCGGGCGGGCGGCCCGCGGGGGGTATTGTTTCGACACGTTCACGCCGATCACGGCCGGCACCTACGCGGCCGCGCTCGGCGGGGCCGCGGCCGCCCTCCGCGCGGCGGACCTCGTCGCGGGCGGGGGCGACCGGGCGGTCTACGTCCTGACCCGGCCGCCGGGGCACCACGCCGAGAAGGCCCGGTGCGGCGGGTACAGCTACCTGAACAACGCCGCCCTCGCGGCCGACCGCCTGTCGAAGCTCGGCCCGGTCGCGGTCCTCGACCTCGACGTCCACCACGGGAACGGGACGCAGCACCTCTTCTACCACCGGGCGGACGTGCTCACGGTCTCGGTCCACGGCGACCCGGAGCTCCTGTTCCCGTACTTCTCCGGGTTCGAGGACGAGACGGGGACCGGGCCCGGGCTCGGGTTCAACCGCAACCTGCCCCTGCCCCCCGGGACGGGCGAGCGGAAGTACCGCCCGGCGCTGGAAACCGCACTGGAGGTGGTGTCGGGGTTCCGGCCGGCGTTCGTGGTGGTGTCGTTCGGCGTCGACTCGCACGAGGCCGACCCGATCGGCGGGTTCCGCCTGCCGACGGAGTATTTCGCGAAGATGGGCGCGGGGGTGCGGCAGTCCGGGGTGCCGGTCGTGGTGGTGCAGGAGGGCGGGTACAACTGCGACGTGCTCGGCGCGTGTGCGGCGAAGTTTCTGGGCGGGCTGGAGGGGACGACAGGAACTTCGGCCTGATACCTGATCCGATTGAAGGTGTCTGGTTATATCTTTGTGGCACAGGTCTCCAGACCGGTGCAGCTGCACCGGTCTGGAGACCTGTGCCACAAAACAGACAGCCTTATCCGGACCGTGAACGAGAGAGTCGCCCGCCGCGGAGCGGTGGGCTACTCTCAAAAACGAAAAATCCCGGGGTTTCCCCCGGGCGGTTGCGCTCTCGGTCGTTCGCCGGTCAGTTGTTGAACTCGCCCTTCCGCTTCGAGAGATGGGCCTGGAGCCGCTGGACGATGCTGGAGTGCATCTGGCTCACCCGGCTCTCGCTCAGGTTGAGCGTCGCCCCGATCTCCTTCATCGTCATCTCCTCGTAGTAGTAGAGGATGACGATCAGCCGTTCGTTCCGGTTCAGCCCGCGGGTGACCAGCCTCATCAGGTCGCGGTTCTGGAGCCGGTGGGTCGGGTCCTCGGCCTTCTTGTCCTCCAGGACGTCGATCTCCCGGACGTCCTTGTAGCTGTCCGTCTCGTACCACTTCTTGTTCAGGCTGACCAGGTTGACCGCGGTCGCCTCGCCGACGTAGTCGTCCAGCTGCTCCAGGGGGATGCCGAGCTTGGCGGCCAGCTCCTCCGGCCGGGGCGGGCGGCCGAGCGCCGCTTCCAGCTCCTTGCGGCCGGCCTCCATCTTGCTCGACTTCGACCGGACCAGCCGGGGCACCCAGTCCATCGTCCGCAGCTCGTCCAGCATCGCCCCGCGGATCCGGGGGACGCAGTACGTCTCGAACTTCACCCCCCGGGTCAGGTCGAACGCGTCGACCGCGTCCATCAGCCCGAACACCCCGGCGCTGATCAGGTCGTCGAGTTCGACCCCGTCCGGCAACCGGGCCCAGATCCGTTCCGCGTTGTACTTCACGAGCGGCAGGTACATTTCGACGAGCCGGTTTCGCAGCCCGACGGTCGGCCGTTCGCGGTACTCCAGCCAGAGCTGGTGGACGTCCGTATCGACTTGGGTCACGATCGAATCCTCCCTGATCTCTGGCGAGCCGGCCTTCGCGAAGTCCCGCACGCCGGCGGCGGTCCGGGGATACCCGTCCCGCCGCCGACTTCCCCCCCCACGGGCACCCGGTCGGACGGCCGCGATCGGATCCCCGGTTCGTCCGGCGTACCACCCGCGGCAGCTTCCCCTGCCCGCCGCGGTCGGTCTGTACCGGTCGATCCCGGGGAACGGCCATCCTTCCGGCGCGAATGCGAACAGCTCGCCACTCCCCCGAAGGCACCGGGCGGGAAGTCACCGGCACCTGCCAGCCAGTTATCGGTCTCGACTCCGGCGGCCCTGAAACGAATCCACCGGAACCCCCTCCCGCTCTTCCCCGTCGGCCCCTCTTAACTGAGCGGGCCGACGCGGCCGGGCCGACCGGACCAGGCCGGACGGCACGGAAACCAGCGGGTCGCGACTCGTTCCTGCCGGTGCCGTTCCCCAACGGCCCCGACCGCCGCGACCGCCTCCGAGCGAGTGAGGCGGGGTATATGCCGGGCGGATTTGCCGGTGAACAGGGCAAGATTTACAATCCGCCCGGATGGTGGCGGTCCGGCTCGATACGCCCGGCCGCGGCCGGTAAGATGTGCAAAGTCGGGAAGATTGCCTTCCGGACTCGGGCGATAACTCGGGTAATGACGAATGCCCCACCAATGCCCCACCAATGACGAAGGAACGACCTTGAGGGGCGGTGCCGGCCGGGGGTTTCCCCTTCGTCATTGGTGGGGCATTGGTGGGGCATTCGTCATTGCTCCCCGGGAGGGTTTCTCCATGAATCGGGTAACGGGCTGGGTGGTCGGGGCGGCGGTGGGTGCCGCCGGGGTGTCGGCCTCGGTCGGGTGCCTGGCCGGCACCGACCCGCCGAAGAAGACCTCATTCGCCGAGGACACGGTGCCCAAGCCGACCGCCGTCGCCGCCGCCGTCGAGTTCGATCAGGAGCGGGCCCTCAAGTACCTCAAACAGCTCTGCGATATCGGCCCCCGGGTGAGCGGGACCGAGGGGATGACGAAGCAGCAGGATCTGGTCGAGAAGCACTTCAAGGACCACGGGGCGACGGTCGCCCGGCAGGAGTTCAAGGCCCGCCAGCTCAGCCGCCGGGCCGACACGCCGATGACGAACCTCGTCATCTCGTGGCACCCGGACAAGGCCCGCCGGGTGCTCGTCTGCGCGCACTACGACACCCGCCCGGTCGCCGACCAGGAGGCGGCCCGGGCCAACTGGACCAAGCCGTTCGTGAGCGCGAACGACGGGGCCAGCGGGGTCGCGTGGATGATGGAGATGGCCCACCACATGAAGGGGCTGAAGACCGAGGTCGGCGTCGACTTCGTCCTGTTCGACGGCGAGGAGTACGTGTTCGAGACGAACCAGTTCGGCGGGGACAAGTACTTCTTCGGGTCCGAGCACTTCGCGGCCGACTACGCGAAGACGCGGGCCACCCGCAAGCACCGGTACGAGGCCGGGGTGCTGCTCGACCTGTTCGCGGCGAAGGGGGCGGTGCTGCGGGTCGAGCGGCACTCGCTCGAGTTCGCCCCGAAGGTGTGCGAGCAGGTGTGGGGGGTGGCGGCGGGGGTCGGGGCGAAGTCGTTCAAGTACGAGCCCGGGCCGGACGTGCTCGACGACCACATCGCCTTGAACCGGGTCGACATCCCGACCGTCGACCTGATCGACTTCGACTACCCGCACTGGCACAAGCTCAGCGACACCCCGGACAAGGTGTCCGGCGACCAGCTCGCCGAGGTCGCCAAGGTACTCGCGACGTGGGTGACGACGATCAAGTGAGGCGGGCCGGCCCGGCCGCCGGCCGGGTCGTCCCGCTCGGCGACCAGGCGGTGCTGGCCTACTTCCCGGACGAGCCCGCGGCGGTCCGGTTCGCGGCCGCGGTCCGGGCGGCGGCCCCGCCGTGGCTCCAGGACGTCGTCCCGGCCTACGCCACCGCCGGCGTGTTCTTCGACGCGGACGCGGTCGGGCTCCGGGCGGTGATGAGCTGGGTCGCCGATCTGGCGGGCGGGGGGCGTGAGCCCCCCGAGGATCCGTCTCCCGGTTCTGCGGCGGGCCTGTTCGCCCGGGGGGCTCACGCCCCCCGCCCGCCCCGGACGTTCCAAATCCCCGTCTGTTACGAACGTCAGCTCGACATGGCCCGGGTGTGTGAACACACCGGGCTGTCCGCCGACGAGGTGATCCGGCTGCACACCGGCACGGAATACACGGTGTACGCGGTCGGGTTCGCGCCGGGGTTTCCGTACCTGGGGTATCTGCCGCCGGAGTTGTGTGGGGTGGGCCGGCTGGCGTCGCCGCGGCTGCGGGTCGAGCCGGGGAGCGTGGGCCTGACCGGCCGGCAGACGGGGATCTACCCGCTCCCGCGGCCGGCCGGGTGGAACCTGATCGGCCGGACCCCGCTGGTGATCGTGGACCTGCCCGCCGGATTCTTCCCGCTCCGGGTCGGCGACCGGGTCCGGTTCGGGCGGATCGACGAGGCGGAGTTCCGGCGGCTGGAGGGGGAGAGGCTGGCAGTGGGCAGTGGGCAGTGAGCAGCGGGTGCTTTGTCGAAATCCTCGAGCGATCGGCGGATCTGGGATTTCAGCCTGAAAGGCTGGGACAGGATAGCCCCGGGCACCGCCCTGGGTTCCGGAGCCAGCGCCCTTCCTCTTCCGGCCCGCCCGGCC
>JAQGHQ010000043.1 GCA_028288765.1 Gemmataceae bacterium | reverse complement strand
GACGGCGTTGTTGGCCGTCTCCTTGACGATGTTGAGCGCCTCCAGGATGGGCACGCCGGAGGCGATGAGCGTCCCGAGCGTCCGCTTGGTGCGCGACACGATCGTCTTCTCGATCAGGTCGCCGAGGACGGGCACCCAGAGGAGGGCGCGGTCGAGCGCGTACGTCCCGGCCTTGCTCATGCGGACGAGCTTGATGAGCAGGTACACGGCCATCGGGAACATCGGGATCGTCCACCAGTAGTCCGCCATCCAGACGCTCACCTTGATGAGCGTCTGGGTGGCCCACGGGAGGGTCAGCCCGAACTCGTCGAAGATCTTCTTAAACTTCGGGATGATGGCCACCATGATGAACGTCAGGATGGCGACCGCGACGAAGATCACGACGGCCGGGTAGACCATCGCCCCGATGACCTTCCGCTTCAGGCTCTGGCCCTTCTCGAGGAAGTCGGCCAGCCGCTGGAGGATGACCTCCAGGGCCCCGCCCGCCTCCCCGGCCCGGACCATGTTCACGTACAGCCGGTTGAACGACTTCGGGTGCTTGCCCATCGCCTCGGACAGGGACGACCCGCTCTCGACGTCCTCGACCACGTCGATCAGGGAGTTCTTGAGCACGCCCGGCTTCATCTGCCGCTCCAGGATGCGGAGCGACCGGAGGACCGGCAGGCCGGCGTCCTGGAGGGTGGAGAATTGACGGGTGAAGGTGACCAGCGACTTCTGCGAGACGCCGCCGATGGTGAACGTCTTGCGGCTCTTGCCGGTCTTCTTCTTCTTCTTCGCCTTGCCCCCGCCGGCGGACGCGGTGAGCTTGGTGACGAAGTACCCCATCGCCTTGATCTTCTGCGAGGCCTCCTCCTCGTTCGTGGCCTCGATCGAGTCCTTGACCTCCACCCCGGAGGTGTCGAGGGCCTCGTACTTGTACGTCGGCATTTCGTGTTCTCCCGAGCGGCGTCGTGGCCGAGTCGTAAGGCCGTAAAGTCGAAAGTCGTAACGTCGGCTCACCGTGACCGCGTCCGGTGCGACGTTCGACGTTAAGACGCTACGACCTCCCGGTGATTTCAGGTTCCTGACGTTACGACGTTACGACTTTAGGACTTTACGACCCCTTCCGACTGGCTCTACGCTTCGTCTTCCAGGACCGTTTCGCGGACCACCTCGTCGAGGGTGGTGGTCCCGGCGAAGAGGGCGTTCAGGCCGGCGTCCCGCAGGCCCTGGGTGCCCGCCTTGCGGGTGTACGCCCGGACCTGGTCGGTGCTCGCCCCCCGGCTGACCATGTCCCGCAGGTCGTCGTTCAGGATCAACAGCTCGTACAGCCCGGTCCGGCCCTTGAACCCGAGGTTGTTGCACTTGTCGCACCCCTCCCCGTAGTAGAACGGCCGGCCCTTCAGCTCGTCGGCGGGGAGGTTCAGCTCCATCAGCTGTTCGCGGGTCGGGGTGTACGCCGTCCGGCAGTTCTGGCAGACCCGGCGGACCAGCCGCTGGGCCTCGATCGCCTCGACCGTGGCGGTGATGAGGAACGGCTCGACCCCCATGTCCCGGAGCCGGGTGATCGAGGACGGGGCGTCGTTGGTGTGCAGGGTGCTGAACACCAGGTGCCCGGTGAGCGACGCCTGGATGGCGATCCCGGCGGTCTCCAGGTCGCGGATCTCGCCGACCAGGATGACGTCCGGGTCCTGGCGGAGGATGGCCCGGAGGGCGGCCGCGAAGGTGAGGTCGATCTCGTGGTTGATCGGGCACTGGACGATGCCGTCGATCTCGTACTCGACCGGGTCCTCGGTGGTGATGATCTTGGTGTCGATGTCGTTCAGCTCGGACAGGGCCGAGTACAGGGTGGTGGTCTTCCCGGCCCCGGTCGGGCCGGTCACCAGGACGATCCCGTTCGGCTTCTTGATGACCTGGCGGAACTGGGCGAGGAGGACCGGGTCCATCCCGATCCGGTCGAGGCTGAGCCCGACGTTCGACCGGTCCAGGACCCGGATGACGACGCTCTCCCCGAACAGGGTGGGGAGGACGCTGACCCGCATGTCGACCGGGTTTCCGCCGACGTTCAGCTCGATCCGGCCGTCCTGGGGGAGCCGCCGCTCGGCGATGTCCAGGTTCGACATGACCTTGATCCGGCTGGCGATGGCGGTCGCCAGGTGCCGGGGCGGGGGGACCATCTCGTACAGCACCCCGTCGCACCGGTACCGCATCTTGTACTCCTCCTCGAACGGCTCGAAGTGGACGTCCGAGGCGTGGTCCCGGATGGACATCAGCAGGACCATGTTGATCAGCTTGCGGACCGGGGACGAGTTCGCCATCTCCTGGAGGTCGTTCAGGTCGATGCTCGTTTCCCGCTTGAAGGACGCGTTCCCGAAGTCGGCGTCGGCCTCGAGCAGGGCGTAGATGGACGTGATCGACTCTTCCTTCTCCCCGGTGTACGCCTTGGTGATCAGGTCCTCGATCTGCTTGGCCGGGGCGAGGATCGGGGTGACGTTCCGGATCCCGAGCAGGTTCTTCAGGTCGTCCATCGCCTGGAGATTGTTCGGGTCGGACATGGCGACGGTCAGGGTGTCGTTCTCGAACGAGATCGGGACGAGCTTGTACAGCTCGGCCATCTGCTTCTGGACGAGCTTGACCGCCTCCGGCTGCGGCTTGGTGTCCTCCAGGTTGACGACCCGCATCCCGTGGAGCTCGGCGGTCGCCTGGAGCAGCTGGTCGTCGGTGACCAGCCCCCGCTCCTTGAGGAGGTCGGTGAGCGGGGATTCGACGCTCCGCATGTCCTCGTACACGGACTCGAGCTGGGTGTCGTCGAGGACCCCGAGGTCGACCATCTTCTGGCCGAGCTGGCGGGTGTTCGAGTCGATGTAGGCGAACCGATTTTTCGTCGAGGCGGGCTTCTTGGGGGCCGGCTTCGGGGCCGGCTTCGGGCCGACCGGCGGGGTGCCGGCGGCCGGGGTTTTTTGCCCGGGGGCGGCCGGCTTCGCCGCGGCCGGCTGGGGCTGGCCGGGCTTCGGGGCACCGTTGCCCGCCGCGGCCGGCTTCTGGCCGGGCTGGGCCGACGCGGGCGCCCCCGGCTTCTTCGGCGGGTTCTGCCCGTTCGGGTTGTTCGGGGTCGGGGTGGACATCGTCTATTCTGCCTTGTTCGCGTGTTCTGGGGGGTACGAGGGTTCTGGTCCGGGACGGCTTCGACCTCTTCGGCGGGCGGGCAGCTCACGGCCCCGCCCGCCGGCGGCGACTACTTCCGGCGGCGGCGCCGCCCGTCGTCGTCCTCCTCCTCGTCGTCCTCGTCGTCCTCGTCGTCCTCGTCCTCCGTCTCCTCGCCGTCCTCGTCCTCGTCGTCCATGAGCCCCCGTTCGGCCTGGGCGATCTTGGCGGCCAGCTCGGCCGGCCGGTTCGACTTGAGGAGCACTTCCTCCTTCTCGCACTGGTCTTCCCGCCACATCCGGAAGAGCGACTCGTCGAGGAGGAACATGCCGTGCTTCCGCCCGGTCTGGACGGACGAGTCGATCCGGTACGTCTTGTTCTCGCGGATCAGGTTCCGGATGGCGGGGGTGACCACCATCATCTCGTAGGCGGCGATCAGCCCCTCGGGCTTCCGCGGCAGGAGGGCCTGCGAGAGTACGCCGATCAAGGACCCGGCGAGCTGGGTGCGGATCTGGTCCTGCTCGTTCTCGGGGAAGACGGTGACGACCCGGTCGACCGTGGACGCGGCCCCCGAGGTGTGCAGGGTGCCGAACACCAGGTGCCCGGTCTCGGCCGCCTCGAGCGCGGCCCGGATCGTCTCGAGGTCCCGCATTTCGCCGACCAGGATCACGTCCGGGTCCATCCGCAGGGCCCGTCTGAGGCCCTCCTTGAAGTCCGGCACGTCGATCCCGATCTCCCGCTGGTTGACCGTGCACTTCTTGTGCTTGTGGTAGTACTCGATCGGGTCTTCCAGGGTGATGATGTGCCGGTCGTAATTGTCGTTGATGAAGTTAACCATCGACGCCAGGCTCGTCGTCTTTCCGGACCCGGTCGGGCCGGTGACGAGCAGGAGCCCGCGGGGCCGGACGATCAGCTGGCGGATCGCCTCCGGCGTGCGGAGCTGTTCGAACGTCAGGAACTGGCTCGGGATGCGCCGGAGCACCATCCCGATGGTGCCCTTCTGTTTAAAGACGGCCACCCGGAACCGATACCCGTCGACGTACTCGATCGCGAAGTCGGCCCCGCCCTTCTGCTGGAGCTCCTGCTGGCAGCGGTCGGGGGTGATGGACTTCATCAAACCGGTCGTGTCGTCGTTGTCCAGGATCTTGGCGTCAAGCTTCCGCATCCGCCCCTGGTGGCGGACCACCGGCGGCTGGCCGACGCTGATGTGCAAGTCGCTAGCCTTGATCTGGATCACGGTGGCCAGCAACTTCTCCATCGAAACCGAAGCCACGAGATTCCCTCGGCCATGTCGGACGACGACGGCGGCGGCCGTGAGCGGAGCGGGTGGCCGCGATAAGGCGATATCGGAGCGGGTGGCGGGCGGTCGGTCCGGGCATTAGAAGGGCGGCGAAGGTTCTTCCCTCGCCGGTCCGATTGGTCGTGTAAGATCCACGGCCGACCGGCGAATACCCAGATATCCGACCGGTCCTCCGGCCGGGCGTTCACGCCCCGGCCATGTCCCCCCGGTGTCGCATTATCCCGGTAGGCCGTTGTCGTTCCAAAAATAGGGAAAATTTCCCCCGCTCGGGGTGCGCGTCCCTGCGCGACGATCCGGCCGGAATCCGCACCGACCAGCAAGACTGCACAACTCGGCCGCCCAGCAGTTGGGCGGACCTCACGATCAAGCATCGGCCACGAGCACCTCGGCGTGGCAGGTGCTGAGCACTTCGTCCAGCGTGGTCATTCCCCGAAGTGATTTCATAATACCATCTTCGAGCAACGTCTTCATCCCGCTCGCCCGGGCTTTCCGACGGAGTTCCTGGGTGGGGGCCTGGGCGAAGGTCAATTCCCGGATGATCGAGGTCATCCGCATCATCTCGAAAATCCCCTGTCGGCCGCGATAACCCGTTTGGCGACAGTGGTTACAGCCGCGACCTTTCATGAACGTCGCCTTCGCCGCGGTGTCCGGCTGGATGCCGGCGGCCCGCAATTCCTGTTGGCCCGGCGTGTAGGGCTCCTTGCACTTCACGCAATTCACGCGCACGAGCCGTTGTCCCATGATGGCGATGACGGAGCTGGCGATGAGGAACGGCGGCACGCCGATGTCGGAAAGCCGGGTGACAGCACTGGGCGCGTCGTTCGTGTGGAGCGTACTGAAAACCAAGTGTCCTGTCAGGGAGGCCTGCACGGCGATTTCCGCCGTTTCCTTGTCGCGAATTTCGCCGACGAGGATAATGTTGGGCGCCTGACGCAACATGGCCCGGATGATCCGGGCGAAGTCCAGCCCGATCCCGTGCTTCACCTCGACCTGATTGATTCCGGGCAGGTAATACTCGACCGGGTCTTCGGCCGTGATGATCTTCCGGTCCGGCCGGTTCAGTTCGTTGAGCGCCGAGTATAGTGTCGTGGTTTTCCCGGACCCGGTCGGGCCGGTCACCAGGAAAATCCCGTTCGGCCGTTTGATGATGTTCTGGAACCGGATGTAGTCATCCTCGCCGAACCCCAGGTCGCGGATGTTGACCTGGATGTTCCCGCGGTCGAGGATCCGCATCACCGCCGACTGCCCGTGGACGGACGGGAGGAGGCTGACGCGGAGGTCGAAGTGTTTCCCCTGGACGGTCATCTTGATCCGCCCGTCCTGCGGGCGGCGTTTCTCGCTGATATCGATACTGCCCATGATCTTGAGACGCGACAGAAGCGGGGCGAGGAGCCGCCGGGGGGCGGAGTCGCGCTCGACCAGGACGCCGTCAATCCGGTAGCGGACCCGGACCCGGTCGGCGAATGGCTCGATGTGGATGTCGGACGCCCGGAGGGTGATCGCCTCCTGGATGATCAGGTTACACAGCTTGACGACCGGGGCCTCAGACTCGTCGGCAGACGCAAGATTTGACACGGATTCAGTTTGCGTGAACTCGATTGCCGTATCGGTGAACTCGACGAGCATCGAGTCGACCGATTCCGTTTCCGTCTGCCCGTAGTTCCGGTTGATTGCTTCCTGGATCTGTTCCTGAACGGCGAGGACGGGAACGACGTCCTTGTTAAGGATGAACTGGAGCTTCTGGATGGTGTCGTAGTTGGCCGGGTCGGCGGTGATGATCTTGAGGACGTTCCCTTCCAGGGCAAGGGGGAGGACGACGTTCTCGCGGGCGACCGACTCGGGCACGAGCTCGATCACCACCTTGGGGATCTCGATCTCGGTCAGGTCGACGAACTGAACGCCGTGGTGTTCGGCGATCGCGGACATGACCTCGTTGGCCGAGAGGTATTGTTGTTTGACCAGGGCGTCTTGCAGCTTGATCCCGGTCGCGCCGGCGATGCCCTCGGCTTCCGCCAGCTGGTCGTGGCTGATCAGTTTGCGGCGGATGAGGACGTCGGTGAAATCGCCGCGGCCTTTCGCCATGGTCGTGCTCCTGCGGGGGTAGAGGTCGGAACGGGTTCGTGTGTGGGATTCTCGGGTGAGAACATCAATTGGTGGCGCGGACGTTGGCAGATGGTGACATGGCCAACATCGGGGGCGGTGACGGACAACCGGCGATCGATGATGAAATCCAGATGAATTCACTCTCGCAGAGAGGGAAGCCGGGGGCAAGAGAATTCCCGGAGAAGGAATTGCGGTTCCAGCCCCGGCGCTCGGACGAGATCCACTCGGGCTGACATACGCCCGGAAGGAACAGCTGGCCGCCCTTCAGAACCGGATCAGAAATCAGTTGCACCCGCGTGCCCGGCGCGGTCAAATCGGGGCATGAATAGTCATCACCCGTCCACTCATATGCCCCCGTCCAGTGGGCCCAAGCTGCTCGACCGGGTCCGGGCCGCCTGTCGGGTCAGGCACGACAGCATCCGGACCGAGGACGCGTACCACGACTGGGTCAAGCGGTTCGTCCTGTTCCACCAGAAGCGGCACCCGCTCGACATGGCCGAGCCGGAGGTGAACGCCTTCCTGACCGACCCGGCCGTGACCCGCCAGGTCGCCGCCTCGACCCAGAACAGGCGCTGTGCGCCCTCCTGTTCCTGTATGGCCCGGTCCTCGACCGCCCGCTGGACCAGCTCCAAATCGTCCGGGCGAACCGGCCGAAGCGGCTCCCGGTCGTTCTCTCCCGGGAGGAGGTCAAGAGAGTCCTCGCCGAGCTGACCGGGACGCACCGGTTGATCGGCCAGCTCTTGTACGGTAGCGGGTTGCGGATCCTCGAGTGCCTGCGGTTGCGGGTCAAGGACCTCGACTTCGCCCGGAACGAGTTGACGGTACGGGAGGGTAAGGGGGCGAAGGACCGGGTGACCATCTTCCCGGCGGCCGTCCAGCCCGGTCTGACGATCCATCTTGAAGACGTGAGGACCCTTCACGCCCGCGATCTGAGGGCGGGGCACGGGCGGGTGTACCTGCCGAACGCCCTGGCCCGGAAGTATCCGGGTGCGGCCGCCGAGTGGGAGTGGATGGGCGTCTGCCCGTCTGTTAGACTTGCCTCGGAGTCGCGAAGTGGGAAGGTCAGGCGTCGTCACCTGAACGGGTGCGCGTTGAGCACGGCCATCCCTGTCCTGAACCAGGGCGAGTCCGGGGTGATCAGGCCGTTGGACCAGGGAGTTCGACAATGGCCGTTAGCGTGTTAGATTTGAAAGCTGTCGTTCGAGTATAAAACGCAACTGCTTTCCGGGTGGATCAGTTGCGTCATGTTGGGGCGGCTGGTCGCGTTCGGTGTTTGTTTGTCCTGCGACAAACCAATTAAAGGTTCGGCCGCAGAGGGCACACCAATGAGTGGTGCCGTGAAGCAGCCCGATTCGTTGGAGCACATTCGGGCGTGGCTGCTGGAAGACCCGAAGTGGGCGA